>NZ_FVZN01000014.1:0-335430 GCF_900168685.1 Solibacillus isronensis | reverse complement strand
GATTAAAAGCATGCGTATTGCACACAGGAATCCCTAAAAAAATCGGTAAATCCGTCATCGTTAGCCTTAATTCATAAATTGAACGGAAAAATTGATCGTTAACCCCTTTTTTGCTTAATAGGAGACGGGGATGGATATAGTATTCCCGATATTTCCTATAGTTTTTCAGGAGCAGATGAAATTGGGATTTTGATATTTTTTCTGGAACTAAGAGCGGAAAACGTTGTTGACTGAGAGGCAATTTTTTAACAACAGCAAAATACTGCAATTTATGAAGATGGATTAAATTGCTAATATAGTAGAAGGTTTTGCTTTTTACATCATAGGTGATGAGGAATTTCTGTTTTTTATACTGTTGTATAAATTGAGTGTTTGTATGATTGATTGAAACTTTTAAGATACCGGTACCTTTGAATTTATCGGGAGTATGCAAAATCCATATCGGCGTTATATTTGCATGCAAATATCCGCTTGTACGCTGTTGAAAAGATGGTTTCGCGATTGGACTGCACTGAAATTCGACTGCATATTGACGATTTTTAAATGTGAGGAGAAGATCCGGTCGCTGTTGAAGCTGCGGTAAATACGGTTCAAGTACTGTACGTAGCTGAAGGTTCGAAAAATGGTGGAAGAGTTGTTGTTTCCCAAGGAGATGTGCAGCAGATTCCCCTTCCGAAAACAAAGAATCGCATTCACTATTTTTTTGATGTGCAAAGTGAGGAATTTTTATTTGTCCAGCCTTTAATAAAAGCTGTTCTTTACATTGGGGGCAGAAAAAGGATTGCTGTTTTTTTAATTTTTGCAGTTCATCCAAGGGATATTTCGATGTTAAATGGAATAATTGCTGTTGTTCGGTCATTGCGACCAGCATTTGCTTCCACTCCTTTTTATCCATCTTAATGAAATACATATACATTTTTCAACTTATAAATAGTAACTATTGGAAACTGGTTTTTTCAATGGATTTCTACTTTTATCAAGTGCCGTTCTACTTTTAGGAATGAACTTTCTACTTTTCCGTCAGCTTGTTCTACTTTCGCCATGCTATGTTTTACTTTCCACGTACTATGTTCCACTTCCCCCATGCAATTTTCTACTTTTTCACTTCCAAGTTCTACTATTCCTCCTTCAGAATCGGCTTCTCCCCACCCAACATAAAAAAGCCACCTATAATCAGGTGGCTTTCGTAAACTGCTTTCCTACTCAAAATACGTAATGATTGTTTCGAAGCAGTCTTCAGCAATGATTTTCTCCGCATACTCTTCAAGGCGGTGCGCTGTAATTTTGGAAGCCGCTAAATATTCAGTACATAAAGCGATGATATTTCTCGCTTCCTGGCTTTCCAAATCTTTTAAATCTACATATAAATAGTAGTAATCCTCCCATTTATACAACACGGACTCTATTCCTAATGGTGCTGCGCGTTTTGCAAGAGGTATTAGTTCGTCAATATCTTTAAATCGGAATCGGGCGTTTTCAAGCGATTGTTCTTCTTCCTTTGCTGCTTTGCCAATCGCATTGAAGATCGATTCTTCCATTTCATTTAATTGATCTGATATATGAAGGTCATCTTCAAAGTTGCCAGCCATTGAAGAAGTTTCGGAGTCATTACCTACAGACGCGCGTGTAACAACGACTTCCAATCCACTTTCTGAAGCGTTAATATGAATCCAAATTGGACCATCTAAATCGAAATAATCATCTGTATTTATTTCACCAATGATATCCCAGAAAAGCTCTTCACCTTTTGCGCGATTGTACCAAATTTCTTCGCGTGTATAACCGCGGTCCTCGATATCACTATACGTAATAAATAATTTTAGCGTATTTTCGTTAATGCGTTCGATGTCCATTAGACCTCAACTCCCTTCACAGTCATTGTATAGAACGTCGCTTTATTTCCAAGTGGCATACAATATGGCGTTCTATTGCATCGGAACTCAGATACTTTTAAATATTAGAAGTATCTATAACTCTATTGTATGATGGATTGGATTAAAATGAAAAGGAAAAACATTATTCAGCGTAAATTATTTGAATAATTGAAATTGTATTGTACGAAACAATTTAAATCAAGTCCTTAAGGTCTCTTTCTAATATGTTCTAAAATAAAAAAAAGATGCTACAATTGCACAATATGCATCCGTAACATCATGAGCGGTATATTTAGTTAACCATGCGTTGGGCTTCTTGCAACTGGTATGCTCGTACTTTACGAGGCAGGAATCGACGAATCTCATCTTCGTTATAACCAACTTGCAGACGTTTTTCATCTAAAATAATCGGACGACGTAATAGTCCCGGATATTCCTGAATAAGCTCATATAATCGTTGTAACGGCAATGTTTCAACATCGACATTCAACTTTTGGAAAATTTTCGAACGCGTTGAGATAATTTCATCTGTACCATCTTCTGTCATTCGTAAAATCTCTTTGATTTCACTAATTGTAAGTGGCTCGGAAAAAATGTTGCGTTCTGTATATGGGATATCATGTTCCTCTAACCATGCTTTTGCTTTTCGACATGAAGTACAACTTGGTGAAGTAAATAATGTTACTAACATTGGCTCACTCCCTCTCTAATTGATTTCAATTCAATTGCTAGATGTTGCTTCCTGTTAATGTAGAAGCACAAATGTATAAGTAAAACTCAATTTAGAATTAATTTAATTTAAGATTCTGTTCCCATTATACATGAATAACCCATGTTTGAATATACAATGTCAACAAATAATTCAACTTACGTAATAAATTTTATTACGCATTTCTCTCTAATAAGCACTCTTTTTATAATTTTGTGCCATAACAAATTTTACCCGTAAAATAGCAAAATAAAACGTACTGATTTTTGATGTTTTTTCTCATTTAACAAAATGTAATTGAGAAAAAAATCAGATAATATGATGCCATTTCATATAATTTAATTATCTATTTACTACTATTTCCATTTTTTCTTCGTTTTATTCCTGTTTCTTTAAAATAAAACGATTGCTTTCTTTTCATTAGTTACGTTATAATCCTTTCAAGATTATGAAAAACAATGACGAAGAGTAGTACATTTAATAAGAATGCCTAGAGAGTCTGTGGTTGGTGCAAACAGATCATTCGTTAAATGGAATGGACTTCCGAGTTAGCTTGATGAACGTTTCTATTAGTAGTCCAGCTCGTCGCCTTCACGTTACGAAGAAAAGTGGCCAATTAAGGCAAGCTGGGTGGTACCGCGGATTTTAACATCATTCGTCCCTTCTATTTTCGAATAGAGGACGCATGATGTTTTTTTATTTTCATTTGATTTTAAGGAGGAACACCCAATGAAAACAATCTTTTCAGGTGTACAACCAACAGGAACTATTACTTTAGGGAACTATATCGGAGCGATTAAACAATTCCCTGCTCTACAGGAAAACAACAACGCCATTTATTGCATCGTGGATCAGCATGCAATTACGGTGCCGCAGGATCGCCTGGAACTGCGTAAAAATATCCGCTCATTGGCAGCGATGTATATTGCATGTGGCATTGACCCGAAAAAATCGATTTTATTTATTCAGTCGGAAGTCCCTGCCCACGCACAAGCCGGCTGGATGCTGCAATGTGTCGCTTCAATCGGTGAATTAGAGCGTATGACACAGTTCAAAGACAAATCAACAGGTAAAGAATCTGTTTCTGCGGCACTATTAACATACCCGCCTTTAATGGCTGCCGATATTCTTCTTTACAATACAGACATCGTACCGGTTGGCGAAGACCAAAAGCAGCATATCGAATTAACACGCGATTTAGCTGAGCGTTTTAATAAGCGCTACAATGACGTATTAACGATTCCTGATATTAAACTGCCGAAAGAAGGCGCTCGTATCAAGTCATTGCAAGAGCCTACGAAAAAAATGTCAAAATCAGATACGAACACAAAAGCGACAATCCGCCTGCTTGATACAGCAAAAGAAATTGAGAAGAAAATCAAATCTGCTGTAACTGATTCTGAGGGGATCGTTAAATTTGATATTGAAAACAAACCAGGAGTATCAAACTTGCTTATTATTGAATCTGCCTTATCCGGAACAGCAATTGCAGATTTAGAAGCAAAGTATGAAGGCAAAGGCTATGGTGATTTTAAAGCTGGAGTAGCACAGGCTGTTATTGACCACTTAACACCAATTCAAGAACGCTATTATGCACTTATTGACTCACCGGAACTTGATGAAATTTTGGATGAGGGTGCAGTAAAAGCGAATGCCATTGCCTCTAAAACACTTAAGAAAATGGAGAACGCGATGGGCTTAGGCCGTAAACGACGCTAATCATCCCGCCAATAGCAACAAGCAGCATATACAACTCTGCTCCATGTACAATGTACATTAATACAGCATGCCATGAATAACCGAGTGTGCGGTAATTCAAGTATAAAATCATGTTACTGATCGACATGACACTGAGCCCATAAAAAAATAAAAAAAGTACGAAACGTGTCACAAAACACCATCCTTCGTACAACTATACGAAAAACGAACGTGCGATAGAAGAAGCACGTTCGTTTTTTGTCATTTTATTAATCTGTAATTTTTTTAAACAATAAACAAGCATTATGTCCACCGAAGCCAAGTGAATTGCTTAATGCATATTCAACTTCCGCTTTGCGTGCGGCATTTGGTACATAATCCAAATCACATTCCGGATCCGGATCGTGTAAATTCATTGTCGGAGGCAAAATACCTTCCTTCAATGCAAGTACTGTAAAGATAGCCTCAATACCGCCTGCAGCACCTAATAAATGGCCTGTCATACTCTTCGTTGAGCTCATCGCCAATTTATAAGCATGGTCACCAAAAACAGTCTTAACTGCCAGTGTTTCAAATAAATCGTTATATGGTGTACTCGTACCGTGTGCATTAATGTAACCAACTCGGTCAGGCGATACTTGTGCATCATCGATTGCCATTTGCATCGCACGTGCTGCACCTTCACCGTTTGGAGCCGGTGCTGTAATATGATGGGCATCCCCAGTTGAGCCATATCCAACAACTTCACCGTAAATTTTCGCACCGCGTGCTTTTGCATGTTCATACTCTTCCAAAATTAAAATTCCTGCGCCTTCGCCAATAACGAAGCCGTCACGGTTTTTATCGAATGGACGTGATGCAGTTGCCGTGTCCGGATTTAACGATAACGCTGTGTTTGCACAGAAGCCTGCTACCGCCATAGTTACGATTGGCGCCTCTGCTCCACCTGTAATCATCACATCCGCGTCTCCACGTTCAATTACTTTAAATGCGTCACCAATCGAGTTAGTTCCCGATGCACAAGCCGTTACGGAACAAGAGTTTACCCCTTTTGCCCCCAGATAAATCGATACTTGTCCAGAAGCCATATCCGGAATCATCATCGGTACGAAGAATGGGCTAACACGGCGAACACCGCGTTCCTGGAATGTTAGAAACTGCTGTTCATGCGTTTCCATTCCGCCGATTCCAGAACCGATCCAAACACCTACGCGCGGTGCCATTTCTTCGGTAATTGTTAAGTTGGCATCTTTTGCAGCCATCATTGAAGCAGCTAATGCATAATGTGTAAAACGGTCCATCTTCCGAGCTTCTTTTCGGTCGATATAATCTTCTATATTAAAATCTCTTACTTCAGCAGCTACAGATACCGGAAACTTGCTTACATCTACACGTGTTAATGGTCCAATACCAGACTTGCCTGCAATTACATTTTCCCATGCTTGCTCTGCACTGTTTCCTACTGGCGTTACTGCACCGATTCCTGTAACAACAACTCTTCTTTTCTCCATTATTTAACACCCTTTTCTAAGTTAAGTTCTTTTCCTATTTAAAGGTTGATTTTCATTTCTGATTTGGGGCCAATACGATGTTGATCACGAATGCTTTGTCACAGGCAGTGACGATTTTAGCATTCGTTCCATCTTTCCCCACATCAACGATCTTATTTACCCCACTTTAATGCGAGCGCTCCCCATGTAAGGCCACCGCCAAAACCTACTAAAACAACGATATCATCATCTTGAATTTTCCCTGATTCCAAATCTTCAACGATTGAAATACCGATTGAAGCGGCAGATGTATTGCCGTATTTCTGGATTGTTTTCGACATTTTTTCCTCTGGTAAGTCAAGACGTTCTCTTGCAGCTTCCATAATGCGGATGTTAGCCTGATGCGGTACTAAATAATCGACATCTTCTTTCGTAAGTCCTGCTTTTTCAAGTACATTTACTGCTGATTCGCCCATTTGACGCACCGCAAATTTAAATACTTCACGACCATTCATCGCAATATGGTTTTCAGGATTTAAATAAAGATGCTTTCCGCCTGTTCCGTCAGCTCCAAGTTCGAACGCAAGAATTCCGCGCCCTTCCGAAACTTTACCTAGAACAGCCGCACTTGCACCATCCCCAAATAGGACAGCTGTGTTGCGGTCATCCCAATCCACAATTTTCGACAGTTTTTCAACACCTACTACTAATACATATTCATAATTATTGCTCTCAATAAATTGTTTTGCAATAGCCGTTCCATAAATAAATCCTGAGCATGCAGCGGAAACATCCATTGCGCCACATCCCGATATTCCAAGTCGTTCTTGAATTTGACACGCTACACTAGGAAAATTCTGATCCTGTGTAACCGTTGCAACAACGATTAGACCAATTTGATCTGGTGTTATACCTGCATTTTCAATAGCTTGCACTGCTGCTTTATATGCTAAATCCGATGTTTCTTCATTCTCAGCGATAAAACGGTTTTCAATACCTGTCCGAGAACGAATCCACTCATCTGATGTATCCAAAACTTTTTCAAAATCCTTATTTGCTATAGCTTTTTCCGGAACATATTTCCCCATCCCTATAATACCGGCATTCATATAATAGCCCCCTTGTTTTCTCATCAATCAAAAATATAACTAATTATTAGTAGTTGGTACTAATTATAGAGCATAATTATTTTTAACACAATTAAAATTTCTGGAAAAAGAGGGATTGGGGATTTATTCTTATTTTTCTCCCGATTAAAATGGCTATACTAATATGTAAAACATCGTTATAAAATTAAATGGTTGTCAGAAGTATTCGTTCGTTTCTAACGTGAACGTACAAAAACGTTCCATTTTTAGACAAACATCTTCGAGCTAATCTTCTCCTTTTCTGTCGTAATTCCTACTTAAAAAAGCAATAAATACAAGCATTTATGACAACTTGAAGAATAATTTGATTCACCCTTTTAATTTCATGAATGCTTGTGGTATGATATTGAAGATGTAATTTCACAATAACGTTATAAATAAGTTCAATGAGGTGAATTTGATGCAATATATCATTACGTTCTTTTGGTCATTCTTATTAGTTTCAATGCTAAACTATGTAGTAAGTTCTGTATTAAGTGTAGATTTTAACTTCATGAATGGCGTAATCGTATCATTAGTATTCAGCGTATTAGTTATTATTATCGCTGCAATCATTCCAAACGAATCAACTCCAGAAGCTGAAGCAGAGCATCACTAATAGATAACAAGGGGCTGTCCGGTAAAACTACTGGACAGCCCCTTGTTATTTTCGCGTATTTTTGCGGTGGCGCTGATTTTATTAGAAAACTTCCATGCAATATTAGAAGTTTTGCCCTTGATATTAGAAAAGTCGGCCCGTTTATTTGAACAGTTGCACCTCTTATTAGAACAACTGACATTTATATTAGAACTTCCGGCTTTTATTAGAACTTTTTCAATTATATTAGAACTTTAACCATCCTTATTAGAACATTTAAAAAAGCTTGTACGCATTCACGCACAAGCTTTTTTCACACTTAATTTGATTTTATAACTAACTCTTCATTTTCCAATGCGATCGATAAACTTCCACCTGCTGTAACTTCACCTTTTAACAGCTCACGGGCAACAATCGTCTCCAAATGGCGTTGGACGAAGCGTTTGAGCGGACGTGCACCAAATTGCGGGTCAATTCCGTGCTTCACAATCCAGTCTACAACTTCCGCGTCAACATATAGCATAATTTCCTGTTCTGCGACCCGATCCTGAAGCTGTTTTACATATTTCCAGGCAATTTTATGGAAGTGCTCGTTCGATAAGGCATGGAACATAATAATATCATCCATACGGTTTAACAGCTCCGGCTTAAAGTGCTGGCGTAATGCCGTTTGGACAAGCTGCTCCGCTTCTTCTGATGCTTCCAGTAAAAATTGTGAACCGATATTCGATGTCAAGATGATGACGGTATTCGTAAAGTTGACGATCCGTCCTTGGCTATCGGTAATGCGGCCATCATCGAGTACTTGCAGTAAAATATTCGCGACATCCGGATGCGCCTTTTCGATTTCATCCAGCAGCACAACGGAATATGGATTACGGCGTACCGCTTCTGTCAGCTGACCGCCTTCTTCATAGCCAATATAGCCTGGAGGAGCTCCGACTAGCCGTGATACAGAATGTTTCTCCATATACTCGCTCATATCGATACGGATAAAATGGTCTTCTGAATCGAATAGTTGCGCGGCCAACGCTTTTGCCAATTCCGTTTTTCCGACACCGGTTGGACCGAGGAACAAGAAGCTTCCGATCGGCTTATTCGGATCTTTAATACCGGAACGCGCACGCCAAACTGCTTCCGTTACATACGTTACCGCATCGTCCTGGCCGACTACCCGTTCATGCAGTGTTTCTTTTAAACGGAGCAGTTTTTCGCGTTCACCTTCAACAAGCTTAGTTACCGGAATACCTGTCCAGCGTGAAATTATTTTAGCGATTTCTTCTTCAGTCACTTCTTCACGTAGCATCCTGTTACCTTCCGACTGTTTCAACTGCAGTTCCAGTTCAGCGATTTCCTTTTCAAGCTGAGGGATTTTACTATATTGGAGCTCACTTGCCCGCGCTAAATTACTGCCTGAAATAAATAAGTCATCGCGCTCGGCTTCCATTTTTTTCAGTTCATCTTTTTTATCACGCACAATTTGCAAGCCGTTTTTCTCAAGTTCCCACTGTTCCTTCATTGATTTTATCGAAACTTCCAATGTATCAATTTCATCTGTAATAATTTCAAGACGCTTTTTGCTCGCATCATCTTTTTCTTTTTTTAGTGCCTGCTGTTCAATTTTCAGCTGAGTGAGGCGGCGTGTTAACTGATCCAGTTCCTGTGGCATTGAATCGATTTCGATGCGGATCATTGCACATGCTTCATCAACCAGATCAATTGCTTTATCCGGTAAAAAGCGGTCTGTAATATAACGGTTTGCTAATTGGGCCGCTGCAATAATCGCGCGGTCATGAATGCGTACACCACGATGATGTTCTTCAAAACGATCTTTTATTCCGCGTAAAATGGAGACCGTATCTTCAATAGAAGGTTCTCGCACCATTACTTGCTGGAAGCGGCGTTCCAATGCAGGATCTTTCTCGATATACATACGGTATTCATCCAATGTTGTTGCTCCAATACAATGCAGTTCACCGCGTGCAAGCATTGGTTTCAGCATATTTCCCGCATCCATTGCTCCGTCTGTTTTTCCTGCACCGACAATTGTATGGATCTCATCGATGAATAAAATAATACGCCCTTCTGATTCTTTCACTTGCTTTAATACGGATTTCAGCCGCTCTTCAAACTGCCCGCGATATGATGCACCGGCAATCAGTGCACTCATATCCAGTTCATAAAGCTCCGCATCTTTTAATCCTTCAGGAACATCTTGTCTTACAATCCGCTGTGCCAGCCCTTCGACAATCGCTGTTTTACCAACACCTGGCTCACCGATGAGGACCGGATTGTTTTTTGTTTTACGTGACAGAATACGAATGACGTTCCGGATTTCCTCATCTCGTCCAATAACCGGATCCATCTTACCGTTTTTTACTTGTTCAATTAAGTTACGTCCAAATTGTTCTAATGGCGGACGATTATCTTGTGTTTGGTTAAATTGCATAGAATGCACCCTTTCATTTAGTTTGACCTTTTTTGATTAATTTTATTATAAGTCAAAGTTGGTCAAACAACAAATAATTACGTCCTGTTTCCTGCACAAAGTTTCTAATAAAAAACGATCACTTTGCCTATACGCAAAATGACCGAATTTCAATTCATTTATTCACTTATTAATTAACGAATGCCTAATGCCATTTTTGCATAGCGCGACATATTGTCTTTAGACCATGCCGGTTGCCATACGATATCTACTTTTACTTCTTTTACTTCCGGTAATTCGCTAAGTGCAGTTGTTACTTGGTCAACGATAACCGGTGCAAGTGGACAGCCCATTGATGTTAATGTCATTGTAACAGTTGCTAAGCCCTCGTCTGTTAAATCCACTTCATATACTAAGCCTAAGTTGACGATATCAATCCCTAACTCAGGGTCAATTACGTTTTCCAATGCACCTAACATACTTTCTTTCATATCGTGATCAATTGCCATATTAAATTTCCCCTTTCGCCATGGTGTTATTGTTTATCATAGCAGAACGCAAGATTTATGCCAAACATTGCGCCATAAATTGCGTGACTTGCAAAATTCCGTTTCTCGAAACCGCATGCCCTGCTTTTCGTTCTGCCAAATAAGTAATATGTTCTGCTTTTTTTTCTTTTTCCAGTTGTTCAACATAATCTCGGCTCATATGATAAGGAACGACCGTATCGCGCTCACCATGCCAGAAAATAATCGGTTTGTTTGCCCATAATTCCTCATGCTGCTCCATATCGAATTTTTGCAGCATTTGAAGCAAGCCTGTCTGCTGTTCTTCAGACAACGGAAATGTTACGCCTTTTTGCTTTAAATCCTCTACTTGATGGAGAGCCAGTTTTGTATAGCTTGTCGTTCCCATGCAAATACCTGCCGTTTCAATCCATGGATAGATCGCTAAACATCCTGAAGTGACGATTCCGCCCATTGAAGTACCGGCAATTCCAACCTTGTTTCCTGCCAAGTTTTTCAGCTTCAATTCTTCATAAATAGTATGTACTTCTTCCACTGACTTTAATACAATTTTCCAGAAGTTAAAGTTCATCTGGTCTTCCGTCAATTGATTCGAGCGCTCACCATGCATTAAAGCATCCGGTAGTATAACGCGTACACCTTGTTGCACAAACTGATAAGCGTAATGTAAATTATGTTCCTTTGCGCTTAAAAAACCATGAAGAAAAATAACGACCGGTGTTTGCTCATCCATCGTTTCATCGTATACATGCAGTAATGGAATGGACTTCCATTGTTCTTTATCAACTATCAAATTTCTCACCTCTTTGTTTACATTAGCAAAAATTGGTCGATGTTTCAAAACTTTGACGAATGCTATTTTTGCACGTTACAATTATACCCAGGCTAAAGGAGGCTTACTCTTATGAACGAACATTTAATTGTATTAGATTTAGACGGCACTTTATTGACGGACGAGAAAAAGATTTCTGCGCTGACAAAGGAAACTTTGTTGAAAGCAAAAGAAGCAGGTCATCAGGTGATGATCGCGACAGGACGTCCGTATCGTGCGAGTCAGCTTTATTATCAGGAGCTGAGTTTAACAACTCCGATTGTCAATTTCAACGGAGCCCTCATCCACCACCCTAAAAATCCGATGTGGCAAACGATTCATACAACAGTCGATTTAAGTGTAGTCCATGATGTTGTAGAATCGGTTCATAAATACGAATACGACAACTTAATCGCCGAAGTATTGGATGATGTGTACCTTCACCGTGAAGATGAAGGTGTGCTTCAGTTGCTGCATATGGGTAATCCCAATATTTTAACTGGCGATCTGAAAAATACATTAAAGGAAAATCCGACAAGTTTGCTTATTCAAGCCGATGATGTCAATACACCGATTATCCGCAAGCATTTACAGGATGTTCACGCTGAACTGATCGAGCATCGTCGTTGGGGAGCTCCCTTCCCGATTATCGAAATTGTCCATAAAGGTTTAAGTAAAGCAGTAGGTATCGACTATATTGCAAAAGAAATGGGCATTCCTCGTGATCGCATTATTGCATTTGGCGATGAGGACAATGACTTGGAAATGATTGAATACGCAGGCGTTGGCGTTGCGATGAGTAACGGTATTGACGACTTGAAAACAATTGCCAATGAAATTACGCTATCGAACAACGAAGACGGCATCGGGAAATTTCTGCAGGACCGATTAAAACTGTAATAAACTATAAACAGCCTGGAAAAGCATGTTGTCTGCTTCTCCAGGCTGTTTCACTATTGAACTGAATTTTCGGCACGGCGTTTTTTTCCGCGCTTCATAATTACAATCATAAATGCTGTGTATAACACAACGACCAATCCAAGTGCCACAATATAGGAAGTGTTAATGCCACGCGCTTCAATCACTTGGTACACTTCCACCATTTCTCGGTCTAAAATAATCGCATAGTTGCCGTCCTTATTTTCACGGATGATTTCACTGTTGAACATTCCGCGAATTTCTTTTCCTTCACCTAGCTCAGCTACCGGAATATGCACACGTTTTGTTTTACTACTATTATTAATGACTACAATCCATGTTTCTTCATCGGATTTGCGTTCAAATACAACATAGCCGTCTTTATTTTCAAGCCATTTAAATTCCCCGTTTCGCAAAGTATCGGAATCATTTCGTAATGACTGGAGCTTTCCGACATAATCTGCTAATTCCGAGTCTGTTTTAAAATTGTAGTATTGGTGCGCTTCAACACCCGCTTCCCCATTCATCGCAATTTCAGATCCATATTGTACGATCGGCACACCAGGAAGTAAAAGCGTGCTCGCAATGGAAATTTTACTGCGTGTCGGCGGATACATGCCTTCCTCTGTTGCCGCCAATGTGAAGCGATCCGACCATATTGTATCGGTCATCGATAAGACCGGAGTTCCTGAAAGCATTTCCTCGATATGAGGCTCCAGTACTGTTGTATTTAAATCGACATTTTTAAATGCATTTGTGAAGTTGGCTGCAGTATCACTGTAAAATTTCGCGTCAAAATTTGCATCACTTTCTGCATTCGCAATAACATAGGCACCTGCTGCTTTTAACTGCTCGATAAAGCGATTTAAAAAAGCAGTATCCGCTTGTTCAATATTCGTCAAACGAACCCCGTCTAGTTTATATGTATTTACAAATTGTACTGCACTGTTAATCAGTTCATTCTGTACTTCTTCATTCGTTAAGTCCCACTGTATTTTCCCATCATTTTCAGATGCTACAAATCCTTGTCTTTCTGCAAGTTCATGGTTTGGACTAACATTGGAAATCGGGAAATCAACCATCATTTTGATTTCACGTTTTTGGTAAGCCTCGACCATCTTTTTAAATTCGTCTGCTGTACCAAAACGGTGGTCAAACATTGTATAGCTCGTTGGCATCGAACCATCATATTTTTCAGTTTCAAATACAGAGCCAATAGACAGAATCGTATAGCCCATATTTGCTACATAATCGATTTTCTTCAGCAGTCCACTGAAATCCCCGCCCGCAAACATCGACGGGTCTTGCGCATTTACTGTATCATCATCATTTTTACCGGTACCATTAAAGAAACGGTCCACTAAAACATCATATATACTTTCATCTGCGATCGTACGCTCTTCCGCATTTGCAACAGCAGCAACTGACAATGAAGTCGAAAGCAGCACACCCGCAGCTAATGTACGAAACCATTTATTAAATCCCATTCATTTCCCTCTCTTTCATATACAGTCCATCGTCATTTTACCAAAAAAGATATAAATGTAGCTAGCTTTAATAGTTATTTATAGGAAATTCAACAAATACGTGTCAGAAATGTGTATAGAGGGTTTGATATGATTAGGAATTGATTGCTCGGTGTGTTTTATTAGAAGGTTTCAGAGATAGAAGGTCGAGCAGGAGACTTAAAACTACCTGTATAAAATGTGGAACAATCTCTAAAAAGGTAGAACAAATTGCAGCTAAAGTTGAAAGTTCCGGGTTATTAGAACTTTCCGGATGAAATGTTGAACGATGAACAAGAAAAGTGGAACATCTTTGATATAAAGGAGAACTTCCCTTCCCTAATGTAGAACAAAACACTACAAAAGTAGAACAAAACACTACAAAAGTAGAACAAATCCCCGTAAAAGTAGAATTCCTCCTCCCCCCATACAAAAAAGCGTGTAAAAAGCCACCTCCACTTTTTACACGCTTCACTCTTTAATTAGAAGTTTACACCGATACCCATGCTTAAGCCTAAGTATAATGTAATTAATAGAACGATACCGAACAGTACCCAGAACATATTGACAGATTTGCCTTTGTTTTTACGTACTAATACCATTTCCATAAAGCCGATTACTAAAATACCAAATAACACTTTCATATCATAGTTCATGCCGCTCTCAGAAATTTTGTCGCGCCATTCAAGGAATAAAGACAGCCCTGTAACGATTACTAAAATATACATTAAACGTAAGATCATGTGTACTGCTTTCAACTTTTTGCCGGATAATGCTGCGATAAAAAATAATACTAATGCAAGTACCCAAGTCGTAATGTGCATATGTGTCGTACTAGTTAAGAAATCCACGAATTTTCCACCTCTTCTATTTATTCTCTACAGGCAATATCCTACCATGTGAAGCCATATAAATTCAATTGAATCTTCCAAGTTCAATGAGTTGTCATAAAAAAGCTATATTTTTCTGCAAAAAAGGCAGTAGATTTCCCCTGACACTGGAAATCTACTACCTATTAATATCGGAAACTAGCAATCCGCAGCTATAAAAATATTAAGCAAATCGGTTTGCTAAAGTTCCAATTCCTTCGATTGCGATTTTCACTTCATCGCCTGCTTTTAAAAATTGCGGCGGGTTCATCCCTTTTCCAACTCCGGCCGGCGTACCTGTTAAAATAACATCGCCTGGCTCTAACGTTACATATTTTGAAACTGTCTCAATAATTTCAGAAACAGTGAACAACATATCTTTCGTTGATCCATTTTGGCGTACTTCACCATTTACTTTTGTCACAATTGATAATGCATGCGGATCAGGAATTTCATCTTTCGTTACTAAATACGGTCCCATTGGACAGCTGCCTTCCAAGCTTTTGCCTAAGAAGAACTGTTTATGCTTCTCCTGTGCGTCACGGGCTGTAAGATCATTGGCAATTGTATAACCGAACACATAGTCAAATGCCATTGCTTTCGGAACATTTTTTCCGCGCTTGCCGATTACGACAGCTAACTCCCCTTCATAATCAAGGGAATCCGTCACATCTGCATGCACAGGTAATGTCGATTCATCCGGAGCAATTGCAGTTGGTGACTTCGTGAAAACAACGATATGTTCCGGAGCCTTTTCTGCACCCATTTCACGGGCATGATCACTGTAATTTTTACCAACACATAAAATATTTTTCGGTGTACGAGGAACTGGCGACAGCCATTCAATATCAGAATAAGCCAGTTTAAACTGAGCTCCATCTTCATGATTTTGAGCTGCCTCTACTAATTTACGAACCTGTTCAACAAATTCGTAGCCATGTGCAATCCCGTCGATAATTGTTTTCGGAAAGTCTTTTAGTACATTAAGTTGTTTTTGGATTTCGACTACATCCCAAACTGCCTCTTCTTTTTTCACTTTTGGGCCAAACTTTACTTGTTCGTTTACTTTAAATGATAACAATTTCATAACGTGGAGCACTCCTTCTGTTTTTTTACATCATACATTAAAACATGAACAATTGCCTTACTTTTCTGACAAAAAGGAACTTAATTCGTAAAACTAAGCTTTCGGTGCATAAAACTTTATACAATACTACATTCTTTGTTCACGCTTTACGGTCCGTAGGTTTGCCGTAAGTAAATCTTTTCAGCAATGCTTCAATCGGTCCTTGTTTATATTTTGAAAAATAGATTTCCGCAAATAGTACTTGGATGACGAAAATTCCTACCGCCATATAAATTCCCATTTGCACATCCACTTTTCCGTATAAACCGAAGCCCCAATTGTAGAACAGCACTGTACAAATAACGGACTGCATCAGGTAGAGCGTGAGAGACATGCGACCAGCCTTTGCAATTGGTGACAGCAGTTTTACTATGACCGGCAATTGTGTCAGCAATGTGATGACTGCCATATAGCCAATCGCAAGCAGCGGTCCGCCGATATAAACTTGCAAGTACTCATTGCCGAATGTTTGGTTACCGGCTATCGGCAGGCTCTTCATATAAAGTCCGCCGCCAATACCAGCTACAGCCAAAATGATCCAGACAGCGATTTTTTCATTTGCCCGCTCGATCAGACGCCATTTCGCAAGTGCTGCGCCAAACAGCATATAAGGTAATATCGTAAATAAAGACGAGATCCACATCATGACACCCATCTGAATCGATAAATCATCAAGACGCTGCATAAATGCATCCGTCCAGTTCCCGATACCGTATGCTGTTAAGGCACTTTGAATCGCTTCAATATCGACAGAGAAACTATCCGTTGACGCCGTAAAGAAACCTGCCGCGACATATAAACTTAAATTAAAACCGTGATACAAAGCATTCACCGCAACCGCCACAAGCACGAGCCATTTTGCCTTCAAACGAATTAGCGCGATTAAAAATATTCCGCAAAATGCGTACGTGGCCAAAATATCGCCCCACCAAATGACAATCGCATGAAACATCCCAATGCAAAATAATAAAATTAGACGCTTCGGCGCAAACCGGTAAAAATCTGCGCCCGTCTCATTTGCTTTTACATATTGCATCGCTAATCCATACCCGAACAGCATAGAAAATAACGGATAGAAGCTGCTTTGCACATAAATATCCAAAAGCTGCTGAAGTATTATATCCTGAACTTCATTAAACCAGCTGCTCAAATCCGCTATATGCGGCATCGGTAAATAAAACCCAAACATATTTACTAATAAAATGCCGAGTAAACTTACTCCGCGCAATATATCCAGTGTTGCAACACGCTCGTTCGTACCTACTGGGCGAAAATCCACCGTCCATCCCCCTAATCTATTTTCACTTCTTGTCCAATACTGTATAAATATAAAATGCGTTCATTTATTTCAATACGCTTAATTGATTGGACAGCATGCTGATAATAGTTTAATTGAATTTGGTACGACTTTGTCATTTTTTGTTTAATTTTCTCAAAATCGCCTAATAAATACTGTTCGATATAGTCTGTTTTATAATCGAGAAGCACCCAGTTTCCATGTTCATCTTCAAAAATGCAGTCGATGACACCCTGTACAATCTGGGCATCCCCTTCCTGATCTTTCAAACTAAGTGTAAATGGTTCTTCTCTTAGTACTTGCTTCGCTTTTTTTAAACGCTCGCCGACCTCTGTTTTGAAAAAGGCAAATACTTTTTCCGCTGAAACTGCATCCGCTTCAATTTGCTGCAACAGCTTACGATCTACAAGCGACTGGATATAACTTTCCGTTTCTTCAATCGACGAAAACCCTTGCTGCGGGATATGCTGCATAACGGCATGAACAGCTGTACCGACTTCTGTTGCCGAAAGCTTCCGTTCTTTTTTCCCTTTTAGCATAAAGCTCGGTACATCAGTTTTTACGTAGCGCTTCGCTTCCATATTGTAAAGCTGCTCTTCTTCCATTCGCTGCAAACTTTCAAGACGCTTTTGCTCCGATACCGAAGTTTTTGATTTCTTCGTCACCGCATTTGCATATGGATACGGTGTCGTGAAACGTTTCGCCAGCAGCTGAACCAAATCTTCATTCACTGCCTGTTCAATCACTTCATGCTCCACCGTTTCCGCTTCATTGGCAAGTAAGTAGTCACGATTTGGAATGATGCGTACCGTCCATTTTTCCGTTGTTGCCGCTTCATTCGAGTATCCGTAATTGGCAAACAGGAAATCATTATGACGTGCAACAGCCGGACCGACCCAGCTTAAATAACTGTTCGCTTTTGAACGAATGTATGCAGGGAGCACCGTATCCTCCAGTTCCTGATAAAATGCCCATTCTTCCTTCTGCTTTTCCCAATCTTTAATCGAGCCGACTAAAATGAGGCGTTCTTTTGCACGGGTCATCGCTACATATAAGACACGCATTTCCTCCGCCTTCATTTTCGCGAGCTTTTTCTCCTTCACATATAAATGCGGTAAAGAAGTCGAAATGATATTTAAATCCGGATTCACCGATTTAATCGCCAGACCGAAATCCTGATCGAAAATATAGCGGCTGCCTAAGTCTTTCGTATTGAATGTACGGCTCATTCCCGCTACAAATACGACTGGATATTCCAACCCTTTTGATTTGTGGATTGTGAGCAATGTGACGACATCGTCCGCTTCACTCGTCGATTTTGCAATTCCTAAATCATCTCCGCGCGAACTCATCCGGTCGATAAATCGCAGGAAGCGGAACAATCCGCGGAATGATGATTTTTCATAGCTTAATGCACGGTCATGCAGTGCCCGTAAGTTCGCCTGGCGCTGCTTGCCGTTCGCCATCGCACCGACCATTTCGTAATAATTCGTATCTAAATACACTTGCCAAATTAAATCGGCCAATGCCCCGTGACGGGAAAACTGACGCCATTTCTGATGCATCGAAAAGAACTTCTCAAGCTTAGCCTCTGTTGCGATTGGCATGTCACCCGCTGCTTCTTCTTTATACTGCTTTAATGCCTCATAAAAAGGGACTTTCCCGTTAATTAAACGGATTTTCGCCAATTCGTTTTCCGTTAAACCGATAAACGGTGCACGCAGTACGGAAGCGAGCGGAATATCCTGATACGGATTGTCGATGACTTTTAATGTGTTGATCATAATCATTACTTCAAGCGATTCAAAATAACCGCCATCCGTTTCGGCGTAAAGCGGCAGGCCGGCCAACTTGAATTCCTCCGCAAACGTCGTATACCATGTGCGGGAACGCATCAATACGACAATATCGCGGTAGCTGACCGGACGCATCGATTTCGTTTTCGGATTGTACACTTGTCCACCATGATCGACTAAATCACGTATACGCTGAATAATATAACGGGCTTCCTGCTGTGCCGCGCTGATGCTCTCTTCCTCGGATCCTTCTTCACTTCCCGGAATGATTTGCGCTTTCGAATCGCCTTCCAGTAAAACTAATTCTATCGGTACTTGCTGCTCATCATAACTCGCCCCGAATTTAAGTTTTGCCTGTTCATCGTACGCAATTTCGCCGACTTCTTCGTCCATTATTTGCTCAAATACATAGTTCGTACCTTCCAGCACTTCCGAACGACTGCGGAAATTGGCATTCAGGTCAATCTTCATTCCCGTACCGGACGGGTCCTCTTCAAATCGCTTATATTTATCAAGGAAAAGGCGCGGTTCTGCAAGACGGAAGGCGTAGATGCTTTGTTTCACATCGCCGACCATAAACATATTCCCGTCCTGCTCACCGCCGTTTTTCACAAGCTGCAAAATTGTTTCCTGCAAGAAATTGACATCCTGATACTCATCAACAAGCACTTCTTTGAAACGCTTCTGGAAATTCAATGCTACATCGGATGGCTGTGGTGGATTTGACGTGCTTTCTTCATCTGTCAAAATTTCCAATGCATAATGCTCTAAATCCGAAAAATCTAGCAGGCCGCGCTCTTGCTTCGCCTTTTTAAACGCTTCACTGTATTCAATCGTCAGTTTTACGAGCGTTTCCATAATAGGCTTCGTCGCCGCCATTTCCTGAACATACAACTTTGGATGACGCGCAAAAAACGTTTCCTTCAAATCTGTCAGCATTTCTTTTGCCGTATCACGATGATTTTTCGCTACCGCATAATATTGCTTATCTACTTCCGTATCCTTTTTCGTCAACGGTTTAATCCGTCCGAACTCAACAGCGGGGATTAGCTCATATGCTTGTTCCCATGAGCCTTCTTCCATCGCTTCAAGTACATGCTTAACCCCTGTATATTCTGCTTCAAACAACGGCTTGTTTTTCTCTAAAGCAGGTGTAACGGACACAATTTGCAAGCCTTTTTCAAGCCGTGTGGCAATTTCTTTCAGGCTTCCGATAATAAACGGGCGCACTTCTTTCGCGATAACCAACTCATCAATCGGACTTTCCGGATTAATATCGTATTTCTCCGGCAATGCGCGCAGCCATTCATACGGGTTTGGCTGAACACGGGATACTTTATACATTTCCTGCAGCAACAGTTCGATCGCCTGGTCACTGCGGTCAGATGCAAAGCTGTCAACTAAAGTGTAAAGCTCCTCTTTCGTGAACAAAGTTTCCATATCCCCCCGGTATGCCTTTTCAAGCACATCCATCAGCACATCATCTTGCAATAATGAAGCTTCCTCTGTACTTGCCAGACGGAAACCCGGGTCCAGATCAATCGTGTATGCATATTCACGACAAATCGATAAACAGAATGAATGCAGCGTGGAAATTTGCGCTTTGTTCAATAAACTTAGCTGACGGCGCAGAAATTGGTTGCTCGGATTTTGGGCAAGTTCCTTTTCAAGCGCTTCTGCCATACGGTTGCGCATTTCTGCTGCCGAGGCATTTGTAAACGTTACGACGAGCAGCTCATCCACATCAATGCGCTTGTCTTCTGGCGCTAAAATCTTTTGGATAAGTCGCTCGATCAATACCGCTGTTTTTCCTGAACCGGCCGCAGCCGATACTAATATGTCATGACCTGATGCGTAGATGGCTTTCCACTGAACATCTGTCCATTGAACATCACTCGGCTTCGCTGGAATTGTCATCTGCACATACCACCTTTTTAATGTTTTCAAATACTTCCTGTTCCGGCTGTTTCTTGATTTCGTTGAAGCTGTTTCCTGTTTCCGACTGATCGAACTGGCAAACCGATTTAAAACTGCAATACGTACAAGCCTTTTGATTGCCTAAGCTGTACGGCTTAATTTCCGTATTTCCTCGGTAAATTTCATTGCCCGCCTGACGGAATTTATAGTGTACAAATTCCTGCAAGTTTTCCATCTGTTCCTGTTCAATCACTTTTGAGGAACGGCTGTTGAATTCCGGATTCTCTCCGCTTTTAAACGCCGCTGGTACGATAATGGATGTTTTACTCGGCTCAAGTGACTTGTCCATCAGTTGCGCCACTTCCACATCTTTCACCATATAGCCGCTTAACTTGAACTTCTCCTGACGCATACTTTCCACACGATCATACTGCTCATAATCCTCTGTCGGAATTAGCGGATTGTGCACATGCAGATAGAACATCCCGGCAGCCTGGACAATAATATTCTCCAGTTCCGATAAATCCTGAATGAACTTCCCTTCACGTGCGATGATCGGAATATTTTTCATCGCTACATCTAAATACGTCAACAGCTGCAGTGAAATCCCGTTATATACTTCGGTAAAATCAAGCTTGCGGCCGCTTGATTTATAATCAATAACACGCAAATACAGATTTTCCGCATCTTTATATGCATCGATCCGGTCGATTTGCCCGCGCACATACATTTTCCGGTTATGTTCCAAATCGATTTTCAGTGCTTCAAGCGGATTGCGGTCATCCTGTTCCGTATTTTTATCGTCGCGCTTTCCGAACGGCTTTTCATGGGCAATTGCTTTAAACTTGGACAGCTCACTTTGATTAATGAGTGCATAAATTGTACGTGCCACAATTTTCACAAGTTTCGTTTTAATATATTCAAAGCGGTGACTGCTTTTTAAAATACTGTACGAGAAATAATCCGCCAGTTTTGAAATGGTTTCATCCGCCTTTTTATAGCACGCTACATATGTCGTAAGCGGGATCGATGGCTCTTTCTCGGATAAAATTGTCCGGATTGCCTCATGGAAAAGATCGCCCATTGCGAATGTTTCCAGTTTGAATTCTGTACGCTCCTGCAGTTTCAACCCATAGGATGCAAAATGTGAATACGGACAGCTGTAAAAGCGTTCAATACGCGATACACTTGCCAAAAAGTCTTCCCCATACAATGCTGTCGCTATGTCTTCCGTTAGCGGTTCTGCTTCATTCGTCGTATATAAAGGTTTTTCCACGACATTCAGCACATCTTTCCAGCGCTGTTCCCGTTCATAAAATGCTTTTAATGCCGCCCATTCTTCAGTAAGAGGACGTCGTTCGTGCTGTGCCTGCTTCAGCTGGGTCATTAAGAAGCCGATTGCCGGTGACGGATGCTGTAAATAATTGAGCACATTGTCTTTTTGAAGTTCATCAAGCGGGTCCATCGCAATTTGACGATGCTGCAGTGTACGAACTGTTTTCTCATCTGGCGTGCCACGGTTTTCGGTAATCTCAAACATGCTGTGCAGGCGGTTAATATAAAGTGATGGAAGCTTACTTTTACTTTCCTCGTCCGCATTTGCATACGTAATATATAAATATTGCGTCGATGAAGAAATCGCACGGTAAAACAGGAAACTTTCCTGAAGAAGCCTGCTTTTTATACCCGGTGCCAATTCCACATCGATTTTATCAAATGTTTCACGCTCGTCATCAGAAAGCAGTCCTCCTGCTTCCATACGCATCGGGTATACCCCGTCGTTAACACCGATGACGAAAATGGCCTTTTTATTGTCAAAACGCGCAAACTCGACAGTCGAAACGGTCACTTCATCCAATGTAGGCGGCACACTTGCAAATTCAAGTGTTTCAAAGCCTTCATCCAAAATTTGTGCAACTTCTTCCAACGGCATAATTTTATCGCCGAACATAAGGTCAAACTGCTCCAAAATATGAATCCAGCCGTTCCAAGCCTGTTCATGCTCCAATGACTGATGGAGTGAATCGGCCTGCTCTTCCTGCTCCTGCATTTTCAGCAGTTTCTTATAAATATCGAGCTGCTCCATAAACTCATACAGTGCCACTACAATTTCACGGCCAGTTTTTTTACCTTTCAACCGGTTCTGCAATACCAGTACCGGCTCCCGAATTAAGTCACGTACCGATTTTAAAAGTTGCTCATGCTCCAGCTCGTCTTCTGTCTGAACCGCATTTACTTTTTCCAGTGATTTAAAACGGCGATAATGCCATACTTCATCTTTCATCCAGCGGTCATGGACAATTCCTTTGGCGATGACGAAGTTTTCCAAAATATCCGCTCTGTCCCGCATTGCGACTAAATTGGCTCCATAAGGGAAAAACAGATCGGTTTTAATACTTCTGAAAACCGGCTCATATTTCCAGTTTGTCGTAATAATCTCCAGTACGGATCGACTGAATTCGATAAGCGGATGGTAAAGCATTGCCCGCTTCTCATTTGAGAAAAATGGAATTTCGTATTGGGTAAAGGTCGTTCCGATAATCGCATCATATACATCCGCCTGGCGGTACATTATCCCGATATCTTTATATCGAAGCCCCTTATCCAGAACGAGCTGTTTAATTTCCTGGGCAATACCTTGCACTTCTGCGCGCGGGTTTACACCTTCCAATATTTTCGTATGTCCCGTTGATTCGACGGGTGTATCCGTAATTTTGTCGAAGCAATGTTCAATATGCAGCAAGTCCCGATTTGTCGCACGGTAGTTCACTTCTAAATGAACGCGCGGCTCCTCTTCAATATCAATTCCTCGTTCGAATCGTAATTTTTGCAGCTCATTCTTTATTTTGTCGTATGTCATCGCAGCTCTGTAAAACACGGAGCCTTCCAGTAAATCCATTTGCGGGTCTTCCATCGGGAGAACAATTGTGACACGTTTTGCATAAATAAGAAGCTCTTTTAAAATGGCAAATTCCTGTCCATTAAATGAAACAAACCCATCCAAATAGATGTGGGTATCGCGCAAGCTTTCCATTTTCGGAATACGCTCAATTAACAGCGGGAAATAGCCATCGCCATTAATATATTCCGTCCCGATCCGCTCATACAGCTGCTTTAAAATAATGTTCAGATCATGCAATTTATGCAGCAGTACTTCACTTGCACCGTTTGATTTTAATGATTCGATCAGCGGGTCGATTGTTTCCACATCGATATGATATTGACTGAATTCCTTTAAAATCTGCTCGACTTCTTTCGTAAAACCGGGTTTACCTGCCGCTCGTTTAAATAGTAGAAACTCTTCCTGATGTTCTTCCAAAATACGTCGCAACAGCATGCGGTACCCTGTGCCGTCAATACGTTCGTGGGCGATGCCGCCTTCATTTTGCAGCACAAACCAGGCCAGCCGTTTGAATGTCATAACTTGTGCACGCATCATTCCTTCAATGTCATAATTCGTTGTCAGCTCATACTCCGTTGTAAACGACATTTGGTCTGGAACTAATATAAAAATTGGATGTCCAAATAGGTTTGTTTTTAAATCATCGACAATTTCACGGTGAATCAATGTTGTTTTTCCCGTGCCTGCCCGTCCTGATATAACTCGTAACGTCACAATTCCCACCTCACTTCTATTTCTTTCTTCTATTATAATATAAGAATACATGTTCGCGCATTAATTGGAATCATACAAAAAAGCCCTGCCTTTTCACTATTTGTAAAAAGCCAAGACTTATAGTTTTTTATTTATGTTTACGTAACTTACCTATCTCTCGCAAATCTCTTTCCACGCGCTTATTTAAAATGTTTTCAATCAATTTGCCGATTCCCCAAATGATTAAAATAATGACAGCTGAAATAATAAGTTTTGTAGGAGAGGTTAAGATATCACGCAGATCACTGCCTAAATAGCTAATTAAAAAGATTAAAATGGGTTTTGATATAAGGAGTGTCAAAAAGTAATATTTCTTTTTAATATTGGATAAACCAGCAACCGTATTGACAACAACAACAGGTGTGAACGGCAGGCATAGCAGAACAAACAGTGGTGTGAATCCTCTAATATCTACCCAGTTGATCAGTTTTTTTACTTGTTTCTGTTCTTTAATCCGACGGAAGAGACGATACTTTCCGAACATGCGAATCATGAGGAAGAACATGTATGATCCTGCTACCGTTCCAAGCCAGGACAGTAAAAAACCCCAAAACAACCCGTATGCTGCGGCATTGGCAATGATTATTACGAACAGCGGCAATATCGGGATAAATGATTCTAAAAACGTTAATAAAATCCCGAAAAACGGGCCTAATAACTTATATTTTTCTACAATTGTTTCTATATTATCGATTGTCATCCAATCCAACATAACCACTCACCCCTACCAAAAACGATAAAAATTTCTGAAGTTATACAATGCTGTCTAGTACAATTTAATCTTAACATAATTTGTTTATACCCGTTTTAACCCAAAAAAAGAACCTCGAATTACCGAGATTCTTTTGAAATTAACTAACAACTAATAACCCGATTTTATGATTGTCATCACGATGGACTACATGCTGGGCAAGACGCAATTCACCTGAATGATCAAGCACTTCCAAACGACAATGGGCAGCATTGATCTGCAATGCCTTATACAAATCTTCTTCTGTAAAAACATCTTGTCCATTTACACGCTTAATAATTTCACCTGCGACAAGTCCCATTTTCTCTGCAGGGGAATCCGGTAAAATGCCGGCAATCATAACCCCTTTATCACTGCGTACAACGGCATAACTGTTGCGGTCCTCAGAACGACTATAATGAATGCCGATAATTGTACGGGAAATTGCCCCTAATGCTAATGCTGCAGCACCTAATACCGGCAGGAGATAAGCGGCCAATCCGATAATCAGCACAAATTGCCCTATCATAATAATTGAACGTCCCATTTGAGGATATACATTCATCGGCAGCTTTTGGCGCACCATTTGCTGGAATCCGATAATAAACGGGAAAACAATGATCGAAAACTGTTCCGCTCCGATCGTAAATTGTGGCCAATAAGGCGCAAAATTTTGAATGCCTTCACCCGGAATAATAGTAAAGACAGGTAAAATCCAAAGCTGTTTACTAAAATAGCCTATCCCATTTAATCCGCGCTTTGTTTTCTCAACAATCGGTGAAGCAAAACGGGCACCATAACGGCGAATTAAAATTCCTTCTGCCATCAGCAAGAGCCCTGTCATAATTGGAACGGTCATAACAAGATCGTCCGTAACATTTCTCCCTGCCAATTCAATAGTTCCGATTGTATATGACCAATCCTGCCATTGCATCCAAACGATTCCGCAAAAAGCAATCGCCATTACAATCGCCGGAGATAATAATTGATACATATAAATGATTAAACCTGCGAAACTCACAATAAATACAATTGTCAATAATTCGAGCGATACTGTTAAGCCTATTACAAGACTAAATAAGGAAATAATAACGGACAGCATAAAACCCATCGCAAGCATATTTTTCAGCTCGGACCAGCCACCTAGTATCCGTCGGTTAAAATACCTTCGTTCGCGCTTCACTCGGCGATATCCTAAATAAACTGCGGAAATGATGGCGATATAAAACAAAGGATTTATAAAAAATCGGCCAATCCCTTTTAAAATTTCAATCAAAATTGTTCCATCCATATTCTCACCTACCGTACGAATAATTGTACCAAATCCTTTACGGAATGCGTAGTCCCATTTGTACCGGAAATGAAATAAAGGCATGGTGGGAGATTCGGAAATCTAAGGAGGAGGTAAATAAGATGGAGTTTTTTCAGATCGTTCTTAAATAAAATGGTAATCAAATAAAAAAGCCCATTTCGTTAAGAAACGAGCTTTTAATATCTTTTACACTATCCTTCACTCAAACTGATGCATAATATAACTAATCGCCATCTGCAGCTGCATGTCGTTTACTTTCGACTGTTTGAATGTTTGCAGTTCTTTCGTTAATTCATGGAAAAATACTTCATCCATATATTTTCCTTCTGCAATATCATGCTTTTTTCTGAAGCTTTCTACTTCCTGTGCTGTATCCTCATCAAAGAATCCGTCTGTCCGGCTGATAGCATAGCCCAGTTCACTTAAAATACGCTGGCTGTAGGCAACTTCTTCACTGTATTCTCCCTCTTCATAACGCCCTTTCAGTATTTTTGTTTCTACACTGTAAAGAGGATGCTGCGTCACTTCTACATCCGGTTCAATCCCGACATCATGGATCCACTTTTTAGAAGGTGTAAGCCATTTATTCGTCGATAATTTTACTTCTCCGCCATTTTGAAGGTCCCATGTTTGTTGAACCGTTCCTTTACCGAAGCTCGTCACCCCAATAATGACCGAACGTTTCCAGTCCTGCAGGGCACCCGCAAACACTTCACTAGCTGATGCGCTACCTTCATTTTGGATAAGTGTTAAAGGCGTGTCACGCAGCCAATTTACATAAGGCTGGAACTGTTCCACTTCCTTTGTTTTCAGTGGCTCTGTTACACCATCATGATTTTGCATATACGCAAAGATTTTTTCCTTTTGCTCGAACATGCTCATCATTTGGGCCACACTATGTAAATAGCCACCTGGATTGTCCCTCACATCAATGATTAACCCTTCCACTTCCTCTTTAATTACCCCATCAAGAGCCTCTTTCCATTCTTCTGCTGTTTTTTCACCAAAAAGATTGATCGTTATATAGCCGAGTTTTCTACCCTCTACTTCAAGAACTTCAGCTTCCACCGTATCATTTTTCAAACGTTCTCTTTTCATGACCAACTTTAAATGCTGGTCCAGTTCCGGTCGGTAAATGACAAGTTCAACTGCTTCCCCTTCCTTGCCATACATCAACTTACGAACTTCCCCCATAGATTTTCCGTCAAGTCGTACTTCATTAATTTGTATAATCTCATCCAATGGTCGAATACCCGCTTTTTCTGCAGGCGATGCTTTAATAGGAGCCACGACAATAATCTTGCCATTTGCTTCTGCCAACTCAACACCAATTCCGATTCGTTCACTTGCGAGCGTTTGTTTATGTAATGCTGCTTCTTGTTCCGAATAATACGTACTGTAGGGGTCATTTATTGCATTTGCCATCCCTCGCAGTGCACCTTCCACCAATTTTTCCGAGTTGATATCATAAACTGATTCGCTCGTAATTAACTCATGCAGTTCATTGACTACCGCAAAATCTGCCTGTTCCTCTTGTGGCTGTGCCTTGATTTTCATAACACCATAAACAATTATACCGATACATACCATCACAACTACTAATAAAAAAATCCGACTTTTCCGCACGAATTCTCCTCCGTTCCATAAAATTTATGAAGCGAATGAAAGTTTCATACTTATAAAGTCGAATTTATACGTCACAATTTAAGATGCAGGTCTGTGCTTTCCTCAAGCTTAATCAAGTTGTATCACATTTTCCCGCAATGCATTCAAATCCAGCGGGCCAATTATTTGTTTTTGTATTTTCCCCGCCGAATCAATCATATACGTTGTAGGCATTGTCAAAATTTCATATTGAAAGGCGACAGCTTCTGATTGTTCCAGTAAGATTGGAAAGGTAATATCATAGCTTTTTAAAAACTGCTCCACACGCTCCAGCTTTTCGTTTGCATACGTCATATTGACACCGACAATTTCCACATTGTCTTCTTCACGGTATTTTTCGTAATATTTTTGCATATGCGGCATTTCCGCTTCACAAGGCGGACACCACGTTGCCCAGAAATTCAGTACGACCCGCTTCCCTCTCAACTCCGAAAGTGTCAGTGGCTCGCCTTTTAAATTATATAATGTAAAATCCGGCGCAAACTGACCTTTTTCAAGGCCCACCTCTTCGCCCAATTCAACTTCTTTTCCTATTGCATGTTCGTTGATTGTCGTACTTTGATTGATTTCAGCTTTTATGTAAGTACCAAGCATTGTGATGACAAGCACTAAAATAATACCGGTTCCAATATTTTTTTTCATCAACATCACCCCACAATTTCTTCCTACTAGTACATTATCATAACTTTCAGGTAATTATTCAAACTGGAAAAATTTCTTTTGAATTGTCATTGATTTAATGATGTATTGTCTCATTTTGATAATAATTTAAATTTAATTTCATCAAATGTGATTACTTATTAAAAAAAACGGGTATTTAAAATATACATATTTTGTTCTAAATACATAATCTTAATACAATAGTCCTGTTTTTTTCAATAAAAACATATTAGACAATTGAATTTTTATATGTACATATATTTAACAAAATAAAAGGCATATTATCTCGTTTTATCGCAGAGTTTTTATAACTACTATTTGTATACAGGCGTATTGTTAAATCAAGTATTTATAGGGGGGATTTTATGAATAAAGATAATAAAATAAATAAATTTAAACAGTTTTTTTCTAAGAATGAGTCTTCCCAAAATTATGCTAATACCAAAATCGAAAATAATGAGCTGTTAAATTACTATACATCCATTGTAAATAATCATCCTGACTTTATTTTTATCTTTTCAAATAATGCAGAAATAATCACTTCAGATAATAAAAGAGTAAGTTTATTTTTCGGAAAAACAATAAATAAATTAAAGGATTTTCAAACTGTTTTAACTGAACCTACATATAAAATTTTATCAGATGTTTTCAAACAAACACTAAGCGGAAAATCCGAAAAGTGCATGATTGAGACAAAAAATAAAAACAATCAAAAATCAACGCTTGCCCTAACTTTAATCCCTATAACAATCGATCATGTAGTAGAAGGAGTTTTTTTAAGCGCTATCGATGTTTCGGATCAAATTATTTTAACTGAACAGCTGGAATCGCATAAAAACCATTTAAAACATGCCCAGCAAATTGCAAAAATCGGAAGCTGGGAGTACTTGATTGAAAACGATCATTTATTTTGTTCAGAAAACTTTTATCGAATCTTTGGTTTAGAACCTGATCTGTATATGCATATGGGCGATCCTTATAAGTTAGTTCATCCGGAAGATTACGAACATGCCTATCAAAAGATTAATGAAGCAATTAAATTTGGGAAAAACTATACAAATCAATTTAGGATTTATCACGGGAAAACTAACGAGATAAAGTATATTAAAGTTCATGCTGAAGTGTTATTTGAGAATCAGAAACCTCATAAAATTATCGGTGTTATTCGTGATGTAACTCAGCAAATTGAACTGGAGAATCAAATAATTGAACAAAATGAAAACTACAAAAAAATCTTTAATAATCTTTCCTCGGGTATTTGGGTTCGCGATGCAAGTGACGCGAGTTTTGTATTTGCCTCTAAAGGATTGGAAAATATAGTCGATATTCCTATCTCTAAATTGTACGATAATCCGGATACTTGGTATGAAATGGTCCATCCAAATTCTGTTTCCCAACTAGATAGTGCGATAAAAAAAGTAGAGGCTGGAGAAAGTTTACAAACTATTTATCAATTTATAAGCGGAAGCGGAAAAATCAAATGGCTTTTGGAAGAAGTTGTACCGGAAATCAATATAAACGGGGAAATTTCATATATTTTTGGACTCGTTACGGATATTACGCAAGAAATGGAACTGAAAGCACAGCTAGATTATTTAGCAAATTACGAGACACTAACAGGACTTCCCAATCAAAAATCGCTCTTTGAACAACTGGATCATATGTGTAAATATGATGAAAGTTTTGCAGTCCTCTGTCTAGATTTAGATCGCTTTAATATTATTAACGATTCATTAGGCTATTCAATCGGTGACCTAGCATTGAAGTTCATTGCCGATAACTTTGGCAAACTGATGCCACATACCGGATATTTAGCACGTTTAAGCAGTAACGATTTCATAATGATTTATAAGAATTATAACGATAAAAATAACGTGTATCAGTTAGCGCAAAATATAATTAATAAAATTAGTGAGCCTTTTATCATTCAAGGCTATGAAATAAATATTTCTACGAGTATCGGCATTACTTTTTTCCCTGAGGAAGGTAAAGAGAAAAATATTTTATTGGAAAATGCACATACAGCCCTCTATCAAGCCAAAAAAGAAGGCAGAAACACCTATCAATTATCCTCTCATTTAGCGGACATTTCTTCTTATAAAAAATATGTTTTAGATCGAGACATGCGAAAAGCAATTATTAATGAAGAGTTTGAATTGTACTTTCAGCCGCAAGTTGAACCAAAACATGGAAAACTATGCGGAGCTGAAGCATTAATACGCTGGAATCATAAAGAGTGGGTTATGATTTCTCCTGGAGAATTTATTCCACTTGCGGAAGAAAATCATATGATTAATACAATTACTGATTGGGTCATTGAAAAAGTCTGTCAATATTTATATGAATGGAAAGAAAAGGGATTGCCCCTTAAACCGATTGCGATAAATATTCCACCAATTCGATTTATGAAGACTGATTTATTTGATTTTGTTAAAGCTCAAATTGAGAAGTATCAAATTGATCCACAATTTCTTGAGTTCGAAATTACTGAAAATACGATAGTAAATTCCGAAATAGGAACTTATTCCATTATTCAACGGCTAAAGGAAATGGGGATACGTATTGCCATTGACGATTTTGGTACAGGCTATGCCTCGCTTGCTTCGATACGTCAATTTAAACCGGATACAATCAAAATAGATAAATTATTTATTCAAAACATCAATTACAAAAACGAAATTGATAATGCCATCATATCGGCTACTTTACACTTAGGAAAATTATTGGGATTAAATATCGTTGCTGAAGGTGTAGAAGAACTTGAGCAATTAAATTTTCTGAAACAAATAGATTGTGACATTATTCAAGGTTACCTTTTTTCAAAACCTGTAAAAATTGATCAATTTGAAAAAATTCTAGTAATTGGCTACTTAAAACCGCAAAAATCAAATACTAAGCAAATTATTGAAGAACGAAGAAAGTTTTTCCGACTGGAATTCCCGTTTCCTATACCGGGTAACTTATCTATTGTCGAGCTGAATGGTAAACCGGTCCAATTAGGTAAAACTCCTATTTTAATTAGAAATATAAGTCTTGGCGGTTTGAACGTCTTATCAAATTTGAAACTTCCCATCAATATGGATATGAAATTTCATATTAGTTTCACCCTTCTGGATGAAGAATTTGAATTAAATGGCGAGTTAAGATGGATAAATGAAGAGTTTGCGGAAGTCTATTCTTACGGAGTGCCCATTAAAGTGAATCAATTGACGGAAAATCGATTAGCTTCTATTATTAATAAATTAAGTACAATAATTAGGAATAATGAAAAAATTCCAAACACTGACTTTATCTATGAAGATGCCCATACTTACTTCAGAAGAAATAAATTTTAGTCCAGTTAAAACAAGGGGAACTTTTATGGAGAAATTTTATAAAGAAGTTTTAATGAACGGTATTAAAGATATGGTCTTTATTTTTGAAGTTGTAAACTATGATTTTCGTTTTCAGTTCATTAATACCGCTGCAATGGAGCGTTTAAATTTGTCTAACCAGATTATTGGCTCAAGCATTATGGAGATTGAACCAAAGGAAAAAGCAAAATTTTTATATAAGCAATACAGCAAAGTTGTTGAAAGTCAAAAAAGCTATACTTATGAAGAGGTTTACGAAGAGAATGGTATAAAATATTATGCTGAAACCGATTTAAGCCCTTACTTTGATGAAAAAGGTACAGTTGATCGAATCATAGCGGTTGTACGAGATATTACAAATGAAAGAAATGCGCTCTCAAATGCAATGGAAATGATAAGTGGACTGGCTGAAAGTAATGAGCGTTACCACTCTTTATTTTTCCATAATACAGACGGCATTTTTATATTAAATAAAAAGGGTTATATAACTGATGGAAATGAAGCGAGTGAACATATTACCGGGTATAAAATAAAAGAGTTATTTGGAAAACCGCTTAAAGAGTTATTAGACAAAGAAGATACAGGCAATTTTGATAATCTGATAAACGAAGCACTTAAAGGAACTAATCAAAGTGGAGATTTAATCTTTAAAAATAAAAATGGCGAGCAAGTTAACATCATTTTTAAAATTATTCCACTTATCATCGATGAGAAAATCATTGGATTATACGGAATTTTGAAAGATTTCACTGAACAGTTACAGAGCATGAACAAGCTGGAAGAAAGTGAAAAACGCTTTCGAATTATCGCAGAGAATGCCCATGACTTAATTACACTTGTTAATAAAGACGGAGAAATCACATATGTTTCCCCATCTTATAAAAATATATTAGGTTACTACCATCAGGAGTATCTTAAGAAAAGTTTTCTTCATAATGTTCATGCAGATGATCAGGAACATTTAGTGGAAATTGTCCGTAACTCGATCAGTTCAGGTGAACCCTTTACAATTCAGTTTAGACAAAAAAATGCTGAAGGAGATATGATTTGGTGTGAATCGATCGGAAATCCGGTGTTCAACCATAATAATACTTTTCAGCATCTGGTTGTGCTCACTAGAGACATAACCTTAAGAAGAGAATATGAATCCAAATTGAAATATTTTGCTTATCACGATAGTTTAACAGATCTTCCAAATCGATTATTTTTTAAAGAACAATTTGCCTTTGCAAAGGAACAGTTTCTAACAAATAATACACCTCTCGCTCTAATACTTTTAGATATTGACCATTTTAAACTGATTAACGATACTTATGGCCATGATACAGGAGATGCGGTTATTAAAGAATTTGGTTCTCGTATTAAATCAACCATCCGTAATCATGACATGGTGGCAAGATTAGGCGGAGATGAATTTGTTATTCTACTCTCTAACATTCAAAGCTCTAATAATGCGATAGAAATTGCAGAAAGAATCAACCACGCTATCCGGCAGCCATGGAAACTGAACGGTCATACCTTAACGGTTACAACGAGCATGGGCATCGCATTGGCATCTAGTCAACGAACTATTACTGAATCCAGTTTAATGAAAAAAGCTGATATTGCTCTATACGAGGCTAAAGAAAGCGGGAAAAATTGCTATAAATTATATAACGTTAACTCTTCCAACCTTCCTTCATACACACATAAAAAGACCAAACTTTAATTAAAGTTTGGTCTTTTCTCTATGTTTACAGTGAAATATAATTTAATGGGTTTACGGCGTTTGAACGACTGCCGTTCCATTCACCGACATGGATCTCAAAGTGTACATGAGGTCCTGTTGAGTTACCTGAATTCCCAAGTCGTGCAATTTGCTGACCTTTTGAAACAGATGCCCCGACACTCGTGTTAAATCCGCTTAAATGGGCATACGTTGTAGTGAATAATTGTCCTTCAATCGAGTGAGTAACCATTACAACATTACCGTAACCATTCATCGATCCAACATACGAAACAACACCATCCGCTGCTGCAACAACCGGTGTACCGATTGAGTTGGCAATGTCAATTCCTAAGTGATTTTTACTTCCGATTGGTCCAATATCACGTCGTCCGAACCCTGATGTAAAACGGCCAGCTGCAGGTCTTGTCCAATTTCCTGCCGAAACAACCGGCAAGTTTCCGGAACTTACAGAACTATTGCTACTGCTGTTTTGTTTTTTCTTTTTAGCAGCCGCAGCTTCCAATGCCTTTTGACGGGCAACTTCCGCTAATCGGCGCTGTTCTTTAAGAAACTTCTCTTCCAGCTCTTTACTTAATTCTACTTTATCATCGTATTCAGCTTTAAGTTCTGTTTTCTCAGATCGTAGTTTTGCTTCTTCTTTTTCAAGCTCTGCTACTAATTTTTTCTTTTCTTTCTTTTGTTGATTTAATGAAGCCATCAAACTTTTCAATTTCGCTTTATTCGCTTCAAGGTCTTCTTTTTTCTTCACAAGCTCCAGCTTTTGGACTTCAAGCTTTTCCTGGTCTTCTTTTTGCTCACGCATAATTTGACGGTCAGCGTCCATAAGTGTGCTTACAGCAGAAAAACGATCGATAAAATCTACGAAACTATTTGCTCCAAGCAGGACGTCAAGGTAACTTACTGTACCAGATGACTGAATTGCCCGGGCACGTTCACGCAATAGCTCATTTCGCTGTTCGATCTTCTCTTTTAATTCTGCGATTTGATCTTCTAAAATAGAAATTTCTTCGTTTGCAATTTCAATATCCAATTCGACAACGGCAATTTTATGGTTCGTTTCATTAATTTCTGCACCAAGTTGCTCCAGCTGTGAAATGATTTTCTGCTGTCTATTTTGATTTGTTTGAATTTCATTTGTTTTTTGTTCAAGAGATTTATTGATTGATTTCTTTTCTGCTTCGAGTTGACTGCGCTCTTTTTTAAGTTCATCTAATGTTGCTGCAGATGCTGCCGGTATTTGAACAAATAGCACTAGCGCAAGTGTTGCTGCAATGGTTTTAAATGAACGCGTCGTTAGCTTCTTCAAAAACTTTTCCCCCTAAATGCATGGGTAATAGTGGCTCTTTTTGTCTTGACAAACAAGCCACTTCCCACTTTTTTCGTCATTGTCAATTTTGCCTTGGCAATGTGTGACAGTCGCTGAAAGAAGTTATACTTTTAAAAACTTACGAACTGACATGAAACTACCCCATATACCGATGAACATCCCGATGAAGATAATTAATCCGTTCACCTGGTACATAAGTGGTATTACTTCTAACATTTGGAATAATTCCCCTTTTAATCGAGGTGCCAATAAATCGTAAATATTGTAATAAGCAATTGTAACGGCTGCAACTGGAATAATAGATCCAATCAAACCAAGCCACATTCCTTCCAGTACAAATGGAATGCGGACGAAAGAATTTGTAGCCCCTACAAGCTTCATAATTTCAATTTCATCTTTACGTGCAATAATCGTAATGCGTATTGTATTAGAGATTAAGAACATCGCTGTAAACAGCAGTCCTAAAATCAATACGAGTCCAACATTACGAGCGATTTCCAAGAAGTTAAATAGTTTTTCTACTTTACCTTCGCCATATTTCACTTCAAAAGTATTGTCTAAGCTATCAATTTTTTTTGCGACATCAGCTGTTTTCAAAGGATCGACAGCTTTTACGTACAGCACATTGTATAACGGGTTGTTCTGTTCGAATAAACTTAATTCATCACCAAAATCTTTGATTAACTTACTTAATTCTTGTTCTTTAGAAGAATATGTAACTTCCTCGACATCCGGCATATTATGAATCTCGTCAAGAAGCTGTTCTTCTGCGAGTTTTGCTTCTTCCGCTTCCGGAATAATATCGATCATGACACGAATTTCAACATCGTTTTCCAAATCGGAAGCGACTTTGTTTAAATTCATCATAATCGCAGCAAATACACCGACCAATAATAATGTGACCGTTACAGCACTGATTGAAGCGAGTGTCATCCAGCTGTTACGGCCCAATGATTTAAAACTCTCACGGAAATGACGGGCAATCGTTCTAGTTTTCATAGCCGTAGTCACCTCCGTACTCGTCACGGACGATCATTCCGCCTTCAATGGCAATAACTCTTTTACGCACAGTATTTACGATTTCACGGTTATGTGTTGCCATCAAAATCGTTGTACCTTGGCGATTGATTTCCTCAAAAATATTCATAATTTCCCACGAAGTTTCCGGGTCTAAATTTCCTGTAGGTTCATCCGCAATCATAACTTTCGGACGGTTGACAATCGAGCGGGCAATTGCAACGCGCTGCTGTTCCCCACCTGACAGCTCATTCGGCAGCATTCGCACTTTATGCTTTAATCCCACCAGTTCGAGTACTTCCATTACCCTTTTACGAATGACACTTGGCTGTTCTTCAATTACTTCCATCGCGAACGCTACATTTTCATATACAGTTAAGCGCGGCAATAATTTAAAGTCCTGGAAGACGACACCAAGATGACGGCGTAAATGAGGTACGCGATTATTTTTTAGCGTTCTCAAATTTATGCCATTAATGATGACATCGCCGGAAGTCGGTTTTTCTTCACGGTACATCAACTTAATGAATGTCGATTTACCTGCTCCACTCGGGCCAACTATATACACAAATTCACCCTTTTTTATATGAACCGTAATCCCGTTTGCGGCGACGACCCCATTAGGATACTTCTTCACTACATTATTCATTTCAATCATTCACGAAACCACCTAAGCTCAATATCTAGTTTTTTAAATTTTAGTCTTACCCATTATAGCATTTTCAGGCTCAAATTTTATTACATTTTCTTTTCAATGTAAGCCCCGCCTTGTTTTCAGGCTTTCTGGACTGCCATGACAACATTACAAAAAATCATTTGTTACTAAATTTTCATAGAAATACACCTATTTTTTTGGTTTTCGTAATGTATTTGTTAAAGTATGAAATGTTTTTAATATAATAAAATACTCTACACTATTTTTAATTATTCGACGTTTTCACTGAAAACCCTTCTCAGTATTTGGATTATTGTGGTATTTTGAGGGGTTATTTTAGAAAAGGTATTTTTCCATGTAGGAACGGGGCAGTTTCTGACTTTTAATTGGAGATTTGGCGAAAAACAAAATAAAAGGCATCCAAATTCTTTATGAGAAGATGGATGCCTGATTTTATAGAAGAGTTTTTTGTGCTTTGAAATTACGAATCCTGGTAAATCCTGCGCCTATTGCAGTGTATAACGTACTAGTACTGTTCCTGTGCGAGATTCCCCTACTAATTTCAGGAGTTTAGCACCTTCCAGTTCTTTTGTGAAACGGACTGATTTTGACAGGAATTGCTCCTCTTCTTCTGTAACAAGGACATCACTTAAACCGATATCTGCTTTTCCGAAGTTTGAGAAAACCTGGCCGTCTAGTGCGACTGTTTTCGGTACATAGATTTCTACTGAACCTGCTAGTGCACGTGCCTTGATTTTATGCGCTTCCGCACTTGTTGTTGTAATGACAACATGTCCATTCATCGATTCAGCTTCAACTTCATTTAATTCGCCGTCAACGTAAATACGGCCATTTGCTGTGCCGATTTCCAAATCTTCACCTTTAATATGACGGGCTTCTACTGCACCATTGCTCGTTTGCAGTTCCGCATGATCAAATGTCGCATTTTCCAGATGGATTACGCCGTTATGTGTACGCGCTTTTACTAACTTTGCATCAACCTGCTCGATTGAAACACTGCCTGTTAATAATTTTGCGATTATTACGTCATAATGTTTTTCTGGAATAGCTACTTGTACTTTCACTTGCGCAAATTTATTTGTTGATTGGATAAATAATTTATCATTTGTCAGCTTCGACATGTTTTCCGTTGCCTGTGCAATCGTTTCTTCCTCAGTACCTTTTAGCGGTGTTTTCCCTGTCACATTTACAGTAACTAAATCATCCGTTGCACGTACGATATCGACTTTACCATTGGCAATTTCAAGCTCTACCCCTTTAACATCAGCTACAGGGTAAGCATACGTTTTAGTGAATTCCACTTTTTCTCCGAACGGTGTATCAATATCAAGCTCTTTAAATTTCGATAAAGCTGCACCGACTAATCCTGTCATGCGTGTGCTGAATTGCGATAAATCCTGCTTAATATCGCCCATAAACTCGTCCATTTTTTTATTGAATTCTTTATCGTTAAATGACTTGCCGAAAATATCTTCAAATCCTGTTGTTTTACGTTTTTCTTTTTGCTCTTCAAAAATTGGTTCTGCCTTATGCGGCTCTTCCTCAAACTTTTCTTCAAAAACCGGTTGCTCGATTGGTGCTGCTTGTGATGGAGTGGATTCCTTTTCCGACGACAATTTTTCGAGTAATACAATCGCCTCTTCTGCCGTAATTGTACCGCTTTCAACTAATTTCAAAATGCGTTTACGTTCTTCTTGCATAAAAAAATTCCTCCCTCTGCTTCGTATATAGTTATTATACGAGGAGGGAGGACGAAAAGTTTCGTTTGCGCTCTTAGTTTTTCAATCTATTTATTTTGCGCTTCTTTAATTCTTGATTCCATACGCTCACGATCACGTTCCAGAATCGGTTTTAAGTAACGTCCAGTATAGCTTTCTTCCACTTCGGCAATTTTCTCCGGTGTACCTGTCGCTAAAATTGTACCGCCACCTTCGCCGCCTTCAGGACCTAAATCAATAATATGGTCGGCTGTTTTGATTACATCGAGATTATGCTCAATAACAAGCACGGTCTCTCCGTTTTCAACTAAGCGCTGCAGTACAATCAATAAACGGGAAATATCATCCGCATGCAAACCGGTCGTTGGCTCATCCAAAATATAAAATGATTTGCCGGTTGAACGACGATGCAATTCCGACGCCAATTTTACACGTTGTGCTTCACCGCCAGATAATGTTGTCGCAGGCTGACCAAGCTTCACATAGCCAAGACCGACATCGACAATCGTTTGCAGTTTACGCTGAATTTTTGGCAAGTTCCCGAAAAACTCCAACGCATCTTCTACTGTCATCTCCAAAATATCGGAAATATTTTTATCTTTATATTTTACTTCAAGTGTTTCACGGTTATATCGCTTCCCGTGACAAACTTCACACGGTACGTATACATCAGGCAAGAAGTGCATCTCGATTTTAATAATGCCGTCTCCGCGGCATGCTTCACAACGTCCGCCTTTTACGTTGAACGAGAAACGTCCTTTTTTATAGCCGCGCACTTTCGCTTCATTCGTCATCGCAAAAACATCGCGAATATCATCGAATACGCCAATATATGTTGCAGGGTTTGAACGCGGTGTACGGCCGATTGGCGATTGGTCCACATCGATTACTTTTTCCAGTTGTTCTAAACCTTCTATTGTTTTATGCTTGCCCGGTTTGACTTTTGCCCGGTTCAGTTTTGATGCGAGCGACTTATATAAAATTTCATTGACCAATGTCGATTTACCGGAACCTGATACACCTGTAACGGCGATGAACTGCCCTAATGGAATATCGACACTGACATTTTTCAAGTTATTTTCAGAAGCGCCTTTAATTTTTATTTTTCGGCCATCTGATTTACGACGTTCAAGCGGTAGCGGAATAAATTTCTTCCCACTTAAATATTGACCGGTAATCGACTCTTTGTTTTTCATTACTTGCTTTGGTGTCCCTTGCGCAATGACTTGACCGCCATGTACACCGGCACCCGGTCCGATATCGATTAAATGGTCCGCTGCCATCATCGTATCTTCATCATGCTCTACGATAATTAATGTATTACCGAGATCACGCATATTTACAAGTGTATTAATTAACCGGTCGTTATCACGCTGATGCAGCCCGATTGACGGCTCGTCCAAAATATAAAGGACACCTGTTAAGCGGGAACCGATCTGTGTTGCCAGTCGAATACGCTGTGCTTCCCCGCCGGATAATGTTCCAGCAGACCGTGCAAGTGTTAAGTAGTTCAAACCAACGTCCAATAAGAACTTCAGTCGTTCAATAACTTCACGAATAATTAAATTCGCAATCTGGCGTTCTTTTTCCGTTAATTCTACTGAACTAAAGAACTCATACATTTCCTGAATGGAGTGGCGTGTCGCTTCCGAAATGTTTTGGTCTTTAATTTTTACTGCTAGCGTTTCCTTTTTCAGACGGTGCCCTTTACAAGTAGCACACGGCTGTTCAGTCATGTATTTTTGCATCGATTCACGCACATAGTCCGAAGTAGAATCTGTAAAGCGGCGCTCGATATTCGCGATAACACCTTCAAACTCCATATTCTTTTTATGCATTCGGCCATAATCATTCGTATATTCGAATAAAATTTTCTCTTTTCCTGACCCGTATAAAATTTTGTCCATTTTCTCTTTAGGAATATCCTTTACCGGCACATCCATTGGAATATTGTAATGTTTACACACAGATGCCAACAGCTGCGGGTAATAGTTGGATGATACGGATTCCCATGGTGCAATCGCATTTTCAAGCAAGGTTAAATCCCAGTTGTGAATAACTAAATCGATATCGGCCTTCGCCTTGCTTCCAAGCCCGTCACATGTAGGGCAAGCCCCGAATGGACTGTTGAATGAAAACATGCGCGGCTCAAGTTCACCAATCGAAAAGCCGCATAGCGGACATGCATGATGCTCACTGAATAACAGTTCCTCATGATCGATGACATCGACTAGAACGCGGCCATCCGCAATTCTGAGCGCTGCTTCAAGGGAATCACTTAAACGTGTTTCATTGCCCTCTTTTACGACAACACGGTCCACAACTACTTCAATTGTGTGCTTTTTATTTTTATCCAGCTCGATATTGTCATCGAGATCACGCAGTTCCCCGTTTACACGAATACGCACAAAGCCTTGTTTTTTCAAGTCTTCAAGCAGTTTTACATGCGTTCCTTTTTTCCCTTCAATTACAGGGGCAAGAAGCTGCATTTTCGTACGCTCCGGATATTCCATCAGGCGGTCGACCATTTGCTCAACCGTTTGGGAAGTAATTTCAATTCCATGTGTCGGGCAATAAGGTTTTCCGATACGAGCAAAAAGCAGTCGCAAATAATCGTAAATTTCCGTTACTGTTCCGACAGTCGAGCGCGGGTTACGGCTCGTCGTCTTTTGGTCAATCGAAATGGCCGGTGATAAACCTTCAATTGTATCGACATCCGGCTTGTCCATCTGTCCTAAAAATTGTCGTGCATATGCAGACAATGATTCGACATAACGACGCTGCCCCTCCGCATAAATCGTATCGAATGCCAGTGAAGATTTACCGGAACCTGAAAGCCCTGTCACAACGACAATTTTATCGCGAGGAATTGTGACATCAATATTTTTTAAATTATGCGCTCGTGCACCTTGTACGACAATTTCTGTATTTTTCACATTGTTCACCCTTCTGATTTCAATTCAAATATCATGTCACGTAATTCAGCCGCGCGTTCAAAGTCCAGCGCTTTTGCGGCTTCTTTCATTTCAACTTGCAATGTCGCAACAAGCTTCTCCAGCTCTTTTTTCGTCAGCTTTTTGCCGCCTGTCACTTTTGTAATATATGTTTCTTCCACTTCCGCAGCTTGTGTTGCGCGGATAATATCAGGAATCTTTTTAATAATCGTTTTCGGTGTAATACCATGTTCTTCATTGTAGGCAATTTGAATTTCACGACGGCGCTTCGTTTCACCGATCGCCTTTGTCATTGAATCCGTCATATTATTGGCATACATAATGACATGACCGTTCGAGTTACGTGCAGCACGTCCAATTGTTTGAATGAGTGAACGTTCCGAACGCAGGAACCCTTCCTTGTCCGCATCCAAAATCGCGACAAGTGATACTTCGGGAATATCAAGACCTTCCCTTAATAAGTTAATGCCGATCAGTACATCATAGGTTCCTTTACGAAGCTCCCGGATAATTTCGATCCGTTCCAGCGTTTTGATTTCCGAGTGCAAGTATTCGACTTTCAAGCCCATTTCCTTTAAATAGCTCGATAAATCTTCGGACATTTTCTTCGTTAATGTCGTGACTAATGTCCGTTCATTACGACGGATGCGCTCATGGATTTCATCGATCAAGTCATCAATCTGTCCTTCAATCGGACGGATATCAATTGTCGGATCAAGCAGCCCTGTCGGACGAATAATCTGCTCTACCATATCCGGTGTGTGCTCCAATTCGTATGGGCCCGGTGTTGCCGACACATAAATCGCCTGGTTTACTTTTGACTGGAATTCGTCAAACATTAGCGGGCGGTTATCCAATGCGGACGGCAGACGGAAACCATGTTCGACCAATACCCCTTTACGAGCCTGGTCTCCATTATACATACCACGTACTTGCGGTAATGTAACATGGCTTTCATCAACAACAAGCAAAAAGTCTTCTGGGAAGTAATCGAGTAATGTATACGGTGTCGCCCCCGCTTCACGCAATGTTAAATGGCGCGAATAGTTTTCGATACCTGAGCAAAAGCCCATTTCCTTCATCATTTCCAAATCGTAGTTTGTCCGTTGCTCCAGGCGCTGCGCTTCCAGTAAACGGTCTTCCGAACGAAGGACAGCAAGACGCTCCTCCAGCTCTTTTTCGATATTTTCAATAGCAATTTTCATCTTTTCTTCGCGGGTTACGAAGTGGGATGCCGGGAAAATCGCTACGTGCTGACGATCCCCTAAAATTTCGCCCGTTAGTGCATCCACTTCACGGATCCGGTCTACTTCATCACCGAAAAATTCGATACGGATACAGTGTTCATCGCGTGACGCCGGGAAAATCTCGACAACATCCCCGCGCACTCGGAACGTACCGCGTGTAAAGTTAATATCATTACGTTCATATTGAATGTCGACTAATTTACGCAATAGCTGATTGCGCTCGATTTCCATTCCTGTACGAATGGAAACTACCATTTCACGATATTCTTCCGGATTACCGAGACCGTAAATACACGATACGGACGCGATAATAATGACGTCTTTCCGTTCAAATAACGCTGTCGTTGCCGAGTGGCGCAATTTATCGATTTCTTCATTTATACTTGAATCCTTTTCAATATACGTATCGGTTTGCGGTACATACGCTTCCGGCTGGAAATAGTCATAGTAGCTGACGAAATACTCAACCGCATTGTCCGGGAAAAATTCTTTAAACTCACTATATAACTGGCCGGCCAGTGTTTTATTGTGTGCCATCACCAGCGTCGGCTTATTTACTTCTTTAATTACATTGGAAATCGTAAATGTTTTACCTGTACCTGTCGCCCCAAGTAATGTCTGGTGACGCTTGCCTTCTTTAACCCCTTGTATGAGCTGTTTAATCGCTTCCGGCTGATCCCCGGCAGGCTGATAGGCGGACTGTATTGTAAATGTTTCTGTCATATTCAGATTGTCCTTTCTGTCACTTATATTATCTTCTATTTTAACATACCCGTTTTTAATTTACGATAAAATTGCGAACGTACATTCGAATTTTGTATTGTTGTGTGTTTTTGGTGGGCTGGGTTTATTAGAACCTTGGTTGCGGATATTAGAAAAGTTCGGTGACTTATTAGAAGTTCGGGACCGGTTATTTGAAAATCTCGAGCATTTATTAGAAGAATTATCCTTTTTATTAGAAACTAACCAATTTATTAGAACTATTTTAGTTTTATTAGAAACTTTCTATTACTTATTAGAAAACAACCGGAACCAACTGCTTGCCCATAAAAAAAAGCCACCTGAATAGGATGGCCTCTAAGAAACAGTTTCCAATAACTCTTTTAACTCTGTAGTATAGCTGTGAAATGCTTGTTCGTTCTTTTGATCTAACGATGTATCGATAAGTAACTTTAATTGTTCAATACGTTGCATCCGCTGCAACCGACTAATAAATAAATCTAAATAAATTTCATTCAATAGCTTCTCTGCATGATGTTCAGTGGACTGCTGACTAACCGCTTTTAAAAAGTCTGTATACGAATAATATTTATCCATCGATATCACCTCGACCTCTTTTAACCATTATAAATTAAAAGTCATTTAATTTGCAATATATTCTGAAAAATTATCATATGACAGAATTTTCTAAATATAATGTTGATTTTTAGCAAAATATGCAGTAGTTTAGATGTATAGTGAAAATTTAAGCGATTAAAAAAGTAGGAAAGATAGGGGATACAAAATGATTAGTAATTTAACACAAAAATCCAATTACATTATTTCTAACTCTACCTTCTGTTTGAGGTCCTATCAGCATCGAGATAAAATTCACACTGCTATTTTGGACAAGTACGGCCAATCTACATCTCCGTATAAACCTTTAAAAATTATTCGCGATACGTGTCGTCTGCATGGAAGTTCCTATGACGCAAGCAAATATCAGGCGAGACGATTTTTCGGAGAGAACAAACATAAATTACCGATAATGGTGGCCTATGATTTCGGGGATCCGTGCATTTTATTCCCGCTATTTTCGCCTTTTTCACCTCAAAATATTTGGTTATCCTTGAACCCTATTATTAATATTAGTGAAGACGGTGATAATACACTCGTAACTTTTGTGGATAATACTGAGATTAGTCTGGATATCAATATGAAATCTTTCAACCAGCAATATGTACGCGCTGCGATGTACTATAAATATCTGCTTTTACAGCGCAATGCCATCTTATAAGAGCATCAGCTTTTTTTAAAATATTCAGCAAGAAGTAACTCACTCTGATTACGAAGGCGAATATTCGAATATCTTCTACACTCCATGATTCCCCCAAAGTAAAAATGATACTCGGTAAACAAATCATCCGTCTTGCCTCTCACTAAGCGCATCTGATGAAGTTTAAAATAGTCCTTCGTTTCTTTTAAGTCATGCTCTATTTTGATACGTACAGCATCGATTAATTGCAAATAGGGATTTTTAAATTTGAATGGACTTTGCTCCACTATTGTGTAATCTTTTCCAAGAATAATTAACAGCAACGGCAAATAAATCCCAGCCTCATAATACGGAATCGTTTTAGAAGGAATTTGCAGCATACGAATACCTCCAATTAATAAGAACGTTTGTTCGTATATGTATTTTCACATATTTTTTACAATCTGACAAGAGGAAAATTATTACTTAGCTTAAATTTCACTAAAAAAACCGTGCCTTAGCTTTTTACTAAGGCACGGCTTTCTATTTTTCAAACGGATGACCGCTGAAAGATTTTAATATGAGATTTTTGAACGTAAATAGGCAGTAATGAATATATCAAGATCGCCATCCATTACAGCGCCTACATTCCCTGTTTCTGCACTTGTTCGATGATCTTTTACCATTGAATACGGATGGAACACATATGAACGAATTTGCGAGCCCCAGCCGATTTCCTTCTGTTCTCCACGAATTTCATCCAGCTGTGCCTGCTGCTTTTCAATTTCCAGCTGATACAGCTTCGACTTCAGCATTTTCATTGCTGCATCACGGTTTTTAATTTGTGAACGCTCAGACTGACATTGTACAACGACACCTGTTGGAAGATGGGTAATACGTACAGCCGAGTCGGTCGTGTTAATATGCTGACCACCGGCACCAGTTGCGCGGTACGTATCGACTTTCAGATCTTCTGTTCGAATATCGATTTCGATTTCGTCATTGAATTCCGGCATAACATCACATGAAACGAACGATGTATGACGGCGACCTGATGAATCGAACGGTGAAATACGTACTAGACGGTGTACGCCTTTTTCTGCTTTCAAATAGCCGTACGCATTATGGCCTGAAATTTGAAGTGTAACCGATTTAATGCCGGCTTCATCACCAGGTAAATAGTCGATTGTCGTTACTTTAAAGCCGCGCTTCTCTGCCCAGCGTGTGTACATACGTAATAGCATCGAGCCCCAGTCCTGTGACTCTGTACCACCAGCACCTGGATGCAGTTCTAGAATGGCATTGTTTTTATCGTATGGTTCTGATAACAGCATTTGCAGTTCAAAGTCTTCCATTTTTGATTGGAACTCGGCTAGTTCTTTGCCTAGTTCTTCCTGCAATTCTGCATCTGGTTCTTCGCGTAAAAGCTCGAGCGTCATTTCGAGATTTTCCTGTGTGTCGACTAATTCTTTGTATTCGTTGACAACTGCTTTAATGCCGTTGCTTTCGTTAATAATTGCCTGTGCGCCGTTCTGGTTGTTCCAGAATTCTGGTTCAAGCATAAGTTCATCTAGTTCCTGGATACGAGCCTCTTTGTTTTCTAAGTCAAAGAGACCCCCTGAAGTCCGCTAGTTTTGTAGCTGTATTTTCGAGTGCATTACGCACATCTGCTAATTCCATCATATAATTTCCTCCGTAGTTGGGTGTTAAAGTTTCCGGTTTCTATCATTGTTGATTTCCGCTTCGGCGGACGCTTTCCGGGGGCGTGGCCTGAGCCTGTAGTCTCAGGCGTCACGCTATTCCCCCAGGAGTCGCCGCCTTCGCTTCAATCAACTTGGTGCCGTTTATAAATAAATTTAAGCACCTTATATTATTGAGTTATTTAAGTTTTTGCTAATGTTAGATGATTGAGTAAAATTCACTTAGTCGGTAAAAAATTGAACTACTCACCACCAAATAGCAGCACTTCCTCATTTCAACCTTTATGAAAAAACAAACCGGGTCATTGAGCATAGTTTCAATGACCTCGGTTTTATTGCTTTTATTGGCCTACGCCGTGGCATGATTTGTATTTCTTGCCGCTGCCGCATGGGCATGGGTCGTTGCGTCCGATGTTTTCTGCTTTGCGTGTTGGTAGTTTTTTGGGTTTCGCTGCACCTTCTTCTTTCGGGTTAACAGCTTGGCCTTTTGCTACTTCTTCGCGTTGCAGGTTGCTGCGGATTTCCGCTTTTAATGCGTACTTCGCTACATCTTCACGCACAGCTGCGACCATATCTTCGAACATTGCGAAACCTTCTTGCTGGTATTCGCGTAATGGATCGTTTTGACCGTAAGCTCGTAAGTGAATCCCTTGACGTAACTGGTCCATTGCATCGATATGGTCAATCCATTTCGAGTCGATTGAACGCAGTAAAATAACCTTTTCGAATTCACGCATACGCTCTGGTGTCATCGCTTCTTCTTTTTCATCATAGCGCGCTGTCACTTTTTCAGAGATGAACGCAATCATTTCTTCTGGTGATTTATTTTCAAGCTGCTCTTTCGTAATATCGCCTTCATCTAAAAGATTTGCTGCGATGTAGTCTTCAAGTGCATCCAGTGTCCAGTTTTCCTTCTCGCCTTGCGTATGAAGGGCTACTTGATTTTCGATTGCCTGAGAAATCATAGATTCTACTAGTGCACGCATATTTTCCGAATCCAATACTTCTTCACGCTCTTTGTAAATCACTTCACGTTGCTGACGAAGTACATCGTCATATTGTAATAGACGTTTACGTGCATCGAAGTTATTTCCTTCAACACGTTTTTGTGCTGATTCTACTGCTTTTGATACCATACCTGATTGGATCGGCTGTGTATCGTCCATACCAAGTCTTGTCATCATCGTCTTCATTTTATCTGAACCGAAGCGACGCATTAATTCATCTTCTAAAGAAAGATAGAATTGCGTTACCCCCGGGTTCCCTTGACGACCAGAACGACCACGAAGCTGATTATCGATACGGCGTGATTCATGACGCTCTGTACCAATTACCGCTAAACCGCCGATTTCCAGTACACCTTCACCCGGTTTAATATCCGTACCACGACCGGCCATGTTTGTTGCAATCGTAACGGCACCTTTTTGACCGGCATTTAAAATAATTTCCGCTTCACGTTCATGGTTTTTCGCGTTTAAAACGTTATGTGGAATTTTAAATTTCGTTAAATATTTTGAAATGATTTCCGATGTTTCGATTGCAACCGTACCAACCAGTACCGGTTGACCTAAACGGTGACGCTCTGCGATATCTTCCGCAACCGCTTTGAATTTGCCTTCCATCGTTGCAAAGATAAGGTCAGGACGGTCATCACGCGCAATCGGTTTGTTCGTAGGAATCGCTACAACCTGCATATTGTAGATGTTGCGGAATTCCTCTTCCTCTGTTTTCGCTGTACCTGTCATACCAGACAGTTTCTCGTACATACGGAAATAGTTTTGGAATGTAACGGTCGCCATTGTCATCGATTCATTTTGAATCTCAAGACCTTCTTTCGCTTCAATCGCCTGGTGTAAACCATCTGAATAGCGTCGGCCTTTCATTAAACGACCAGTAAAGCCGTCAACGATTACAACTTCCCCGTCCTGCACAACATAGTCGACATCTTTATGCATCGATGCATGTGCTTTTAAGCTTTGGTTGATCGCATGGTTTAAACGAACATGTGTTAAATCGAATAAGTTATCGATGCCAAACGCACGCTCCGCCTTTTCGATCCCTTGCTCTGTCAACGTTACGCCTTTTGTTGATTCTTCATAGTTATAGTCTTCATCCTGCTTTAACATACGGGCAAATGCATTTGACTGTACGTATAGCTGTGCAGACTTTCCTGCTTGTCCGGAAATGATTAACGGTGTACGCGCTTCATCGATTAAGATCGAGTCAACCTCATCGATTACCGCATAATAAAGCGGACGCTGTACACGGTCTTCTTTGTAAAGCACCATGTTGTCACGTAAATAGTCAAAACCAAGTTCATTGTTCGTCGAATAGGTAATATCCGCAGCATAAGCTTCGCGCTTCTCATCTTTTGACAGGCTATTGAGGTTCAGACCGACCGTTAAGCCTAACCAATTATATAACTCTCCCATTTCAGTCGCGTCACGGCTTGCTAAATATTCGTTGACTGTTACGACATGAACACCCTTACCAGTAAGCGCATTTAAATAAACGGACATTGTCGACGTTAACGTTTTACCTTCACCGGTTTTCATCTCCGCGATATTTCCTTCATTTAATGCAGCCGCCCCCATAATCTGAACGCGGAACGGGAACATGCCAAGAACACGGCGAGATGCTTCACGAATTGTCGCAAATGCTTCAGGCAACAATGCGTCGACTGTTTCCCCGTTTTGGAAACGGTTTTTAAATTCTTCTGTTTTCGCTTTTAATGCATCATCAGAAAGGCTTTCAAACTGCCCTGCCAATGCTTCTACTTTATCTGCAATCTTTTCTAAACGCTTTACTTCTTTTTTATTGAAATCAAATAATTTATTTAATATGTTTGCCATCGAATTGGTCACTTCCCAATAAATAGTCTCAAAGTATATTTTAGCATTATATATACCGGTGGTGCAAATGGACTGATATGAAATGGTAATTTTAGGAACAGTTCAATGCAAAAAACGGATTGCCCATTTTCAGGCAATCCGCTTGTAAGTCAATCATTTAGTTTGTTTCAATTAAACCGTACTTACCGTCTTTACGTTTGTAAACGATGTTTGTGCCGTCTGTTTCTGCATCTGTGAAGATATAGAAATCATGGCCCAGCATGTTCATTTGTAGAACGGCCTCTTCCTGATCCATTGGTTTCAGATCAAATTGCTTCGTACGAACGATTGTATATTCATCCTCTGAAGACTCTGCGTTCGCTTCCATTTGGGATGTCACATTGGCAAAGTAAATACCTGTACCTTCGCGATCACGGAATTTACGGTTTACTTTTGTTTTATGTTTACGGATTTGGCGTTCCAGCTTATCGACAATTAAGTCAACAGCCGCATACATGTCGTTATGACGCTCTTCGGCACGCAGCGTTAAGTTTTTCATCGGAATCGTCACTTCTACTTTTGTTTGTTTATCATTATAAACCTTCAAGTTGACGTTAGCGTTCGCGTTAAGATCCTCATTGAAATAGCGTTCTACCTTTTCAATTTTGTTCTCCACGTAATCACGAATCGCTGGAGTTACCTCAATATTTTCACCACGAATGTTAAACTTTAGCATGTGAACTCCTCCTTCATTACTGCTCTTACTAAACTAATTCTACATACATAAATAAAATCCTGTTACGACTTGAAACTTTTTTCATTTTTCGACAAGTTGTCCTACATATTGATAAGAAAGACACCGTATCGTTATATCGTTATATAAATTCAATGGTAACCAACCAATTTAATTACGTCCGACTTCTTTTTTGCGACGAACTTTTAACTCACTGACGATTAATTCTTCAATACCTGGCTGATTTTCGAAGATCAAACCATATTGAAACTTACCGCCGTACTTCTTCTTCCATACGATGTCTCCAATGGCCTTAATCAATACTTCGTCTAAAATGAATTCCAGTTCCAACTGCACCAGGTTATTATTATTTTCACCAATTTCCCGAGAAGAAAACATTTTCATGCCATGTGGGCTCACATCAATGATTTCACAAGGGTATTTTATCACCTCTAATTGTTCCTGTTTTCCATTGATCAATTCGGTAAAATTTGCTTCGATCGGGACCCCAAAAGTAAAGCGAAATCCTTCTGTGCGTTTAAACGCCATAACCGTTCCCCCTAGCCATTCATTGCTACAATTTATATACCCACATTATGATGTAATATACGATTAAATGTCTATGTGCTTAATTGCTATTTTAAGGAGAAATCGTGACTTCAAACTCATGACAATTGACCTGGAATTTTTTCCGTTTGCAATAAAATAATGTGCAATCGATAAAAAATTGAGAAACAAAAAGAGTTTCACACATTGGGATGCTCCTTTGCGTAAAACTCTATGCTTATTAGTGGATTACATACTCTTCATATATTTCTGCACATTTTAACATAATTTGTTGCTCGGCATTTGAAGATACAGGATCCCTGTAAAATTGCTTTATTAAGGTTGTCGAACAATAATCTTTTGCCTTCATCCACTGCTTATTCAGTTTACTGTACGATACAGGCACTATAATTCTTTCATTATTTGTTAAAATGACAACTGAATGATTTTCCAAATGCGGCTTGATATCATCGACATGATGCAATGCAAAGTACATACAATCTTCGATATTACGCATCGCCTCTGTCGGAAACCAAAAATGAGATAGCCGAGACCTCGGAATCATGATCGGGTTAACAGAATTGGAGGTAATGACCGCTTTTGCCGCTTCCTTAGCGCCTTTTAAGCTGGAACCATGTTGTTTCAGCTCCATATCCAGCAATTGCATCGGTGTGAACGGCACTTTTTTATAACCAGCCGGAGTGACTATAAGCGTATAAAGATTATTGAACTGATCGAATTTAGGCTTTAATACACAGGCATCATACAAGGAATTTCTATACATTTTCCATACTCCTTCCAATTTATTGTTATCATTTTCAGTAAAAAGGAGTATACTTACTATATGTCGGTATACTCCGGCGTCCAAACCTCAGGTGATGTCTATGCAGGACCTTCACTTGGGGTTTTTTAATTTGCCATTTCACATACTCACTCACCCCCTTTGCCGGTTAACCTGGTATGATAACCGCTTTCTTTTGATGAATTAAAGTAATGGAATGTTTCCAGCCAAAAACAATACCGCAATCGAACAGAATTGTGATAGATGACTAACCGATTTATTATGTATTGGGAAAACGGATAAAATTTTTAGTTTCATGGGATGCAGTGACATTTAGGGGTTTAATATTACCGTTTTCTATTTATTAAAAGGCAAATATTAAATTATGGATGCTGATGATCGTAGGATGTGTTAATTGTACATCTATTTAAAACTAGATGTTATTGAGTTAAATTTGCTAATTATTTACATTATACAAAATAGTACAATATAATCAATACTATTTTGATTATTTTAAATTTTATAAATAAAGAAGTCGAAATATAGAGAAAAGTTATATATGAAAAAGCCGTTGTGAAAAGATTTCAGTCTTCTCACAACGGCTTCGAAATTTTAAACTTGTCCAGCTGTACCGTATTGCTGCTGGCGTGTAATTTTGATAACTTCTTTCCAGGTGTCGCGGAATTCTGTTACGAGGCCTTCGACTTCTACGATAATCGTAGAGTCGTTGTTAATATTCGCTTCCATTAAGCGGCGGTTCATATAGTCGTACAATGGAATCATTTGCTTGGATACTTCCAAATCTGTATTTAAAGTTGACATCAGCTCCGAAATAATCGCCTGTGCCTTTTGGATGTTTGTGTTTTTTTCTTCGATATTTTTTTCGTCAATCGCTTTTTTTGCTCTCGTTAAAAATTTCAGGCAGCCATTGTATAGCATTAATGTAAGCTCCCCCGGTGACGCCGTTGTCACACTGTTTTGTTTATATGCATTAAAAGCAGCTGCTGTTTGAACTGTCATCATACACACTCCTCTATAGTTAAAACGCGCCTGGCACGTTGTTATTTCTTTTGATCGTAGTACTTCCCGTCCATGACACGAACGGACGCATACGGGTTATTATACTGCACTTCACTTTTCTTTGCTGTCTGAACATTTTTCATATCCTGTCTAATTTCGCCCATGATTGCTGCTAGGCGTTCTTGAATTCCTTTGTCGAGCTCTTGCAACAATGCATGCTGCGGATTCGTTTTGGACAGCTGAATATTTTCCTGCTGAAGGGAGGCAATGAGCTGGCCGCGCTCTTCCAACAGCTCATCAACCATTTTTAATAACGTATCGCGGTCTTCTGTTTGTGCCACTTCCCCAAGCTTCTTAAACAGCTTTGCGGAAACTTGAAGTAATTGTTGTTCCACCGCCATCATTTCGCCTCCGCCCTTTTAATAATACTGACTCATCAATGACGCTGATTGACTGTTCGCTTTGTTAATCATCGATTCCATCGCACCGAATTGCTTCCAGTAGCGATCTTCAATCTTCGTCAACTTGTCTTTCCACGAATCGAGACTCTGATTAACATTACGTAAATATTTTCCTAACGTATACTGCGTTTCCGTCATTGAGCCACGACCTGCACGTTCATCAATTTTCTTTTCGATAACGTCCATCTCATCTCGGATTTTCCGCATAAATCCGCGTGTATCGCCAGTTCCTGTGGACCCATCAGCTTTTGTAATTGATGCAGATTTCTCGCCGCTCATCGTCAGTAATTGCACCACTGCATCTGGATCTTCCTCTAATGCTTTACGCAGTTTCGTTTCATCGATTTCAAGCGTACCACCACTGTTGTAATCTTTTGAAGTACCGATTCCGATTGTGTACAGAGCATTGTACTTTTGGTTGGTAACAGCATGGTTTGTCTGGTATACAAGACCACGAAGTGATGAAAGACCGCTTGTAAGAATGGAGTCATTGCGCAATAAACCACTTTTCGCGCGTGTTTCCCAATTTTCAATATCTTTTGCTTCCATCTCTTTTTTTTGCAGCTCTGTCAATGGCTGATAATCGCGGTATTTCGGCTGTTTTGTTTGAGCAGTCAAATCAGTAATGAAGCCATTATATGTTGCGACGAATTCTTTTACTTTGGTCATGATTTCGTCGACGTTTGTAGACGAAGTCATTGTTACAGGGTTTGCTGTTATAGTTGTTGTGCTTTCTAAGTTAGTCAGCGCAGCCACAGAGTCATTGTATTCTCCATCTTTTGTGTTAAGGAGATTTGCAGCCGACTCTGCCTCAATTCGCTTATTTTCAGCAGCTGCCCTTTCTTCGGGACTTTTAGTTGTATCTTCACTATTTTGACGGTGCTCATTAATTTTACTTTCGATTTTCTTTTGAACAGCATCCAGTTGTTCTTTTAGAATAGTTGGATTATCTGGTGAACCGGATAATGTAACATTATAGGTTTTCGCTAATGAGTTTATTGTTTCCTTTAAGCTTTGTGTTGCCAGAGTTAACGTTTCTTTTGCTTCCTTAATGAGTTTATCTTGTGTATCTTTATTTTTAAAAGTAGATTTCAATGTAATATTGTAACCGTTTATCGAAAAAGCATTTGTTGTACGTTCTGTTGCGATTCCGTTTACTTGAAACTCTGCATTTTGGCCTTCTTCCGTAACTAAATTATTAAGGCCTAATTTTGCAAATAACTTCAAACCATTTGTATCTGTTGTCATCGCATCTGTTAGCGTCACACCGTCCTCTTCAACTGCCTTACCTGTGTTTTTAGCAGTAATCGATAACTGTCCATTTTCGAATAAAGCAGAAACACCTGCATTACTACCATTTATTTTTGTAATAAATTCACTTAAAGTTATATTCTCATCAATTACGATTGATATTTCTTCGCCCAATTTCCCTTGAGTATTAATTGCACTTAGAGTAAAATTCGTTGGCATCGTTTCCCCGGGCCCATTAAATAATTCTTTTAACTTTGTACTGCTCGTTTGATTAATTGGCGTACCAATCCCCCTTGCAGCTTTAGCTAGTTGGGATACACTTTCAATTGTTAACGATCCTGAAGCCGAACCAGTAGCAACCGCCGAAACCAAATCCGAATTCGAGCTTGTCGCCGTTTTTGTATTTAAACTTTTTAAAATAAAATTATCGGCAATATACGTATCCAATGTCGTCATCTTTTTATTGACGTCACGGTAGGCATCGCGCTGCCATTCATAAATTTGCTTTTGCTGCTCAAGCTTGTCCATCGGCATTCGCTCAGCAACCATTAATTTTTCTACAATACTATCTATATCCATACCTGATGCCAGACCGCCAATACGCATCGTTGACATATAATCTCCTCCAAACTACTTATCCAATATATTTTAGCTCAGCTACAATTGCGACCGGCCTTATATTTTTTTATCGACAATCATCCCAACGAGCTTTTGCATTTCATAAAACACATCAAGCACTTTTTTCGAAGGAATTTCGCGGATAACCTCTTCAGTTTCCGAGTTTATAAGCTGTGCGTAATAAGTATCTAGCCCTTCATGGAATACAAACTTCAATTCACTATTATTAATTGTGAAAAACTCATTCAATGAATCAATCGCCTGTTCCAGTTTTTCTTTCGTATCTTTTTTTTCTACTGTTGGTTGACTTTGTTGGGTAATGATATCTGTCTGTGCAGGACGCGGTGGTTGTCCTTCTCCCGATTTTTGTGTCATGCTAGGCATTGAAATACTTGTTCCGTCAATTCGCATTTTTACCCCTCCGATATCATATCTTCTTATGTATTTTATCGGCTTCATTTTTAAATGTTTTATCGTTGTTTGAAAGATGGAGAAATAATTCATCAACATTTCATCAATTATAGTAAATTTGAAGCCTGCTTTCTAATTCTGCTATATCAGATTTCAGCTGCAGAAACCGTTCATTCAATTGATGCTTTTCATTCAATTGATGCTTTTCATTCACCGATATAAAATCTCCGTTTGCTGCTATTTTTTCGGCAATTTGTTTCATTTCGTATAATCTATTTTCGATTTGCTTAAGCAGTGCATCTCTTTGTTTTATCCACTCCAGCTGCGCCTCCAGAAATGCGCGTTCTTCATTTTCTTTTGTCATAGGAATCTCCATTCTAATTAGTTTTATTTACTATAACGGAACTAACAGTAAATCTCATTATTATCTGTTTTTAATTTTTTCATATGTAAAGATGTTTATAGAATCTGCTTGGTAAATTTTAATATATTAGTTGAGTGAATATTAAGTGCAGGAAATTATACAACCATGCTAAAATAGGAATATACGTTCTTATTTGTAAAGGGTGAAAACTATGTATGAGGAAAATGAATTCTTTCATTTTATTTGCGGAAAATTGTTAGGAGACGGTTCTATGACTAAACAAGGAAGCAGAAAAGCAAGATTCCAATTTATGCACACAGCTGATGATTTCGAATGGACAAATCATTGCTATGAACTGCTAAAGCCTTTCTTACCGCTTAATCCGCCCGTCTACAAAAAAGTAAATGATTCACGACTTAAAAAAGGGTATTCTGAAAGCTTCTTTGTGCAGTCCAGAACGAGTCCTGTGATTTCAGAATTATACGAGCACTGGTACCCTAACGAAAAAAAGAAGTTGCCTCTCAATTTTCTCGAACACTATCTGAACGAACAGGCGCTTGCCTGGTGGTATCAGGATGATGGCCATTTGAAAATCGTGAACAATGTTGCCCAGAAAATTATTTTGTCCACAGAAAGTTTTTCGGAAGAGGAAAATACATGGCTTTTACACTATCTGTTTAGAAAGTTCCACTTACGGTTTCTTAGAGACGGCCAAAACCGCCTTATTCTGTATGATCAATTTCAAATTATTTATTTTCTGCATCTTATTTCCCCCTGGCTACATGAATCCATGAACAGAAAAGCAATGGCGGCACAACCCATTAAAGCAATTGCAAAAAGAACCTCTATTTACTTGCCTGAAGAGATAAAACTTAATAATCCTACTTATGAAATTAATGAGCAGCTCCATAAATTGAATACCTTACTAATTGATGAAACGGGCAGCATTTGCAAAGATTTTATTTTTGATACCTTTAAAACTTTTCGGAGTACTGAACAACCTATGAAGAGCTATCAGATTATCATTCAAGAAAATCATAGATACACGCTTGCCACGATACGCCAGCAAACCGGGCTGACTGTTAGTAAGTTGGTGGAATATTGTTTTAGTGAATAGAGATGGGACTTCCTTCGTATGTAGGGACATAGACCCCCCAAGAACATGGGCAAAACCGAGCAGACTGTAGTGAAAAACTCATCGGCATATCGTTGTATTACAATTACAAATTGGCTATTATGCAACTTCACCTTAAATGTATGTACACCCGGTGCAGAAAATTGTCATACACAAAAGGTCGCGACTACTGCAAAACCGCATTGGAAATTTTCCTATCGCCATTTCAAATCGGAAAATCTGCAAATCCAGAAAAACGATATACAACATATTTTCTAATAAGCGCCAACTCCTGACACAAGACCTAAGGGACACTTATTTAAAAATAAGCACTATATCAATTTCGCCAAATTCAATTTCGAGCCAAAGACATGCGTTGGTTCTGAGCACGGAGATAAATAAAAAATATGGAGGCTAATGAAAAGCAGAGGCTTTGTTTGTGTACCCAGTGCAGTATATTTTCAAAAAAGGAACCTACAAAAGTAAATAACTAATGAATTCAACTTAATCTATGTGGTGATCGCTAAGTAGAAAACAAGCGTATTCTAAATTTTTAATATCTATTTATAAATTGTGCACCAAATCCTGCACAAGCATGCGCTATAAACTGGAATGGAAATGGCGGTTGCAGCAGGGAAAAACAAAATATGCACTTTCCCACCCAGGTTATGAAGTTCTTACAGCAAACCGCCAACGCCAAAAGCCTTATACAGAAGAAGAGATGAACTGGATTATTTCTGCACTAAAAGAAGGAAAAAATCAGCAGCAAATTGCCGACGAGCTTAACCGCTCCTATTGGGGTGTTGTGGCGAAAATTGCTGCAAGAGTGAGGGTTTTTAAATTGTAGTGAATAGTTTGTGCACCCGGTGCAGAAAATTCAAAAGCTTGTATGCATCATCTGGGGAAGTAATTCTCCTTTGCTTGTACAAAATACTAGATTCCTTTACCAACTTTAGGCTTACGATGTTCTCTCGTTTAGCAGGCTGTTTCTTCATGATCTCAATTCCTCCTTCTAACAGTTCCAATTGCTTTGATTCTGATGCTTTGTAATGATTAGCCATAACTCAATTCCTCCTAAGAATAGAAATAGCCCCTACCCCGAAGATCGAGGTAGAGGCTTGGATTATTTGTTTCTTGAACATCTGATGTTCATGGAACAAAATGTACATTCTATGATTATAATATATATCTGAACATTGAGTTATTACTAGTTACACGTTAGCGGGATTTTTGCGTTACTTTACCATTTCTGAGTACATTTGCCCCTAACAAGGTGGACTTTCGGGGCACAATCGACTTTTCCCCATTTGCCCCAAAAAAGAAAAAGAGCGACCTTCCATTCAGGCTACTCTCCAAATTCCCTTCACGCTTTTAAATCAATGTTTCCACCCAAATGCGGCTGAGCTGCTTGTTGAATAGCCGCTGCGTTAGTCGTACTCATTAATTCCTGAATCGCTGCACCTTGCTGCTCAGCATTTCTCATTGCCATTTTCATGACTGACATCGAAGCTTGTTGCTGAACGTGACTTTGACCTAACGCCATTGATAGTAATGCGATACCCACGACAACACCACCTTTTTTCCTTCTAATGGACAATAGAGTGTAACTGTTTTTCTAAGAAATGAACTTCACTTTTCAATTCATTCATTTGGGCATTCAACTGATCAATTTCTAGCGGAGCGAGTTCATGATCGAGAGCAAATTGAGCTATCTTTTTCATTTCATGAAGCTTAATTTCTATCTCCTCTAAAATACGATCTTGTTCTTTACACCACTCAAGCTGTTGTTCGAGAAACTGTTTATGTTCCTGCTCATCTTTTTCCATCTGTTCCTCCAATCAGACTGTTTTGAAATAGTTGGTAAAAGTTAGGGAGACAAAAGAACCGTTCAGCGGTTCTCCCTCATTCTTCTCTCAAGCTATACTATGATAGCAAATCTGTTACCTCTTGAATTGCATATTTTACTTTTTTCAGCATATCTTCATTTAATTCTCCAATTTCGAGATGTTTCCTGTATTTATTGGTTATAACATACTCCAAATCCTGTTTTCGACCATTTTTAATAAAATCGTTTTTATTCTGTGTTAAGAAAAAGGCATAGCTATTTGAGTCTTCAATGCATGACTTGATAATTCTAAAATCATTTCTATCGTTTTCTTTCAAATCTAGAAAGCATTGATAAATGTTTCCGCTAAACACATTCTCACTAGGGAACATAATGTTAAAAAGTTCGATATCATCGTCAGAAAAGTCTTCATTTGATTCTAGGATAGTTTCAGCAACAGGCTCAGTTAACTGCATTTGCTTATATCTTTCCTCTGCTTGACTGTTAACTCTTTCATTATTAGCACCAAAAATATCATCAAGTGAACCTTGAGTGCTTCTTAATGTTATTTTACCTTCATTACTAAGATTAAATAATTCTTTCAAAAGAAATTCAATCTCTTTTTTTGGTTTTTCAATGCCCTTTGGTCTAGGTATTAATCCCGTGTCTAAATAAACTATTATATAATTTTTTACAGACCACATTATTAGTTTTCAATCCTTTCTCTTTAAATCATTCTTCTAACAAATTAACTATAAAAATTATATAAAAGAGACCCTAGCAAAACTAGGGTCCCTTCAAATAATCTAAAATTAACGAAGAAGTTGTAATACTCCTTGTGGTTGTTGGTTCGCTTGCTTTGCCACTGTATCTTTCGATTACAGAATAGACTATATCTTCATCCATGTTTTTCATGGAGCTGGGCACTTCGAACAGCTTTGGCTGCCCTACGAGATTCATAGTCATAGCTTTTCACCTTAGACCGTATTCTCTAGTCGTTGAACCTTCTCCAGAGTTTCCTCACAGGAGCTTGGCTGCTGATTATCCATTGGTTCATCCTCATCATTTTCAAACCTTCACGCTGACCGTTTCCAGTTACGTTGTGGTTGATGAAGCTTTAGGAAGTTCCAGCAATTCACCCAGTTATTCTCTTATCCGTTACCAGATAAGACGCCCTTCAATCATTATCTCAGGAGTTGTAGCACTCCTTGAGGCAGTTGATTCGATTGAGCCAACATTGCTTGTGCTGCTTGAGAAAGAATAGAATTCTTAGTTTGGTTCATCATTTCTTTCGCCATCGTGCGAACATTTACTTTCATAAATGACTAGACTATATCTTCACCCTCTAGCAAGCTAGTAGGGGTCGGGCACTTCGGATTCACAATGTTGATGGACATTATTTCACCTATGGATTTCATCATCATAGCTTTCACCTTAAATGGTTTATCCTAGTCGTTGAACCTTCTCCACTCTTTCGAGACAGGAGCTTGGCTGCTGATTGCCCAATCTTTTCTTTTTTCCACACCATCACGCTTGTCGTTTCCAACTACGTTGTGGTAAGAAAAGCTCTAAGGGTTTTCCAGCAATTCACCCGATAATATTCACTAGCCGTTACCAGCCAGGACGACTGTGCTTGTCGCGGCTCTAGGCCACTAAAGCATAATCTACGTCACGGATACGAGATTCCGCAGCTGTTAGGTTTTCAGAAGCTGTGTTTAAGTTATTGATTGTATGTTCTAAACGATTTTGGTATGCCCCAAGTTTAGAACGTTCTTCTGAAACTGCTTTAATAGCTTTATCAATTGCAGTAATTGCACCTTGAGCTTTAGTAGTAGAAGAACTTACATCTATTCCAGCAATTGCATTTGTTCCTGCAGTAGGAATCGCTGTTGAGCGGTCAGCATTAAAAGCTAATCTTAATGATGCTGAATCCATTACTCCAAATTCCACTTCCATTTTTTCAGATTCATTTGAACCAATTTGCATATCAAGTTTTAAACTTTGTCCGGCATTTGCTTCAAAGTCTCCATCCATTATTTGAATATCTAGACCATTTGTATTTGAATCTCCAAATGATTGACCGTCATCAGTTTTAGTTGTTGATAGGACTAAAGTATTTCCTACAACAGAATGAGACGATAAAGCACTTAGAGCGTCTTCAGTAGGATTACTATCATGATGAGTATTTGCATCATCTAACACACTTTCAATTTGTTCCAATACCTCTGAGATACTCCGGTTGGAAACATCAATACTTGCAGTTGAACCTCCACCACTATAATTAAAACCAACATCCCCATTATCTACAAAAGAGATTGTTAAATCATCTATCTTAATTGTATCACCAGCTTTTGGAACAGAACTAAAAGTTATTCCAAATTCTTCTGAAGTTCCATCAGTAGAAGCAACTAAGCTACCACTATTTCCTATTGAGCTAGAATCTGTAGGGTTTTTCAAGTCAATTCCCGAAATACCTGCATCTGAATCAGCTGTTGTACCAATTTCTACAGTTATACTGTCAGCGTCTGGTTGTGCCATATTTTCAGCAGAAGAAATTGTAAGAATACCTGCAGTAACACCTGTACCATTATCGGTAGTGTCACTGTCTGCTGCTGGTGTTGATTTTGTTGCAACAACAGTCGAATCATTAGCTGTTATAGCATTTACTAATTGGTCTATCACATAGTTCATATTTGTAGCTGCATTTGCATCATTAGTTCCTGACCCATCGGTCCAAGAATCATTTATGTTAACTGCAATATTACCACTAGAAACAGAGTCATTAGTACCATCATTAAACGTTAGCTCATATGTTTTATTATTTATAGTAAATGTTTTACCATCTAATGCTGTTATTGCATCCGTTTTATCAGTTGCTCCTATTGCCGATGATAATTCTATATCAATTGATGCTTTTGAATTTGGGCTAGCATTAACAATCCCTTCCCATTCATTCCCATTAACATTATCATAGGTAATTGCAGAACTATCTACCTTTGCAAAGGCTCTACCTTCTGGAGTACCTCGTAATAGTTTTTTCTGATTAAATTGAGTTGTTTCAGCAATTCTGTCAATTTCTTTGGTCAACTGATCGACTTCCGCTTGAATCGCTTCTCTATCTTGGTCTTCCAATGTACCATTTGAACTTTGTACTGCTAGCTCTCTCATCCTTTGTAAAATTGAGTGGGTTTCATTCAGTGCTCCTTCAGCGGTTTGCAACATCGATATTCCATCCTGAGCGTTGCTAGAAGCTTGGTCTAAACCACGAATCTGCCCACGCATTTTTTCAGAGATTGCAAGACCTGCTGCATCATCTCCAGCCCGATTAATACGAAGACCAGAAGATAATTTTTCCATTGATTTGCCTTGTGCATTATTCGCACTACCTAACTGACGATGTGTGTTTAGTGCCGCAATATTGTGATTGATTCTCATTATAATTTCCTCCCTGGAATGTTTGACCCACGTCCTTGTAGGCAAATTGTGTTTTATGTAGAAGAGTAGTTAGCCGGCCGGTCGTGCTTCTCTTGCTGACACTATTAATATCGGACGAACTAATTTTTGTTTAATAGTTTTCTAATCTTTTTTTACGTATCTTACTTCAATCTATCAAACAGCGATAAATCTTTCACTGCCGCCTCTGTATTAGAATCGGAAATATCCTTCCTCAACTCACCGCGGATGATGTCCACATGCCTTGGTGCCCGGATGCCTACTTTTATCTGGTCGCCTTTGACTTCTGTGATGACGATTTCAATCTCCTCATCGATCCAGATCGTTTCGCCTACTTTCCGTGTTAATACCAGCATGTGTTCATACCTCCTTCTTTTCTGCAATTAATTTGTGGCGAATGGCGTAGTCTTCCTGCAGAATAATCTGCTTTGCTTTTTGGTTTTCCGTATTCAAAATAATCGGTGCCTTTAAATTCACCGTTGAGGCTTCCAGTGTGTCCTTTAAAGAGACAATCGCAAAAACCGCGACCTCTTTATTGCTGTTAATAGCCAGCGCTTTCGTAACAGACTCATCCAGCTCAAAGCTGTAATCGGCCACTGCAGCGTACGGTGTTGTAATAATAAATGCCAATTCCGGGGTATTCACGGACTGCAATGCCTGGAATGCGCTTCCCTCCGACAATGGCAGCTGAATAAATTCTTTTTCACCTTCAAACCCGGGCAGACCGTGCTCGAATTTTATAATTTGCGACGGATTGAGTTCGACTTCGCCCATATAGGCAGTTGTAATGTTCATCATATTCTCCTTTATATATGCCAATCGATTTTCAGAGACGGGTGCTGCAGCATTTCCACATTCACTTTCCCCGGTGTATAGGTATGGATTGGCTTGTTTGTTTTCGTATTGTTGATCACCTTTTGCGACTCCACTTGAGTATCTGCTGAACCCGGTGTGAAACTTATTTTGACACTACCGGCCTGCGGGATAAATTTAATTCCTAAGCTGGAATATGGTTGTTTTCCTGTTCTTTTCGCCTGTTCTGCCAACGGATTGCCGCCGTTTTCAATCTTCATGAGCTCGCCGCCTTCCTGAACGCGTCTTGCTAGTCCTTCCATTGCGGTTTGCGCACTGTACTGGGCAACTTCTGCTGTCCGGCTAGCCGAGCTTTTTAAATCGAGGCTTTCGCGCATTTCCACTGTATCACTGGTCAGTTTCGACTTAGTTGTGCGGATTGACATCTCGGCTTTTGGCTGCTGCAGATACAACTCGGCTTTTGGCTGCTCAATTTGCTGGACCGGTTTTTTTGTTGTCAGTCCGATTTGCCCTCTTGTTGTCTGTAGTTGTATTTGCGGGATATTCATGTTGTCCCTCCCTTTAAAGAAAGCGCTTGGCACAATGTGTCCAAACGCTTTTTCATTATCTTAAAAAGTCTGCTAATGATGGCTGAATGATTTTTGCCCCTACCGATAAAGCGGCACGGTGAATTGATTCCTGTGTAATCATTTGTGTAATCGTTTTTTCGTAGTCGATGTCTTCGTTTTCAGACATGCGCTTAGTCGCAATCAATTCCTGTGACTGCAATCTTGTATCCATTAATTCTATACGGTTTTGACGTGCACCGACACCTGCTCTTGCTTCAAGGAGTTTATTCATGTTTTTGTCAATTGTTGAAAGGTGTTTCGATAAATCACTGCCTGGAGCATTTCCTTCAATCGCAGTACTGATATCCGCAAACATCGTATCGATCTCTTTAAACATATCGATTGGTGTTACATTGATCGGCAGCATAATCCCGGTAAACACTTCAATTTCAATCGTATTTTTAAACGATTTATCATTGGCATACTTTTCTCCATCGAAAGGAGCCGTTGTTGTTTTAGTCCCGCTGAAAATATAGCGGTCTCCGATTTTCGTGTTGGCCAAGTTTTGTACATGCTCACGTAATTGTTGAAGCTCGTTGTCTATTTTTTTGCGGTCGTCAGCATTGGCTGAATCCGATGAAGCCTGTACCATCAATTCGTTCGCGCGCTGCAGAGCAGAACCGATTTTATCATATGTGTCGTCTGTCGTATCAAGCCAGTTATACGCTTCACCGATATTGCGGGAAAATTGCTCAACATTGTTCAGCTCGGCACGGTAGTTGATTCCTTTCATCGCAGTTACAGGATCATCTGATGGACGGTTCACTTTTTTCCCTGTGTTGACCTGCTCCTGAAGTTTGCCCATTGCTGAATAGCTGTTTGATAAATTACGCAGCATATTGCCTGAAAGCATTGATTGTGTCACACGCATTTTGGTCTACCTCCTATAATCCGGCGCGGCCCATACCGTTGATGATTTTATCGAGTGTTTCATCGATTACGGTAATCATACGGGCATTGGCATTGTACGCCTGCTGGAATGTAATCATATTTGTCATTTCTTCATCAATTGATACAGAACTTACCGAGTCACGGCGTTCTTTCACCGCCTGCTGAAGTGTCTCTGCATTGTATTCAAGTCGTGTCGCCTGCTGACCATCTACACCGAGCTGGCCGATCAGCCCTTCGAAGTAGGTTTGGACACTCAGATGATCCAGCTCTTCCAGCGAATTAAATTTCATGTTGGCCAGAAGAAGCGCATTATTACCGTTTCCTGCTTCTGGATTGCCGACATCTGAATCTGAAGCCGCGATTTTGTTCGGATCTTTTATGATTGTGTCAGACACAGAGATGTTTTCTGCTGTAATGCCCGGTACTAGCGGATCATTTGATATGAAGAAGTCTACACCTTGGTTGCCCTCTAAACCCGTTCCGCTTTTGTGGATTTCATTGAACTTTTCAGAAAAAGCTTTGGCCATGTCATTCAATTTATTAATCATTTCCGGAAAAAGACCTGTTGTCTCACTGTTATTGTTTGTATAACCGTAGGAATTGACTAATGATTTAAATTTCCCGAGATCGCTAAAGTCGTTAATATCGACAGTAGTGCCTGTTTGAGACCAATCAGCCGGGAGTGCAGTATCATTTCCGTCTTTGTCCATTTTCACAAGGGAAATTCCTGTCATATCGCCAGTTGGTGTGACGCCATCATCCGCTCCATCTGTACGGAACTGTGCATAATCTTTCCCGTCTACCAGTTTAAGCTTTGAGCCGTCTTTTAAAATAAGTGAAACGGTAACAGGTCCTTCTGCAATCGCTAAAGAATTTCCGCCTGAACCCTTTTCCGAACGCTTCACTTCAATCGGGAAGTGAGTCGCCAGCTCATCTATTAAATTATCACGCGCATCATATAAATCGTTCGGCATATAGCCATTCGGTTCGATTGTCTGGATTTGTGCATTTAAATCACCAATTTGCTTCAAAATCGAGTTCGCATCTCTTAACTGAATACCGATTTCCGCACCTGCATTGTCCTGGATTTTTTTAATCGAGTTATACATGTAGTGGAAAGAATCCGCCACGGCAATCCCGCGCTGTACGACAACCGCACGCGATCCGCCGTTTTCCGGATGGACATTTAAATCCTGCAGCGAATTCCATAGCTCATTCAATGATTCTGACAACCCGTAGTCAGATGGCTCATTTAGCACATCTTCCAGTTGACTGATAGAATGCGATCTTGTCTGCCAGTAACCAAGTTTATGCGTTTCCTGTCTGTATTGCTGATCAACGAAACTATCACGAATCCGCTGTACAGAATGCGCCTGTACCCCTGTTCCGATATGTCCTGCTGATTTACCTGTATTTAAACCCGGACTCGGGAATCCCGGTGTTGTTTCCATATTTACGCGCTGACGCGAATAGCCATCTGTATTGGCATTTGAAATATTATGTCCTGTTGTGTAAAGCGCTGATTGCTGCGTGAATAGACCGCGCTTGCTTGCTTCAAGTCCCATAAATGTTGAACGCATTGCAGGACCTCCCTTTTAAGTGTGTTTATATATAAATTCCAATATTCTTTCCATAAAAAAACGCATGTATCGCCCCCGCAGCATGCGGAAGCTTACATGCGATTAGGCTTTAAATTCATTGAACGAACGTTTTGCAACTTCAGCATTTCCGCGGACTTCCGCACCGGAATAATTGAACTGCTCGGTACGTTGCTGCGGACGCATGGCATCCAATGTAATGTTAATAAACTGCAATGAGTTCATCACCAGTTTCTGGTTCAAATCATTTTGCATCTTCAACTGATCAAGCAACGCAATTAATCGTTCGCGCACACTGACCAGTTCTTTTGTGGATTCGCCGTTTTCAGCGGCCTTTATCACATCGGCAACAGACGGTGTGTCAGTGAGAGCAATTCCTTTTGCTCGGAGGTAATCCGTTACCATCGCCTGACGCTGTTGTTCAAGTGTGTTAATTGCCGCTACATGTGCCTGCTCACTTTTGATGAGCTGATCCAACTTTTCCATATCACCTTGCTTAATGTATTCCGTTTTCGCAAGCGCTAGTTCCAGCAGACTTTTATGCATTTTCTCTAGCTTCCCCAGCGTGACGACAATTGTGGCAATTGACATGTATTTAGCGCTCCCTTGCTTGTAGAATTTCCGTTATTTGCCGCGGTAGAATTTGAGCATGTCTTCAGCAACCTGCTTTGCGTCTACCTTGTAGTTTCCAGAATCAATATCTTCTTTAATTTTTTTCACACGTTCTGCACGCTCATTTGCATAGGTCGAATTCGCCTGCATCTCTTTTGCTTTTGTTGAAATTTCGATCTGGTCTGCAAATGATTTTTGAGTTTCAGTAGTTTTCACAGGACGTGCCTGCTTGTTGTACAGATTGATTCCTTGCAAACCGATTGGATTAATCTTCATCTTTATGGACCTCCTCTCAAATATAAGCTGTATAGTTTATATTTCGACTGCTTCATCCAATTGTTTATGCTTTATCGCAAAAAACTGGACTTATGTAGTATTTTATTATGTTCATTTTACGAAAAATAAAAACGAAGTCCTATTCAAACGACTTCGTTTTACGAAAATTATTTTTTTATAGAGAGATAAGTTGCACGTTTTTGACGCTTCATCTCTTCTCGGAATTCCTGTGCTGCTTCCAATGTACGCAATTCTGATTTTAATTCATTTTGGCATTTCTCGCATAGTTTCCCTGTAGTGGTTAAACGACCGCAGTTGTCACACGGGTAGCCAAGGTTCGGAAACATCGCCGTGTGCAGCCGCCCTTTTCGCACCCATTTATAGAGCAAGTCCCGCTCAACCCCTGTTGCCTCGACAATTCGGTCGACATTCGCTGCACGGTTTTCACGCTTACGCAGGAAACGATACACCTCCTGATATTGGTCCTCTTCTTTTTGCGCGCAGTTATGGCAAACATCCCTCAAGCCCGTGTAGTTAAAAAAACCGTTACAGCCTGGGCAATTTCTTAATTCAGCCATTTTTAGCCCTCCTCACTCGTTCACTTATAAATAATAGGTTCGATTTTTTACCCATGGATTAATGTGAATCCGTCCACTGTTTTCGCACCGGCTTCGAGCAGTGCCTTTTTCGCATGGTTTAATGTTGTCCCTGTAGTATAAATATCGTCAACTACAAGTAAATTTTTATCTTTTATTGCAGTTGGATTGATGACTTCAAAAAGTTGTGGGGTTTTTAGTCGTTCTTCTCTACTTTTAAGTGATTGCTGTTCGTTCGATATCTTTGTTAAATGGTGGACAAACGGGATATTCGCCGCTTTCAGCAATTCATCGATATGTGCAAACGTTCTTAGTTTCAAATTTTCGGGGTGCATCGGAATCGGGATAATGAGGCGGGTTTCGTCTTTGAGCTGCTCATGGATGATTTTATTGAATACTTTTGCAAGGAGTAAATCGTGAAGGAACTTATAGCGGTGCAAATAATCTTTCATTGCTTCATTATAGTGAAATAAAGATATGACTCCCTCTTCCTGTTGCATCTCGATTCGTTGAAAGCGTTGTTCACAGCGAGGGCAAATTGTTTGAGGCAGTGTTTTAAGAAGCAGTTCCTTCCAACCAATGCTTTGATGAAGCTCGCGATCACATAAGAGGCAATTCAGGATTTGCTTATTCATGGCGGTTCATCTCCAATATATTATTGCGTGCCCGGTCCATTTCCATCGTGATTCCATGGTGGAAAAATACAATATCACCAGTAGGGTACTTCACATTTCGACCAACTCTTCCGCTAATTTGAATAAGTGCACTTGATGTGAAAACAGGATTTTCCGCACCGACTACGGCAACCTGGACATTTTTAATTGTGATTCCGCGCTCCAGAATAGTAGTCGTCAGTAAACCTTTTCGTTGTTCATTGCGCAATTGCAATACTTTTTCTTTCCGATCAGGGTCTTCGGAATGGACACTTTCAATAGTAGATTCTATTTTTTGAAAGAGGGGTGTTGCCTGTTCCATTAGTTCGATTGTCGGGAAGAAAATGAGGAAAGGTTCGTTCTTCTGAAGTCTGTGTTCGAGCCAACTTTTGAGCTTTTGTGGGATTTTGTTTTTCTTTAATAATTTCTCGTAATTCCATAGCGTTTGGAACCTCGGAACTGGTAAAGGATGACCATGGAATCTTCTTGCGATAAATGAGTAGCCCCAGTTTTCTGTTTTTTGCTGCAGGAGCAATTTGTTCGACGGAGTGGCTGTAACGAATGCAATAGGGGCATCCGTTTTTTTCGCTTTCAGTACTGCACGCTGCAATGCTTCATCATACGTGTACGGGAAGGCATCCGCTTCATCGACAATCATGACATCAAATGCATGCTCAAACCGGTAAAGCTGATGTGTTGTCGCCAGAACAAGCTGCGCAAACTCGGTGTTATTTTCCGCGCCGCCGTATAGCGCATGAATCGTAATCTTTTGGAACACCTGTTGAAAACGCGGATACAATTCTAAGACGACATCGGTTCTAGGTGTTGCCACACAAACTCTTTTTCCTGCTTTCAGTGAATCGTAAATTGCTGCAAAAAGGATCTCCGTTTTTCCAGCACCGCAAACTGCATGCGTAAGACGATTTCTGTTCTGCGAAATACTTTGCGCGAGTTCATCCGCCGCTTTTTGCTGATGAGGGGTGAGATTGCCGGTCCATGCAAACTGAACTTGCGATTTCTGTTTCCGTGTTTCCGTGACTTTCCAGAGAATCAATTCATCACAGCTGCACATTCTCCCCATCGTAATACAGTGCCGGCAATAGTGACAGACTTTTTGACACTTCGCACAGTGAAATGAAACAAATTTATACGATTGTTCATTTAGACAACGACGACAAATAAGCTTTGGGGTTGTGCTGACAGCGGGGGTTGTTTCAAAATAGCCGCGGTTGATATAGGTGTCGATTTTTTGCTGAGGAAATGGTGTGTGGTTGCGCGACCATATTCGACCGGTGAAGAAATTTACGATTGCGGGTTCAGGGATGAGTCCGGTGTAGCGGGTGTGGATTGGAGGAATCGGGTTGCTTGAAACACTGGAGAGGGTTGGTGTTGAGGGTTTGAGAAGTCGATAACATTTTTTAAATGAAGTTGTTGTTGTGGACATAATTATTGCTCCTTTATTTGTATTTCGTTTATTTGATAAATGATTTTCAGACTTAAGTGGGCAAGAAGCGGATCTGTATTTGATTCGTGTAGGATTTTCAGTGACACTTCTACTTTTCTCGCTTCATGTTCCACTTTCGGCTCAAAACATTCTACTTTCAGGGGCGGACGTTCTACTTTTCAACTGAGATCTTCTAATACTGAAAGCCTCTTCTACTTTTCACCCGAAAGTTTCTACTTTTCCCGCTTTGCGTTCCACTTTCACTTTTTAACTTTCTACTTTCGAGGGCAGACGTTCTACTTTCCAGCCACAACCTTCTAAAACCGGCAGCCGCTTCTACTTCTCAATCAATAGTTTCTACTTTTCCTAATTCACGTTCTACTTTGAGCCCAGAACTTTCTACTTTCCACGGCTCGAGTTCTACTTTCCGCCCATGAACTTCTAATACCGGCAGCCTCTTCTTCTCACCCGATAATTTCTACTTTTCCCCGTTCACGTTCCACTTTAAGCCCGGAACTTTCTACTTTTCACGTCCAGAGTTCTACATTCTACTCACAAACTTCTAATATCACCCGACATAGCCGTTCACCCACCACATATTAAAAAACAGCCACCCTCCCTAAGAAGTAGTGACTGATAAACCTAAAACAAAATTATTTCTTAATCCATCCAATCGCCATTGCGCCTTCACCTAGGTGTGTGCCGACAACCGGTCCGAAGTAGCTGAGCGTGAAATCTACTGTTGGATACTCGGCAGCTAATGCATTCATCCATTCGCGTGCCTCATCCTCACAGTTGGCGTGAATCACTGTGGCTTGAAGGGCGCCATGCTTTTGGACTGCAGATGCTAATTGCTCTTCCACTCGGCGTAGTGCTTTTTTGCGTGTACGGATTTTTTCGAACGGGACGATTACTTTGTTCTCGAATGTTAAAATCGGTTTTACCTGAAGTAACCCGCCGATCAATGCCGCCGCTGCAGATAAGCGACCGCCGCGCTGCAGATGCTGTAGATCGTCTACAATAATGTAATCATCCATTGTATCTTTCAAATCATTCAAGTGTGCCATAATCTGCTCGCCTGAAGCGCCTTCCAATGCCAGTTTAGCAGCCTCTTTTACATAAAATCCTTGCAAATAGGCGGCAACTTCCGAATCAAATGCGTGAACGTTTACACCTTCCACCATTGCGCCCGCTTGGACAGCGCCTTGGTAAGTTCCGCTGATTCCGCTTGATAAGTGAATCGTTACAATTTCATCATAATCTTTTCCTAAAGTTTCATAAAGCTCGACAAATTTTCCGACAGACGGTTGCGTTGTTTTCGGAAACTCCGCTGCACCGCGCACACGGTCATAAAATTCTGAAGCTGTAATATCGATTTCTTCATCGTAAAATGTTCCTTCAATGTTTACACTTAGAGGAATCATATGGACATTGTACGAATTTCGTTCTTCAAGTGTTAAATAGGCTGTACTATCTGTAACAATTGCTGTTTTCATCGCTCTCCCACTCTCCTATGTTCACTAGTTTACATGAACTCACTATAATTGTGAACGGTAATTTGCCTTTCTAATAGGGAACTCCCCGCTTTCACACCTTCATCACTATATGAAAAAAACATCTTGGCATCGATTTGTGCAAGATGTTTTTACTATATATTATAGAAGATAAGTTTTTATTCGCTGCCGATATAATAGATGCTCGAAACTTTCCAACCGTCTTCCTTCTTCAATACTGTTACTTGGCGGCCGACACCGGATAGTTCTGCACCTGTATCGATTTCTTTCGTTTCTGTCTTTAAATTGGAAAATACTTGGGCTTCATCCCCACTATACTTTACAATCGTAATATCTTCGGCCGTACGTTTCACATCATATTGATTAAACACATCGGAAACCGCTTCGATATCTTCATCATAATTAAAACCTGTCGCATTTTTTGAAATTATATTTTTATAACGTTCTAAATCTTTTTCATTAAAGGCTGCAATATATTCATTAAATGCAGATATAATATTATTTTTTTCTTCCTCCGGGACATCTGCCTCTTCCTGAATTGAATCACCCATCATTTCAAAACCTACCGTACCTTCGTCGATCGTTTTCTGCAGATTTTCAGGTGAAGCTTCCTGTTTATCCCCGCAAGCCGCCAGTACAAAAACCGCGAGTACAGCTACCAACCATTTTTTCATAATTTTACAACCTCCCGCAAAACATTTTAGCACACAATATTGGAAAAACCCATCTTGTACAAAATAGCATGTGATGATGTTTTTTATACAAATATTATTGAAGACAGATAATATTTTTACTCAACGTAAAATTTCGACATACGAATTATTTGCTATCGCCTTCAAAACATTAGGACGAAACTCGTTCACAGATGTTTCATAGAATTCATGACTAAAACTATTTATTAATCGGCAATAATATGCAAAAATAAAAACAAGGATACAAAATCTGATCCTTGTTTTTACGTTTAATTATGTAATTAACGTACTTCTACCCAGCCGTTTTTGATAGCTGTTACAACTGCTTGAGTACGGTCATTAACATTCATTTTCTGTAAAATACTTGATACATGGTTTTTAACCGTTTTTTCCGAAATGAATAATGTCTCGCCGATTGTACGGTTTGATTGGCCATCTGTTAATAATTGAAGCACTTCACATTCACGCTTCGTTAATAAGTGGAATGGACGGCGAATTTCTGTTTGATGGAAATTCCCTTTGTTTTCATGCTCTGAAAGACGACGGAATTCCGCGACCAGATTTTTCGTTACTTTCGGGTGCAGGTAAGAACCACCGTTTGAAACAACTTTGATTGCTTCAACGATTTCATCGGCATCCATTTCTTTCAGCATATAGCCAAGTGCACCTGATTTCAGTGCGTGTGTTACATATGATTCGTCATCATGAATCGATAAAACCATTACTTTTGCGTCCGGATATACAGCGATTAAATCAGCTGTCGCCTCGACACCGTTTTTGACCGGCATATTAATATCCATTAATACGACATCCGGTTCGTTTTGTTCATATAAGTTTACGATATCTGTGCCGTCATCACCTTCTGCAACAACCTCAAATGTGTCTTCAAAATCTAAAATACGTTTTACCCCTTCTCGGAATAATTGATGATCATCTACAATAATAATTTTTGTCATTTCGAAACCCCCTGGAATTCAGCTATCTTATCTCTTCATCTTCTGTCGGCAATGGAATTTTCATTAAAATTGTTGTTCCTTTACCGATGCTGCTGCTAATTTTCAAAGAACCTTTCAGCAGATCAATTCTTTCTCTCATTCCTATAATACCGAAAGATCCTTCACGAACGCTTTCTGTATCAAAACCAACCCCATTATCTTTTACTACAACATTAATTTCGTCACATAACCACTCAAGTTTAACAATAATCAGGTTCGGTTTTCCGTGTTTCAATGCATTGTTTACACTTTCCTGCACTAAACGGAAAACGGCCACCTCATAATCTGAAGGGATTCTTCGCTCGTTATTGTATGAAAGGAACTGAATCTCAACACCTGGATTGTATTCCATAATCGTAGATAAATACTTTTTCAATGTCGGGTCAATGCCCAAGTCATCGAGTGCCATTGGTCGTAAATCGTAAATAATGCGGCGTACTTCGGATAAGGCGTTGCGAACGCTTATTTTCAAATCATGAATCTCTTTTAAAGCGGCGTCGGCTCCCTTTTCCCGGAAAGTGCGGTCAATTAAATTCGAACGCATCAGCACATTCGCCATCATTTGTGCAGGCCCATCATGAATTTCACGCGATAAACGTTTTCGTTCTTCTTCCTGGGCTGCGATAATACGTATGCCAAAGTCTTGTTTGATCTTCGCCTGTTCCAGTGCTGCCCCGACATTTTTCAGGTCGGTCGTCAAAAAATTGATAACAACATTCACTTGGTTCACGATATGATCCGCTCTTTCAATCGTATCATAAAGTGTGCGCAGGCGTCTTTCCAAATCGTCACGCTTATCTCTTAGCTGCTTTTCACGCTCCCGGCAAAGGGAGACCTTTAATTGTAAATTACTCGTATTTTCATAAGCAGCCCGTATTTGCTCTTCTGAATGATTATTGAAACTTTTACTTACAACGACTAATCGCTGTCTAGATAATTGCAGCAACTTTTCCAAGTTATCACTTTCATCTATTATAATCTTAATTTCATGACGCACAACTTCCAGCTCTTGTTGCATCTCTTCAAAATTTCTGCGGCTTTGTTCGCTTATAATAAATACATCATCTTTCGAACTTGTAATAGTTTCCAACATTCGATTAAATATAACATCAAGCGAGGCGATATCTATTTGGTTGTTTTCTAGCACTTTTTCCCCACCTTACTTAGTCAGAATGCGAACTACTCTATCTTTTTACTTTGCAACCTACTAATATAGTACATACATATTATATCATTAGTAAATCATTTTTTAAGTTAAATTATAACCACAAATTTGAAATCAAATTGTAATATTAAGGAGAATTGATAATGAGAAATAACTACATTACGGTAAAAGGTTACGGAGAATCAGAAATCATCATATCCAAATCGCGTTTTTTAACTTATGTAGAACGCGTTGAGACAGAAGAAGAAGCGATTCTCTTTATTGATAAAATAAAAAAGATGCATGCATCAGCAACCCATAACTGCTCCTGCTATATGATCGGTGAGCATGATCATATCCAGAAAGCAAATGATGACGGGGAACCAAGTGGCACTGCAGGCGTCCCTATGTTAGAAGTTCTAAAAAAACAAGGTTTAAAAGATACGGTTGTTGTCGTCACTCGCTATTTCGGCGGAATTAAGCTTGGCGGAGGCGGTTTAATCCGCGCCTATAGTAAAGCAACAACAGAAGGAATCGCAGCTGCTCAAGTTGTTGAGCGAAAATTGCATTATTTAATGAAAATCGAGATTGATTATGTGTGGTTGGGGAAAATAGAAAATGAGATACGCGGTTCCCACTACCCTCTTCATGATATTCAGTATGCAGAAAATGTAGAAATTTATGTACACGTTTTAAAAGAGGAAGAGCAAACTTTTATTGACTGGATTACCGAACTGACAAATGGGCAGGCGGTTATTACAAACGAAGATGCGCTTTTTATCGAATTCCCGAAGTAACCGTGTCGAAATATTTGTCATCAGAATGCATGATATCGTTACTTTACGACAAAAGTAGATTGTAGTATATTAGATAAGATTACAAAGTAGCTATAATATACCAGTTTAATATAGTAACCTATCCCTAACCTAGAGGAGAATCTTTATGAAAACAAGGCAAAATAAAAAGAAAGGCTCATCGAAATTCAGATTGTTTCTTAAAGTTTCGATGCTTCTGACTCTTTCGCTCGTAATTTGCGCAACAGCATACGGTGTTTATTTGACGAAGCAGGCCGAACATGCTGCAGATAATGCATATGAAGTAATCGAGGACCGCGAAATGTCGGACCAGCGAGAAGTAAAGGTTGAGCCGGCCCAAGACAATGTTTCTATTTTAATTTTAGGTGTCGATGATAGTGAAAAGCGCGGACAAGGTGCAGACAATTCCCGCACAGATGCCCTCATGCTTGCCACTTTAAACAATAAAACAAAAACAGTTAAACTAGTAAGTATCCCACGTGATTCATATGTTTACATCCCTCATATCGGATATAACGATAAAATCAACCATGCGCATGCGCGTGGTGGCACACTTGCTTCAATTGAAACTGTAGAAGAATTATTTGATATTCCAATTGATTACTATTTACGTGTAAACTTTAATGCCTTTATCGATATTGTCGATGCATTAGGCGGCATTGAAGCAGAAGTACCTTACGCGATGCTCGAAAAAGACGAGTTCGACCGCAACACTGTCAACTTGCAGCCAGGTTTGCAAAGATTGGGTGGCCGTGAAGCATTGGCACTTGCCCGTACACGTAAACAGGACAATGACATTGAACGCGGTAAACGCCAGCAAGAAATCATTCAGGCAATCGCTTCAAAAGCATCATCATTTACATCTATCTCAAAATATGATGATATTCTAGCCGCTGTCGGTAACAATATGAAGACAGATATGACATTTACGGAAATGAAATCTTTCTTCAGCTACTTATCAAACGGTATGCCTCGTATTGATACATTGACGTTGGAAGGCTATGACGACATGTCGACAGGCGTCTATTATTACAAATTGGATGAAGAAGCACTCGAAGAAACGAGCCATATTTTAAAAAGTCATTTAGGACTCACTCCGGAATCGACAAATATTTCGGGCACAAGCTCTCAATCCAACTCAGCCTACACAACAAGAACGAATACCGATACCCAATAATGTGAACCAACCTCCGCGGGTGACGCGGGGGTTGTTTTTTATTTGGCGTTTCTACCTATATTATAGGGATATTGTATTTTACAAGCGTTCTGTTCTATATTCCTCTGAGAAGTTTCCACTTTAGTCTTAAAACTTCTACTTTCACTTTGATACTTTCCACTTTCGCCTCATAACTTTCTACTTTCATTTCATTCTGTTCTACTTTCCCCTGCGACTATTCTAATAAAGTTCGCGCGTTCTACTTTTTCGACATTTCATTTACTTTTACTTCCAAACTTTCTACTTATAAGTCATTCCTTTCCTCTTTTCCTCGCAACACTACTAATAAAATTGCGTTTTTCACTTTTCAGTTGATTGTTCTACATTTCCATGAAAAGTTTCTACTTTAGCCACTGTACCTTCTACTTTCACTTCATTCCGTTCCACATTAGCCGCAAAACTTTTTACATCCCTCCTAAATCCGGTCAATAATTCCCCCAAAAAAAAAGGTTCTAAATCAAATGTTGGGGTGAAATTATTCTAAACAGATTTCATCCCACATGACCACCCAAATTTTTATACTTCAAATTTAATAAAATCTTTGCCTTAAAGTGATCGAAACGTCTGAATCCATATGCATTCCGTTTCATCACTTTTGTTTTATTATTAATGCCTTCTAAGAAGCCATTTGAATAACCAAATGTAAAGCTATTTAAGATTTCTGTCTGCCAATTTTTAAATGTCTGAATCGCACGTTTAAATGCAGGAATCCCTGATTCTTCAACTTGTTTGTAGAACTGAAATAGTCCCTCTTTAATCTTTGATACATCGGTTTCTTTTTTTGCCTGATCAAACCATTCACAGTAGCTTTGTTTTAGATGATACGCTGCTTTTAAAATAGGAGACATCTCTGTATAGCGGGTTAAATAAAATTGATCCGTTTCTTTCAGCTTTTCTGGACGTTTATAGAGCACATGCCGCATTCTTTTACACTTTTTCCGGTCGTATTCGTGCCAGTCCTTTTGAACTTCTCGACGAACCGAATCTAGTGCCCAATAAATATAACGACAGTAATGAAAGCGATCTGCCACAATGACCGGTCTACCTAAAGACTGGCGGACCGCTGATTTAAAGGAAGGGCTCATATCCATCACCACGATTTCCACTTCACTTCCGTAACGCTTCAAATAATCTTTAATCGTTTCTTTTCGGCGGTTTGGCAAAATATCGATCGGTTCTTTGGTTTCGGCATTCGCTATAATTAATTGATATTTTCCTGCGTCGGTATCGCCTTTATATTCATCAATCGCAATCGCTTTCGGCAATTGAACACCTTGGACCATTTCTTTATGCACCATTTTCTTAAAGCGACGAATTACGGTTGTGCTAGAGGTACCCGTAACCTCCGCTGCTTCTTTAAATGTCTTCGCTTTAATTGCGCGAATGCTTAACGCTTGATTCGCTTCTTTTGTAAAACGCTGATACCGCTCAATAAAGGATGCTTTTTCAGCGAAGCGCTTTCCACAACCGCATGCATAACGACGGCGCTTATAAAAGATTACGGTCATTCGCTCAAACCATTTTAAGTGCTTAATTTTTTGAATCCGGTAATCATGTACTTTCGTAGTCCATTGTTGGCAGGCTGGGCATTGATGTGCCTGACGGGGAAGTTCAATCGAAATTGCCATACCCATCTCTAACTCTTCAATTTTTGTAATTTCTACATCTTTTAATCCTGGGATATTCATGTTAAAATTCATACAGCACAAATCACCTTTCTATTGCTTGTTTCTCGACAATTCAAGTATATAAAAAAGTGTGATTTTGTGCTTTTTTTAGTTGTGAAATTGTTTGAATACCCCAACAAATATTATAGAACCAAAAAAAAACAAGCAAACAGCACAATGCCATTTACTTGTTTCGATCTTTTCACTTATTAAATATTCTTACGAGGTTGAGCAGCGGTTTATAGTTTTTACCGGCAAGACCGATAATTTCTACAAACAGCTCAATCGCGACTAATATAACGGCAATTAGTAAAATTGCGCCCCATACTTTTGCCATCGAGAAGATGACAGCAGCGAGACCGAACATTGCAGCCATCGCATAAATAATCGTCACGGTTTGACGATGTGAGAACCCTAAATCCAATAAACGGTGGTGTAAATGCGATTTATCTGGATCTGACCACTTTTTACCGCTACGCAAACGACGCACAATTGCGAAGAATGTATCGGAAATTGGAACTCCTAACATAATAACCGGGATAACGAACGAAATAACCGTTACGTTTTTAAATCCTAATAGTGCGAGCACCGAAATCATAAATCCTAAAAACAGTGCACCTGTGTCCCCCATGAAAATTTTCGCAGGGTGGAAGTTGAAAAACAGGAAACCGATTGTTGCAGCAGCCAAAATTGCAGCCATTGCGATAACAATACCATTCCCCATAATCATTGCCATTACGGCTAATGTCATTAAAGCAATTGTTGATACACCTGCAGCTAGTCCATCAAGACCATCAATTAAGTTAATTGCATTTGTAATACCTACAATCCAAATAATTGTGAACGGAATTCCTAACCAGCCGAATTCCAATTCCCCACCAAACGGTAAGTTAATATTATCAATTTGAATACCGCCGACAAATACAACAATACAGGCAGCGATCACTTGGCCAAGCAATTTAGCTTTAGCGGAAATTTCACGCATATCATCAACGATACCTGTTGCTACGATAATTGTCGCGGCAATTAAAATCGCGTATAAGTAGTCACTTTCGAAGTTCGTGACAAATTTTAAAAGTAATATCCCGATCATAAACGCACCAAAAATTGCTAAACCGCCTAATCGTGGCATAATGCGAGCATGCACTTTACGATAGTTCGGGGCATCTACAGCTCCAAGGCGAAAAGCCAATCGCTTCACAAGCGGAGTTAGTATAATTGCAGCAATAAAAGCTACGATTAAAGACACGTAAATCATGTCTCTCCTCCTTAATTTTTGTAGTATTAAGCATTACAATAAATCGCCTTTTGGAGATTCATTAAAAACTCTACATTTTTATTCACTATAAGTATAGCATGAACAAATCATAAAATATAGCTTAAATTCCTTCCACTATTTATTCAGCTCACATAAATTTTACATCTATCATTCTTCTAGTATATTTCAAACCTATCAAATAATTATTAATATAATAGAAAGGCTCATCCAATTTATTTATATTGCTCCTATGAATTCCCTTTTGGTCAGTAGTCTTTTTGTGCATTATTTGATAAAATAACGGAGTGTCTACTATATTAAAGTAGCCAATTTCAAAGGAGAGTAAAATAATGTTCTCAATTTTCAAACGTAATAAAGAGCAAACAAGTGCTCGAGAGCTAAAAAGATACTACAAAACGGTAGAGCAAATAAACAGCCTCGAAGCAACATATAGTCCTATGTCTGACGAAGAACTTCGAAATATGACATTTACATTTAAAGAGCGTTTAGAACACGGAACTCAGCTAGTTGATATTATCCCTGATGCATTTGCTGTTGTCCGTGAAGCTTCTAAACGTGTATTAAACATGCGCCACTTTGATGTGCAGTTAATCGGCGGTCTAGTACTGACTGAAGGTAATATTGCCGAAATGCCAACTGGTGAAGGTAAAACACTTGTTGCCTCACTTCCTTCTTACGTTCGTGCATTGGAAGGCAAAGGTGTACACGTTATTACGGTAAACGATTACCTTGCAAAACGTGACTTCGAATTAATCGGGCAAATCCATCGTTTCCTTGGGTTAACAGTTGGACTGAATGTTCCGATGATGGAGCCTGCAGATAAAAAAGAAGCGTACAATGCGGATATTACATACGGTGTTGGTACGGAATTCGGTTTCGACTATTTACGTGATAATATGGCACATACAATCGGTGATAAAGTACAGCGTCCATACCACTTTGCGATTATCGATGAAGTAGATTCGGTCTTAATCGACGAAGCGAAAACACCGTTAATCATTGCTGGTAAAATGGGAGCAAACGAAGAACTGCACCGTATTGCTGCAATGCTTGCGAAGCGTTTCAAAGCTGAAGAAGATTATGATTTCGACGATGAAACAAAAGCCACTTCGTTAACAGATCAAGGTATCGAGAAAGTTGAAGCGGCATTCGGTGTCGACAACTTATACGATTTGGAACATCAAACATTGTACCACTATGTAATTCAGGCAGTACGTGCACACGTTATGTTTGAGCGTGATGTTGATTACATCGTTCGTGATGACAAAATCGAACTGGTCGATATGTTTACAGGCCGTATTATGGAAGGTCGTTCACTTTCCGATGGTTTACACCAGGCGATTGAAGCGAAAGAAGGCGTAACAATCACTGAGGAAAACAAAGCACAGGCACAAGTTACAATTCAGAACTACTTCCGTATGTATCCAACATTATCAGGGATGACAGGTACTGCGAAAACTCAGGAAAAAGAAATTTTGGAAGTTTACGGTATGCGTGTAATTCAAATACCGACAAACCGTCCACGTCGACGTCTGGACCAGCCGGATATCGTATTCGAAAACATCGAGCAAAAATACGAATATGTGGCACAGGAAGCAGTGCGCCGTCACGAAAAAGGACAGCCGGTATTAATCGGGACAACTTCTATTTTACAATCAGAAAAAGTAGCGAGTTACTTGAAAAAACACGGCTTACAGTTCCAATTATTAAATGCGAAAACAGTCGAGCAAGAGGTTGAATTAATCTCGGAAGCCGGACAAAAAAATCGTATTACAGTCGCAACAAACATGGCTGGTCGTGGTACGGATATCGTCTTAGGTGAAGGTGTTGAAGATCTTGGCGGTTTATTTGTAATCGGTACTGAAAAGCATGAAAGCCGTCGTGTCGATAACCAGTTACGCGGACGTTCAGGTCGTCAAGGTGACGTAGGTGAAACTCGATTTATTCTTTCAATCGAAGATGATATGTTCAAGCGTTTTGCAAAAGATGATGTCGAGAAATTCCGCAAGAAAATGACAACTGACGAAATCGGTCTTATTCAAAACAAAGAAGTTACTGAGCTGATTGAACGTACACAGCGTATTGTTGAAGGCGCACACTTCTCTATGCGTGAATACAATTTAAAACTGGACGATGTAATTAATGATCAACGCCGTGTAGTTTATGATTTACGCGATAAAGTATTACGCAATGAAAATATTCTGGAACATTTAGTGACGATGATGAAGGAAACTGTAGATTTTGCTGTTCGTGAAAATGCCCCTGAAGATAAAGATGTACTTGAGTGGGATTTCGATAAAATGGAACGCACAGTGAACTCTTTATTCTTAACACCTGTTACTGTGAACCGAGAAGAAACAAAAGTGAAGAAAATGCTCGATGCAATGGATCCTTCTGTAAAAGAGTTAACAGAAGTTATCGAAGGCTTTGCAGAAAACGAAAAAATTATGGCGGTTATTCCGCAAGTTATGTTGAGCTTCATCGATCAAATGTGGGTAAAACATTTGGAACAAATGGCTCACTTAAAAGAAGGTATTGGCTTACGTCATTACCAACAGGAAGATCCAATGCGTATTTACCAACGTGAAGGACTAGAATTATTCGGTAAAAACTATCAGGAACTTCGCCGCAAAATAGTAGAAGAACTTGTAACATTTATGAAAAACATTACGATGAATGTGGAGGAATAGCAGATGGGTTTATTCGATTTATTTAAAAAAGGTGACAAAGTAGGTAAAGACAGTGCTGTTGATTCTTCATCAGTCGTAAAAACATCTGGTGATAGTTCTAAAAAAGGTGCAAATCGTGACGTAATTACTAAATTATCGTTCCATCCTGAATGGGATGTACCACAGGAACAAAAATATGTTTTTAATTTCCTGGCGAATGATCTGGCACCATTGAAACCGAATCAATTATCATTGTCAGCAATTAATATCGAGCCTTCAATGGCGAACGGTTCTTGGAATGTAAAAGCATTTTTCCGTTCTTCATTATCAGAAGCAATTGAATTAGGCGAAATCGAACTATTAATTTTAGATAAAGATGATAACCGCATTGCTTCACATTACTTTGATTTTAAAGAGCTAGGAGTGATCCCTGCTGAAAGTGCACGACCATGGATTTTCACATTCCCTGCTTCTTCAATTACAGCAGACGAAGTGCCTGAAGAAGGCTGGAAAATTTCATTCAACTTACTTTCTTTACGCGGTCACCAATTAGACTTGGATGATACATGGAAGAAACAATTACCGAAGGATCAGCAAGAAAAGTTAGCTGAAATTGTGAAAACTTTACCGAAGTTAGGTAAAACAGAAGTAAACTTCACAGGACTACAAGCAAAATTAAACGATGACGGCAGCTTCCACGCATCAATTTTCATCCGTAACGGACATGAAAAAGCGATTAACTTGGAACAGTTACCACTTGAAATTATGGATGCACGCAATGTCTTAGTTGCAAAAGGATCGTTCAAATTAGACCCTGTATTAACAGTACAGCCTAATACAACAAAACCTTGGACATTCATCTTCCCTAAAGAATTAGTAACGGCTGATGGCGCTGATTTATCTCGCTGGACAGCTCGTGTACCACAATAGTTTTAATATGCAGCAACCGGAAATCAGTTACTAAATTCCGGTTGCTGTTTTTTGTTTGTGAAACATGTTTTTTGGAGCATCCTGTTTTTATTTGCCACTTTTACGAGAAAAGTAGAACATTTCTTTGTTTATATAGAACGAAGCGGTAGTAATGTGGAAATCTCAGAGATTATGTAGAATGTTTCGAGGCTAATGTGGAAACTTCACCAACTAATGTAGAATTGTTTACTAAACAAGTCCCCTCTTAATCTACCACCCCTTGACTCAAAAGCAGAACTCAAACTCACAATCAACACCCACTCCCCGTTTCAAAACAAACTAAAAAATCCCCCACCTTATAAAAGGTGAGAGATTGTAATTACGAATTATGCAGTATGTAGTAGTGTGTATAAGCTATGTATTATTCTGCTTCTGGTGTGTTGTCTACATCTGAATCGTCTGCGTCTGCAACTAGGGCTTCTGCCGTTGAGAAGTTAGCGATGCGTTTAGCACCTACGTACTTTTTACCCCAGTAATATTTATCGTTAATGCTTGTTTTAATAACACCCTTGCTTGTAGAAGCGTGGATGAATTTTCCTGAACCAATGTAAATCCCTACATGAGAGATGCGTTTGCCTGATGTGTTGAAAAATACTAAATCGCCTGGCTCAAGGTCGCTTTTCTTAACTTTCGTACCTTGCGTATACATTTCTGAAGATGTGCGATTCAGTGATGTGATGCCTAGTTCTTTAAATACATGACGTACATAGCCTGAGCAGTCAAAGCCTTTTGCTGATGTACCGCCGTATGAATAGCGAACTCCTAAATACTTTGAAGAGACTTCTTTTAACTCATCAATTGAGTAAGCTGATTCTGCAGAAGCTTCCTTTTCATTCACCGGTGCGAAGAAAATTACGAAGGCAGCTGCCAAAGTTAATACGGTATTGCGTAATAATTTCAAGTAATCCATCGTGTTCCTCCAACCAATCAATAAATTTTCTGAAAACTTAACTGATATTAGGTTAACACGAGATTATATTTAATAACATTACAGTTATGTAACAACAAAGTTACATTTACCCGCTTTCAAATAACTTCAAACATTGCCAAAGAACCTATTTTAAATAGGGATTTTAAACTATCAACTAAACAATTACCGCTATTAATTGTAATATTAACCAATAATCGAGCCTTTTCTTGTAACATTTGTAACATTATCGCGAATCTGTGTAACAAAAAAGAACTAATAAGCGTATTTTCAACAAAGCTTATTAGTTCTTCAATATTTTATTTTAAATTATTCAGGCGTTTATACGCGACAAAGCGCTCCGACCAATACTTTTCCCCAATGTTTGAAATTGTAATCCCTTTTGAGCCAGCATGGATAAATTCATTGTTTCCTAAATAGATGCCCATATGTGAAATTGTAGGGATAAATGTATTTTTGAAAAATACTAAATCTCCCGGTACAGGTTGCGTTACTTTCGTCGTATCTTGTTCGAAATACATAAGACTGCTTTTACGATCCATTTGGACACCAACAGAATTAAATATGTAGTTTACAAAGCCGCTGCAGTCAAATCCATCTACTGTTGTTCCGCCATATTTATAAGGTGTACCTAATACTGCGTTAGCCGCTTGGATAGCTTGTCCATAAAGGCGCTCTGTTTGTTGCGAAACTTTCCCAGGCAGTGCAACTTCCTTCTTTAACTGTTTTTCAATCGCTTCGTCAGCTGTTTGATTAAAATTAATTTCTGCTTCCACTGTTTTCGCAGAAGGAGCTTCAATAGCTAAGTCTTCAGTTGATTGCTGGCTAATTGTCAGCTTTTGACCAACTTTAATCGCATCAGATTTTAAATTGTTCAACTGTTTAATACTCGCTACCGAAATACTATACTTTTTAGCGATCTTTGTTAAATTATCCCCTTTCATAACGGTATGGGATAATGCATTTTGCGGGCTTTCGACTTTTTCCTCTACAACTGAAACAGCAGTTGTTTTCGTTTTAGTCGTTGCTGTTGCCGCTTTAGTTACTGCCGGCGATTTGCTCACTGTACTTACTGCACTTTTTGCTGGCGCAACAACCAGTTTTTGTGCGATAAAAATGCGATCTTGAGATAATTTGTTCCATTGTTTAAGCTGATTGATCGTTGTGTTGTGGGCTTTCGCAATTTTTGTTAACGTATCGCCATGTTTCACCGTATAAGTGGATGCTTGTGCATCAGGTGCGATGAATAGTGCAAGTGAAAATGTTACACCTGTCAGCACTATCTTCCATTTATTATTCAATATGAAAACTCCCCCCAATGAAACTATTTTTTAACTCTATTTTACTTAATTTTCAATAGAGTATACAACCCTCTTTTTTTGAGAAAATTCTACAGACTTTCCCTATTATTATACTCACATATTAATATCATGTAATAGAAATTGATTAACATTTCATAGGTATTGATTTAGTGCAAATTGTTTTCTGAAAATATGCTTGTATTTTAATAATTTTATGATAGAATTAGTTTTTGTTAAAAGATTTAAATTTTTAGAAAACTTTGTATTTTCAAATTAAAGGAGTTTAGACAACATGAATAGCAAGTCAAGTTTTTTCCGTGAGAATATCGCGGTAGGTTTTATGTTATTTGCATTATTCCTAGGTGCAGGTAATATCATATTCCCACCACAATTAGGTCAAATGGCCGGGGAAAATATTATAATATCAATGATCGGATTTTTAATAACAGGAGTCGGTTTGCCTCTACTAGGTATTATTGCCGTTGCAAAGAATGGCGGAGACTTAGAAATATTAGCTGGCCGCATTAATCCATATTTCGGTATAATTTTCACTTCGATTATTTACTTGTCGATCGGACCATTCTTCGCGATTCCGCGTACTGGTGCTGTATCTTATTCAATCGGTGTGGAACCGTTTTTAACAGAAGCAATGAAAGGTAGCTGGATTCCATTATTCGTTACAACACTTATCTTCTTCGGAATCACATTCTACTTAGCATATAACCCGACAAAAATCGTCGACCGTGTCGGAAAAATTTTAACACCTGCTCTTTTAATCGTTATTTGTTTACTTGCGATTAAAGCTGTGGTTACTCCGTTAGGTGAACCTGGTGAAGCGCAGGGACCATATATTAATAACGCATTTGGTGAATCATTCATTCAAGGTTACTTGACGATGGACGTTCTTGCATCATTAGTATTCGGGATCGTTATCGTACAATCATTAGTTGGTCGTGGCATTACTGATAGAGTAAAACAAGTAAAAATTACAATTTTCGCGGGTATTGTCGCTGCAATCGGTTTAGCATTTGTTTATGTATCATTAGGTTATATTGGGGTAACAAGTACATCAGCTATCGGCTTCCATGAAGATGGCGGTACCATTATTTCTTTAGCAGCACAGAAACTATATGGACAAGCCGGTAAAATCATTTTATCAGCCGTTATCATTTTAGCTTGTTTAACAACATCTGTAGGTCTTTTATCTGCAAACGCAACATTTTTCCATAAGATTTTCCCGAAAGTTTCTTACCAAGTATACTTAGTAATTTTTGCACTATTTAGCTTCGGTGTTTCTAACTTTGGACTATCAGATTTAATTAATCTATCATTACCTGTTTTAGTTGCAATTTATCCGTTCGCAATCGTGCTTATGATTTTTGCACTATTCGGAAATTTATTCAATCATGCACCAAGTGTATATGGAATGGCTTTAATTTTCACAGGTGTTGTTGCAATATATGATGGAATTAAACAAGCCGGCTTTGAAATTGCAGCATACGATAAATTTTTATCAATCTTCCCATTTTATGAGCAAGGCATCGCATGGGTTGTACCAGCACTAGTCGGTGGTGTCATCGGCTACATCATGTATTTAGCAAAACGAAAATAAGTTTACTAATATAAATTACGCCTTGGCGTAATTGCGTCCAGATTTTTTTGAGTTTACTCAAAAATCTCCTTTAAAAAATCTGTGACATCCGCCAGGGGCTCATCTTCATTCAGCGGGGCTATGGAAATCTTGCTGTAATGAACAACTGAATGAAGATAGATAGGGTAAGTTATAAGTGTAAAAACTTGTAACTTACCCTCTTTTATTGACTAAAAGTAGCTTAAAATATTTTTTACCCTTACCATAAATTCGGGAAGCTTTCATGATAAAATATGGTAATATCCCTATCATGGCATTACGCATTACATTATAGAAAAATAAAATTGATGAGGTGGACTCATGCTAAGAAAACATTTATCAGCAATGCTGTTTTTCATCATGTGCCTGGCTGTTCCTTTGACGGTACTAGGTGCTCCTTTAGATGAAGCAAAACAGATTGTTAAGGAAAACTATGTAGGCAATGTTAACGGTGACATCAACCGGGCCACAAGCCTCGAGCAACTGGCAGAAATGCTTGATCCGTATTCGGCTTACTTTACGCCGGAAGAATTCGATGAGTTTATTAATGGCGTGGACCTTACTACTGTAGGTATCGGTGTAGTCATTGAGAAGGTAGAAAACGGTATTCAAATTTCCGAACTTATCGATGGCGGCAGTGCAAAAAATGCAGGCTTAAAAGTTGGTGATATCATCACTGAGATTGATGAAAAACCGGTTGCAGGGCTGACAATCGATCAGGCTTCTTCCCGTATAAAAGGAGCAGCAAATACAACGGTTTCTATAACGGTTTCACGTGAAGACGGCACAATATTGACGAAGAAATTAACACGTAAAGCTTTCTCACTTCCTAATGTGGAAACTAAGCTTTTATACGGTAATACGGGCTATATTTCATTGAATTCATTTTCAAATGACACGGCAAGCCTCGTATCAAAAGCCATCCGTGATTTGAAAAATAAAGGGGCAAAATCATTTATTTTCGATTTGCAAAATAACGGAGGCGGCTATGTAACAGCAGCAGAACAGCTCATCGGTATGTTCCCTAATGCCACCTATGCCTACAAGCTGAAGGAAGCTTCGGGGACATCTATTGTTCGCTCAATGAAGCAATCGACAACATTCCCTGAAAATACGAAAATGCTAGTAAATAGATATAGTGCAAGTTCATCTGAAATGACTGCAGCAGCACTTGCCGATCAAAAAGCAGTTACGTTATACGGGGAAACAACTTATGGTAAAGGTTCTATGCAGGCATTTTACGAGCTTGAAGATGGCAGCTTCTTAAAATTAACAGTTGGTCATTTTTATGGTCCAAACGGCACAAAAATAAATGAAGTCGGGGTTAAACCTCATATTAAAACAGCGAGTGAACCGCTCTTTAAAGCACATTACGACACAATCGCTTCAAACTTAAAAAACTATAAAGAACTTGCTGCATTAAAAAATGTTCCATTAAACAAAACATTTACGATCAAGTTTTCTGCTAAACTGGCGAAAGACCTTGCTTCTTCTTCCGTTGAACTAGTCGAGCTAGGTGCAGATACTGTCAAAACAACGTATAAATTATCGGGTCAACAGCTAGTTGTTACCCCTACAAAAGAGTTAACTGCCGGTAAGGAGTATGCACTGATCGTTCATCCTAAAGTAAAAAATGAAAAAGGCAAAAATTTAAAAGCCGGTATTTATTTACATGTAACAACAAAACAGTAAACTAAAAAATGAGACGATTTGCGCAATGGCAATCGTCTCATTTCATTTTTATGAATGTACTAAACTTAGCTCCGTTGCAAAATAAATCATGCAAATCTCTTTAGCTAACTGTTCCGGATTTGTTTTATTCGTCAGTAAGTTTGTCAATGTTAGTCGTTCCACCGAACCAACAAGACTTTCTGCAAGAATATTAGCATCCACCAGCTTTACAACGTTGGAATCTTTTAATTGCGTGTTTAGGATATGTATTAATTTAGAAACGAGCATTTCCTTTACGGCAGTTGATTGCTCCGCTTCATAAAAACCGATTTTCGTTAGGTTAGGGTTTTCGATAAAATAATCGAAAATATGTGTTAAACTTCCCTGAATTAAATCGATTCCAAATTTCCCGTCATTTATGTTATCTGCTGAACTAGAAAAAATATCAGTTAATTCATTGTGGAATTTCTCATTTAAATCGTTAAATAATGTTTCTTTACTTTGAAAATATAAATAAAATGTCGGCTGTGTTAAATTTGCCGATTTTACAATATCACTGATTTTTGTTTGATGATAACCATATGTAGAAAATAGCTCAATTGCTTTTTCCAATAATAATTTTTTACTTTTTTCACCGCATGAATTTACACGTCTTCCTCTTGCCATACTTCTCCACCCTTATCTCTATTTTAGATGTTTAGTAAATTATATATTAAATTCCAATTATTCCACTTATGATTATATAGTAAAGTTTTTTTAAAATAAAGTTTTCTGTCATATAACTAATATTTCTTATTAATATCAGCAACCAATTGACATAACTTAGCAATAATTAAAAATACATCCCCGTTAAATTGTCCTGTTATAAGGATAAAGGACATAAGCGAAAAGGGAAAACTTCTTTTTTTAATATTATGCTTAAATAGTATGTACTAAAAAAGGCGTATCCAATTTTAAATCCGGATACGCACTTTATCATATTATTTTTTTCGTAAAATCTTTCCTTTTACTTTACCTGTAATTTGCTGCAGCTCATCCATTTTGAAAGCAAACAGCAATACAAGGTAGCTGCTCGATGCAATTATAAATGTAACAATTACATGAATCCATTTTTGATCAATTACAATCCATTGTGAAATTGCCCAGTTAATTGCGACAAAAATTATCCCAATAATGACTAACTTAAATAGCTGACCAACATTTTTGTCCAAAAGTTTTAACTGATATTTGCTTTGTAGCACAATGACAAGCAACAGGAAGTTTACGATGGCACTTATTAACGTCCCCAAGGCTACCGCATTTGCACCCATTCCATCGATTGTCGCCATTACGACCGCTATATTTACACCGAAGACCGTTAAAATACTGAAAATCATCGGTAATACGGAATTGCCCTTCGCATAGTAGAAACGCGTAATATATGTGTTCGCAGCAAGGAAGAACATCGTCGTACTGAATACTTGCAGCAATGGTGCTGTAATCGCTGTTGACTCGGCATCGAATTCTTTATATTCAAAAACGATGCGGACAACACCTTCTGCCTGGAAGTAGAAGAACACCGAAACAGGCAATACGAGTAAATATAATAAACGCATCCCGCGAACATAAAGTTGTTTTACCGACTCTGTGTCCCCTTCTCCCTCTTTTTTGCTAAGTAACGGGAAAATAACGGTCGTTACAGCTGTCATTAAAATTGCCTGCGGGAACTGGGACATTTTTGTCGCATAGTTCATCGCTGACGGTACACCGGCTTCCAGCATATTCGTGAAGAATCGTTGAATTAAAATATAAAGCTGTGCAGTCGCACCGCCAAGCATAATCGGCAATGCAACTTTCCAAAGCATTTTCTGATCTTCAGCCTGTTTAAAATTTGGCTTGAAGGACATTTCCTTCACATTCCGAACCCCGAATACAAGGAACAGGAACATACAGATTGCCCCGACTAATGCCCCGATTCCCATTCCAATCGGTCCCATTGTAATGGACAATATCACGGAGACGATTAAAAATGATCCGTTATAAATAAGCACCGAAAATGCTGATAAATGATAACGGCCTTGGACATTTAAAATACCGCTCATCCAAGTCGATAAAACAAGCATAATCGTCGATGGCATCATCCAGTAGTAAAGCGAGCGCAGTATTTCATATTCCGCCTGGTTATCAACTTGGAAGAATTGCATTAATATCGGATCTGCCAACACCATAAATAAAATGACAATGAGCGTGATCGAAACAACAATTGTTGTAAATGTTCGCTGTATATATTCAGTAATGCTCGATGAAGTCTTATGGTAAATGGATATAAACGCCGTTGTAAACGCTCCGCCAATGACTAAATATAAAAAGTTAGGAATTGTATAAGCATTAACAATACTATCTGAATATAAAGTTGTACCAAATTCAATCCCGATATATGTTTCACGGGCAAAGCCGACTAGACGCGCTAAAATATTAATAACCGCGACGGCTCCTACTATTTTTAAAATTCCTTTCAACGCTTATCACATTCCTTTAATTACAATTACTTTATTTCGCGTATGTTGTGTAGAGCTCTTTTAAACGTGCAATAATATTTTTTGCATCATGCGTATGAAGCAATTCGGCCACTCGTTCTTCATTCACTGGGATTCCGTCTTTCACTGCATTTTCAAGTGCCAGCTGAAGTAAAATCTCGTCTTTAGGAGGGACTAATACCCCTGCTCCATCCGCCAGCATATAATGAAGTCCTCCAACGTCCGATGCAATGACCGGTGTGCCGCAGCTCATTGCCTCTAAAGCTACTAATCCCAGACCTTCAATATAAGAAGGCAGTACAAAAACATCTGCCGCTTGGAAATACCTAGCCAACTCCTGCTGCGGCATCGGTTCGATAAAGTGAATCGCTTTATTGTCCTTAGCCAGCTCTTTTACTTTACTAGTAAAATTGCTATCTTTTGTCGAACCAACACAATAAAGAGCGGCTTGCTCCGGAAGAGATTCCGTTACTTTATTAAATGCACGCACAAGTTCTGTAACGCCTTTTTCCCGTATGATGTTGCCTACGAATAAAAAGTTTGTTTTATCAGGATCCATCCCTAACTCTTTTGCACGTTGTTTTTTATCTTCCGCTTCTTTGAAAACCGTACGATCAATCCCCATGCTCATCACTGAAATTTTCTTTTTTTCAACATGGAAAGTTGTTTCAATCGTTGCAGCAAGCTCTTCCCCAACTGCAATAACATGATCAGCAGACTGTAAAATTTTCTCCGTAAACTCACGGATTTGCCCGCCTTTTTTGGCCATTTTATTAATATCGCCACCATGTGCTGTCACAATATATGGGATATTGTGACGCTTTTTTATATAGTAGCTGAACATCCCGCTCGGAAAAACGTAATGGCTATGTGTTAGTGAAATATTCCGCTTGTTTGCTCGGAAAACACGCATAAACTGCTGCGCCCACTTTAAATATTTCAAAATAACATTTTTCTTTCCTGTCGCGGGATTGGTATTTACCGCGAGCACTGTTTCGATTCCTTCTCGTTCCAGTTGCTCGACCTGATTTTTAACAAAAATGCCGTAAGCTAAATGTTCCTTTGAAGGGTACATATTGCTAATGACGAATACTTTTTTCATTACTTTTTCGCACCTTCTTTTAAAAGCTGCTCTCCTAATGCAGATTTTTCTTTAAATGACGCATTTGTACGAGCCGCTAAGTTTTGTGCACCGTTCCAATCTACTGCCATATCGTTAAAGAGCATTGCAAACTTCTCGTCTGATTCATGAAGCGAATCAATCGGTAATGAATAGTTGCCAAGCCCTGCCATTTGTAAAAAGTCATTAACCTTTACATGATAAGATACACCAATAATCGGTGTTTTCGCATCTGTTGCCAATATTAATGAATGAAGTCTTGTACCAATTAACACGTCAAACGTAGACGTAATTTGTAAAATACGTTGCGGCGGCAAGTTTTCATCAATAATTTTTGTATTTTCCGGATGCTTCATTTTAGCTTGAATGTCCTTTGTCACATCAGCATCTTGCGGATATTTAGTCGCAAAAAATGTTACATCGACATTGTGCTCTTCAATTAAACGGTCCAGGTTTTTCGCCATGCCATCAATATAGTTTTCGTATTTTGCTTCATCGCCTGTTGGCCAATATGAAGCATTATAGTAAGGAACTGCTGTAACCCCAACTGATTTTGGTTTATCACTATAATCTGAACGTTCTACTTCTAAACTAAATGCCGGGTCTCCAATAACATGAACATCGCGTTTTACACCAATTGTTTTTAGCAGCTGTTCTGATTGCGGATCACGCACTGAAATATTTTGTGCATGCTTGGCCATATAGCGGATAAACCATTTCCCTAAACCTGTGTTAAGCGGACCCGCTCCACAGCCGTAGACAACATACGGCACATTATTATTTTTGGCCATCATCGCATATGAACCATATAGTGGTGCTTCACGCTTATAAAGGTCCATTAAAATACCGCCGCCGCCAATTACGACAAAATCAAGATTTTTCACGATATTGGAATTCTCTTTGTATGTCTTCATGAACGTTTTCACGGCATTACCATTTTTGTAATATAAAGGGTAACTTTGTACAGAATAACGTTCGGCAGTTTGTTTTGGATTATTACTAAATACTGTGATATTTTTAGTATCTATTTGAAATACCTTTTGCAGCTGGCGAATAATACTTAATAAAATCGCCTCGTCTCCGTTATTATCATTTCCGTAATTTCCTACAATACCAATTTTCATTTATTCATTCATCCTTTGAATCAAGCGTTTTGAGTATGCTTGGCTTATTTCATTTTTCATTTGAAAAACACATCCGAAGTAGATGTGTTCTGCGTTATGATTCGTATTTTCAGTATAGCATAATGTCAGTTTGAAACGATATTCCCGAGGGCAAAGTCGCACTATTTCCCAACAAGAAAATTAAAATAAATTTATAGTTTTTCGTTAATGAGACGGTTTGTATATAAGATTAGTTTCACATTTACTTTTTGATAAGGAATTTATGCTGAAAATGACTTTTCGAGGTCATTTGCATGCTCTGAAATTTTCGTATACATTGCTGTCATAGAGATTTTGTCTCAATGCCCGAGTAGAGGTGGTTTATTGTATAGGACTGAAAAGCTTGTCTATTTGGAAGCCCTTATTTCTAGATTAAAAGCTGAGGATGAAGAATTTACTTCTTATCAACAGGCTTATTATCGCGTCCAAGCTGGAATTGCAGGCGAATTAAAAATGCAGAGAACATTAGCAGATTATCATTTTCCTGGTCCCTATAAAATTTTCTATAACTTTGAGTGTATAAATGAAAAGGGTTTTTCTCATCAAATCGACGCCCTTATCATTACGACAAGATTTCTTCTCGTTGTCGAGGTTAAACAAATTTCCGGTACATTATTTTATAAACCCGCATTTCATGAATTTGCGCGTCAAACTGAGGAAGGGATTATAGAAAATTTTCCAAATCCGTTTGATCAGGCTTATCGTCACCAGTTATATATATCGTATTTATTATCAAACTGGGGAATCCAATTGCCCGTTTTGTATATTGTGGTCAATGCTAATATAAGAACAAAATTGGATTCGTCCTTAAACGGTTCTCCAATTATTCATTTAAGCGGCTTGCCAAAATTTTTAGAGGAGTTATATCAAAACTATGCTGAAACGACAGTTAATTTAATGGATTTGGAAAGAAAATTAGTGGCTATCTCATGCCGGCTTCCTATTAGCAAGAACGTGGAAAGAGATCGTATAAGAAATGGCGTTCTTTGCAAAAAGTGTGAATTTCAGCATGTCATGTATTATCATCACGGATTGTGGATTTGCCCACACTGTGGCGTGAAAAGTAAAGAAGCAATTTTTTTAGCGTTACATCAATATCGCCTATTAATCGGAGACCGTATTACAAATCGCGAATTGAGGGAATTTGTTGGGATCGACTGTAAAGCAGTTACTTCAAAACTGCTGAAGCGCTTAAAATTTGATCAATTTGGCAAAGGACGTGGTGTATATTACTTAATTCCTGAAGATATTTTAGAAAGAAAAAATGAATAGGTTATTTTCTTATATGATTTCTACTTTAAGGAGGTGATGAGTTACTTACAAAGTATATTCTTTTCGTTTTTCGGGGTAGAGTTCAACTTTTTTGGAGCGGGGTTCTACATTAACGTTGATACACTCTATTTTCTCAGAGAAATCAGCGAATACTCACAACGTGTTCTACTTTTCGAGTGAAACTTTCTACTTTATTCGTAAATCGTTCTACTTTCTTGGTGCGAAATTCTACTTATTTTCTTAAACATTCTACTTTCGTGCCACAATATTCTACTTTCAGCGACAACTTGTGAATACTCGCAATCCGTTCTACTTCACCCGTAAAACATTCTACTTACTTAGTGCGAAGTTCTACTTAATTACGTAAGCATTCTACTTCCGCACCCCAATATTCTACTTTCAGCGACAACTCGGCTATTACTCGCAACCCGTTCTACTTTTCGAGTAAAACTTTCTACTTTACCCGTAAAACGTTCTACTTTCCTGATGCTAGGTTCTACATTCTCATCTAAGCATTCTACTTCCGCGCAAAAACACCCTATATTTTCAACAACAGCGCAACTATTACTTACACCTCCCCATCAAAACTCATTCCACGCACTAAAACTCTCCGTACCAACCTCACTTCATCACCCTTCCCCCCTCTCTTCCCCATAGCCCTCTTTTCTCCATAAAAAAACCTTTGTAAAAGTTGCGATTCCTCGCTGCAACTTTACAAAGGTTCTCTCTCTTATTTATTTTGTGTTATTGTGCGGTATAAGAATAAGCTGAAGTGCACACGTGATACTTCTTGACTTGGTTTGTAAGTATTATCTTCATAACCTGTCGTAATTTCATTTGCTGCTAGCGTATGAATATAATCGTATGCCCAGTGCTTAGTACTTACATCTTTAAATTTCGTTGAAGTAGTACCAGTTAACTTATATGCTTCAACTAAGATTTTCGCCATTTGAGCACGAGTTAATGGTTTGCCTGGTTCGTACTTGCCATCACCAGTACCGCTCATGATGCCTGCTTGTACAATCGCAGCAACTGCACCATAATATGTGCTCTTTGTTGATAAATCGCTAAATCCAGGGTTTGGCACATCTTTTGTCGATAAGCCTAATGCACGAGTTAGCAATACAGCCGCTTGACCACGGTTTAATGCTAAATCCGGTTTGAATGTACCATCCGGATACCCGTTGATTAAGTTATTATCAACTAAATATTGAATTTCTGTTTTATAAACATTGTTTACAGAAATATCTTTGAATAATGGTTTTTCAACAGCCTTTACAACGATTTCCTTAGAAACAGATTTTGTTCCTAATGTCGCCGTTACACGGGCAGTGCCTTCTTTACCATTTGATTTGAAAAGACCTGAGCTGGATACTGTACCGATGTTTCCATCAACAGACCATTTAATTTGTGAATCGTTATAAATTAGCGTTTCATTATTTGATCCTGTTACATTTGCTTTTAATTGAAGTGATGCATTTGGTTCAATTGGACCTGATACTCCTGAAATAGAGAGTCCAGCAGGTGCATCCACTACATTGAAGCTAATTGTCTGTGTTGCGCCTTTATTTGAAACTGTAATACGTTCAGAGCCAGGCGCTACAGCTGTATAGCTTAAGCCGTTAACTGTCACTGTATTATTTTGCGGTGTTATTACAAAGTCGTTTGCATTTACTGCCAGTGGATTGTAATACTCGTCCAACACGTAGTTTGGTGTAAGTTTCACTGTTGCACCGACTAATAAGGTACCTACTTTATCACGATTAACTTGAATATATTTAGGTGCATTTGTTGTTGGTGCAGTACTGATTGCTTCAATAATTGCAGAAACGCGACGTTGCGTACCACCAGATGGTGTATTGGCTAAAACGACTGTGTTGCTGCCGTATTTACGAATACCCATTGTTGTTGAACCGCCGCCATCTAAATTAATCGCGCGGTCAAAGCCAAGGCTTACTAGATAATCTGCAAATTGTGGTAACGTCATACCAGCACTTGAGTTAATACGTCCGTCCACTGTAATTAAGTGTACTTTCTTCTTATCTTTGCTGATTGCAATCGCTGTACGTGGTGCAACTTCTCTAGCACGTGAGCTTGATTCATTGATTGTCAGATTTTTTTTGCCGTCCAACACTAGTAATGGACCACTTGCCATCATAAACTGTGCATCCATCCAACGATCATCTATAGCAAAGTTTACTGAAATTTCTTCGCCGACTTTGATTCCACGGTATTTATCGCCCCATGCCGATCCGTTAAAAGATAGCACGAAACCGTTACGCGGAATTTTCGTTTTTGTTTCATCATCATAACCGCGGATTGCAGTTACTTTACCCGTTAAAGTTTGTCCGAATTTCGTTGCACCGATTGTGTTGCCAGTTTCTACGATAAACTCCATACCTTTTCCGTTGTTCGGCGTCATAGAACTATGGTTTTGCGGTGTATAAACAACCGCCTCATCTGTTCCGCGCTTTACATTAAGACCATTTACTTCATTCGTTTGACCGTTATATGTAACGTTAATCTTACTATTGTAGTAAGCGATCTCTCCAAATCCGTCCTTTGTAATACCGAATGCGATCGGTTGGCTGACATAGTTCGAGCTTGAGTCTGAAATAACGCTTGGTGTAACGATTGTATTATATTGAGAAATTAAATATAAAGGATAGCCATCCCCCATATTGTAGAAGTTAGAGTTGATTGCCCCAACTACTCGATTTCCTTCCTTCGTATGACTGTTCGCATGTTGCGTCGTTGTCATTAACGTATTAACCGGAGATGGTAAGCCTAACCCGATCTTTGTGAAAGAGTCTGTTAAATCTACTTCTAAATGATTAACTATACTTGTTTTAGAACCTTTATGAGTATAGTTCGAATATGTTACCCCTGTCGAAAGCGGGTATGAGTCATTTGTCGATTGTGCTGCACTTGCAAATTGCGGTGTACTGAAAATAAGTGCAAACACCATTAGCACTGCAATAAATAGTGATTTATTTGTTTTCATAATTTGTGCTTCCTTGTTAACTTGAAGCAAGTCACCTTCCTCTCTTAATGTCCTATCTCTAACCTTAACAAATTTTCGCGTGTGAGACTATTAATCTTTTGTTACATTTTACAAATTATCGATTTTTCCAACAAAATATTACATATTGTATTTTGCTGAATAAATATATTCCAGCAACCTTTTAATATAAAAAAAGAACTACCCTCCTAAGAAGATAGTTCCTTGATCTATTCTGCTTTTTGTTTTTCGTAATCGCTGAGCTTGAGCATTGGATACATTGTGCGCATACTCGCAAATATTCCAAAAAGAATAAAGTAGAACAGTACATATACTTTTAATTCCCAAATATTATAGAAGAAGCCTGCTACACCTGTTGCAAACCATAGCCCGAATAAATATTGTCCGAAGACTGTTTTACGTTCTTTCCAGTACATCCATACCATCGCAAGTAAGAAGCCAGCAAATAATAGAACGCCGACTGCTCCTGTCTCAGCAATAACCTGGATATATTGGTTATCAGAATAGAAGTTTTTACCTCCGTAAATATCAGAACGGATACCGTACTCCTCATAAATTGGTGAGTCATATGATAAAGTCGCTGAACCACCGAATGTACCAAAGCCGGCACCTGTAATCGGATAATCTTTCAGCACTTCAAATCCTTTTTTAATATAGAACATACGACCACTTTCCTGCATAAGCTCTAAAGTGTCGTCCGAGAATGTTTCCGTGAAGCGATTGCTGATACCACCTGAAATTTCCTCAGGCGCTACCGTATTTTCCACACCTAAGTTTTGTAAAAACGATACTCCCCAGTTTACAGGGAAATAAATAAGCGCGATTGCTACAACAAATGAAATGCCAATTCTCTTCAATAACTGCCAATTACGTGATAGCAGCATAAAGAATAAGACTAGCACGAACGCGGAAATCCATGTCCCCCGTGAAAGTGTCAATAACAGCATTCCAAAGAAAGCGACCTGAGCAATGCGGAACGTCCATTTAAATTCATTGTTTTTATATGCCCATCGCAGGAAAAATACTGCGGCAATGGCAAAGAACATGACTAATGCCAATGAGTTTGGATTGTTCAGCATACCGTAGACACGCACGAAGTTTGTTGAAGAAAGTATTTTTTCCGTCCATACTTCCGGCATTAATAACTGGCGCATCGACAGTTTTTCGACAATCCCCTGAATGAAAATAACGGCACCTGAAAATACCGTAACCCATGCCAATTTCACAAGGAAGTTTTTCGGCAATTCACTGCGGCTTAAGATGTAATACAGTAAATACATAACGCCGAATGTACGCAATTGGAAGACGATGGCACCAAGTGATACACCGTTTTTGTATCCAATGATTGCACCGAAGATTAAAAAGGCGAAGAAGAAGTATTCAAATGGTTTGAAATGAAACCAAGTTTTAAATTTCTTCGTATTTAATAAAAATAAACGCAGCAATACGACGATCGTAATTAAATCGCCGATGAGTTTAAGACCAGGGTTCAGTTCAATAAAGAATGTACGGAAAATAACGTACGGTACTAAAATTACTAAACTTTGAAATGGCTTAAAAAATGCGAAGAGTACAAAGAAAATAGCTGTACTAATTTGCGCTATCGAAGGCGGAAGCAGTATGGCCGCCACAAGTACAAGAATTGCCCCAAATATTTCGAGCCACTCTTTTTTATTCATTTTGACAGAAATGTCATTCATAGATGTCCCAAACCCTTTCCTATATGTAGTTCTCTATTTTTAGATGAGTTTTGCTCATGTGGATTAAGACGAACTTAAGTATAATATGGTTACAATTATAATTCAATGAGAGTATAAAACACACCCTAAATTACTAGAATAATTGTCAGATCAATGGTTTTTCGGTCCTAAAAAAATAGGAACCATATTTGGACATAAAAAAAGAGACAAAATTTTTGCCTCTCTTCAAATCTTTATATTCGGGAATCTCTTAACTTTCCATATCATCTGAATGGATCTAAATTTTACCATTAAATAGACTAAAGAGATTTAAAACTTCCCGAAACAAATTCCACCTAGCCATTCATAATTACTCCTCAAAACCATAAAATATATACATCACTATTTTGGAGGTCGTAGTATTGCAAAATAACCGTAAAAAAAATAATGAACCGCCAATCGATAACAATCCAATAATTCAAGCCGCTTCACTCGAGGTGTTGGCCGGTTTATTAGCTACGTTAGCGGAAGGGATTTCAACATTTGCGTCCGCTCTTGCACTGCAGGAAGCACAACAGCAGGCCAGTAACTACAGCCAAAATAACGTGGATCTCCAGGAAGTTCATGAACAGCTTCATTACTTAACGAAAGAAATAAAAAAAATATCGAAAGCATTAAATTTATAATTCTTATTCGATTTCCTATTTAATAGATAGATAAAATACGACTCTTTTTAAAGTGTGCCCTTCTCATTCATCTCTTCCTTCAATCGCAAGACCCCCCCACTTATTTTCACATTAAGTTTTATATGAGCTTTAACCCGGCTCACTCTTTTTTATATCTTCAACTCTTATATTGCAGAGCTCTTTTTTCCCTATCTTTAAACTAGTTTTTAAAGGACTTTTTAATTACATTTATATTACAAACATCTAAAGTATTAGGATTCATCTATGATTCTCGCTCATATATTGGTAAAATATCATCATATAGGAAAGGAGCGTGAATCTGTGTTAAAAAAAATAGTTGGACTAGCATTCGCATTAGTCGTTGCTCTGTCTTTCACAACACAATCAACATCTCATGCAAATGATATAAAAGGCCATCAAATGGTAAATGAACTAACATATTGGTCTAATCAAAATGTCATCCGACCAGACAGCAAAGGAAATTTCAATCCTAACCGTGCCGTTACGCGTGGAGAATTTGCTTCTTATATTACCCGCGCACTTAAATTACCAGATTCGTCTACATACACTTTTAAAGATTTAAAAGCTGGTAACGAACTGACACGTGAAATCCAGGCAGCTGCCGGATCAAACATTTTAAGCGGTTATCCTGATGGCACATTCCGTCCGAACGAAAAAATAACGCGCCAGCATATGGCAGCACTTTTGGAAAAAGCATTGCGTTATTCAAACGTGCCGTTGGAAGGACAGCCGCTAACGTTTAAGGATAACAGCAAAATTAGCGATCAGTTCAAACCGGCTGTAGCTACAAACGTTTACTACAATATTATCCGTGGATCACATACGAAAAATGGGGTATTCTTTGAACCTCAAGGCAATGCGACAATCGCTCATGCCGCAGCATTTTTATTCCGTATGCAAACGACAATCGAAACATTTGCTGTAAAAGAAGGTGAAGAACCGACGGAAACGCCTGCTCCAAACCCTAATATTTATTATGTAGGTAAAATTTCAAATGGAGTAATAACGAAAAACTCAACTGTTTATTTTAACTACGAACAAGCAGAGTCAGCGTTAAAAAGTACTGGTTCAAACTTAATTATTAAAGGCGACAAAATCATTAAAATGTCTTCAGGTATCGCTTCAGCAGCTGATACGAAAGCAAACACTGTAACAATCTATTCAGATAAAAACTTCACGAAATCGTTATCGTATGCTGTAGAAGGCTCTCAGTTTAAATACATCGGAAGTAATGATCAGTATGCAATCGTTCAATTAGCTGATACAAAAGGCTATGCAAAAATTGATGAAGTAACATTAACACCAACAAGCTTAATTAAAGGACAAGACTACTATTTTGCTGAAGGTGGTTACTTAACACATCGTACGTATAACCATATTACACAAAAGTATTACGGGAATTATGTAGTGAGTGAAGCACCTGCATTTATAAAACCAGGCGCACAATATTACAGCCAAGATGGTGTAAATTTCTACTCTGACGTTCTATTAACGAAAAAAGTAGGGACACATTATCCGTATTTCCAATTCCAGTCGATTCGTCAGCCATCTAACTATACAGCTGAAGAACTGGACAATATAATTATGACATTATTAACAGAGCGCCAGGCACTAAAAAATTCACCACAATATGCCAAAGCAACGGTAGAATCTCGTTTAATCGGGATGGGGAAATTTTTAAAGCAGGTAGAATCACAATATCATGTCAATGCCCTATTCATTTTAGCTGCAGCAATGCATGAAGGTGATTACGGAGTAAGTAAAAATGCACTGACGAAAAACAACATTTTTGGTATTGAAGTTTTCGACACTGATCCAACATTAGGTCAAGTATATAAAAACCGTGACGATAGTGTTCTAGCGTTTATTAACCGCTATGTCAATCTGAAGTACGTGCCTCAATCAGGTGGTTATGCAAAAGGTGCAGTACCGGGGAATAAAACATCCGGCATGAATGTTCACTATGCATCTGATCCATTCTGGGGCAGTAAAATTGCCGGTCATATGTACCGCATGGACAACCGCTTCGGTAAAAAAGATTACAAACAAGCGAAATTGGCATTCGTATCATATGAAAATGGCCATTTAGTAAATGTGCGTAATGAACCAACAACATCATCGCCAATCCACTTCACTTATAAAGCGAAATACGTAGGTGAAACAGGCGTGTTCGGCTATCCTGTCGCAATCGTTGAAGAAACGAAAGGTACAGACGGCTATGTTTGGTACAAAATTTTGTCAGACAATAACCCTCCAGCAAAATACGGTTGGGTACGCTCTGATTTAGTTCAATTAATTCCAGGAAATTAATTTTTAATCCAGTACTTTTACGGAAGTGCTGGATTTTTTTGTAGTTGGGACTAGAATATTGAGATTGACAATTTATTAGAAAAGTTGGGAAGGTTATTAGAAAATTGGGTTAGGATATTTGAAGTTCTGGGTATGATATTAGAACATCCGGATGACATTTTAGAAGAAATGCCTATTATATTAGAACTTGGCACTTTTATTAGAACATTTTCCAGGATATTAGAGCTTCTGGGGAACATATTAGAACATCATACATAAATAAAAACTGAGCAGCCCCCTCTCAATCAGGAAGCTGCTCATTCAATCATTTCGTATAATACTGCACAATACCGTTGTAAATAGACTGGGCAAAAATCTCGACATACTCGTCAGATATAAGCTTTTCTCTATCTGCATTGTTAGTAATGAAACCGAGCTCCACTAAAACAGCAGGCATCACGTTTCCTTTAATAACTACATAGTCTGCGCGTTTTACACCACGGTTGTACATTTTTGCGTTTTTAACGATTTCATTATTAATGGCTGTTGCCAACGCTAAATCTTCTTTTTCATTTGCATTGGAAGTAACACTGTAGAATGTTTCCGTTCCATTTGCCGCTTCCTTTGCTGCTGCATTTGCATGAAGACTGATAAAAATTTCACCGTTCTCATTTTTAGCGTATCGAACACGATCCTCTAAGCTAGGATATGTATCACCTGAACGCGTCATTTTTACTATCGCACCATCTTTTTCAAGCTTCTGCTTTACTAGATTCGCAACTTTTAGAACGATTTCCTTTTCACGTGCATTACTTTTAACAGCACCTGGGTCTTTACCGCCATGACCTGGATCAAGAACAATAATACGATCCTTTACAGCAGGTCCTTTTTGATTAAGAAGTTGTAAATATGTTTTATTAATATAACCGTTAATACCGTTATACGTTATTTTAGCCCAGCTACCTGATACCGAATGGACTTCCACTAATGTTCCTCGCTTAATTTGACCAAGTGAACGTGAAGTACCTGAAGCCGACTCACGAATCTGCAAAGCATCAACTGTCGCTTTGCCTACCGTATTCGTCAATAGCTGTTGCGGCGGCGTAACTGGTTGTTCATTTTCTCCACTATTTTCAGCAGGAGGGTTCGGTACATTATTTTCCTCTTCCACTACCGGTTTTTCCGGTTCCACTGCTGGAGGGGTAACAGGTTCTGTCTGTAATGAATCCTCTGTTTGAGAAACTCGTACATAGGCAGGTAAACCATTTACTAACGTGACATACCAATTGCCAATCGTATTATAAACAGCAATTTTCTCTTTCGCCGCAATCGAGCTTACACTATTTGAAGCGACATCACGCTTTTCATATGCTTGAATGTTGCCCGATGCGTAAACATGCTTTTGGACTTTGTTAAGGAGCTTGCCGGATTCATCTATAAAATCTACATAGTCCTTATAAACATAGGCATAGCGTCCCTCATGTGAAACCTTCAGCCAACCGTCTTTCTGGATTTCAAATACGGAAAATGCTGCTCCTGTATTTACTTTCGCCAAAATATTTGATGCATTTGAAGAAGATGCAGATGTGCGGACATTTAAATTATTAACATTTGCTTTAACAGAAGCAATTGCTGTCGAAACGTCCGGTACGTTCACCCCTTGTACTGGCAATGGTAAACGATATTTTTCAGAAGATGCACGAGCGATAAATGAAGCGAACTGCGCACGTGTTACTGAATTTTTTGGATTATATTTATCGGCCTCCATTGTAATTCCGTTAAAGTAAATCGCTGCGATGTATGGATAGTAGCCATACGTCGGTTTAATATCTTTAAATGGAATTTCCAGCTTTTCTGTTTGAGCCGTGTTTAATTTAAATGCAATGGCCAGCACTTTACTCATTTCTTCTCGTGTTAAAGGTGTGTTCGGTCCAAATTTCCCTTTAGATTGCTCAGAGAAAAATCCTAATTCCAACGCACTTTCTACATAGCCCGAAAGTTCTGTTCCTAATGTAACATCAGAAAAAGAAGAATTTTTTACAGTTAAAGGCTTGTTATTTGTTGCCACAACGACCATTTTAGCAGCTTGTCCACGGGTTACATGGGCGTTCGGTTTATAAAGAGTTTTACCATTTTCCGTATACCCTTTTATGACACCCGCATTTACTAAATAGTTAATTTCATTATACGCCCCGTTTGAAGAAGGGACATCGGCAAAGCTTGTACTAGCATATGCCGTATTCAATTGGAACATTGCCATGAAGATGATTGTCACCGTCACGACAAGATTGCGCAAAGACAATGTTAAAATCCTCCCCTCTATTAGATAGTTCCCATTTTACCAAATTATTCATAAAATTAATATGTAACTGACTTAGAAAGTTAATATTTTTCTAGTTTGTAGGAAGTAGAATGTGATATTTTTCCTGTAAGAGATGAGAGATTCTCTTTAGGTGAAAGGGGTTCTACTTTTAGTCCAAAATTGGCAAATATAGTTTCACTTTCTACTTTAGGTATGAAATGTTCTATTTTCTTAGCTGCAGCTTCGACTTCTCTTGGCAAACGTTCTACTTTTGATGGGAAAGTTTCTACCTTTATTTAGAGAATTTCTAATAAAGTTACCGCTTTCTATTTCAGCTGGGAACTGTTCCACATTAGCAGCGAAATTTTCTACTTTCTCCTGCAAACGTTCTACTTTCGATAGAAAAGCACCTACTTTCAATCAGAGATTTTCTAATAAAATTAGACTTTCTACTTTATCTTAAAACTCTTCCACATTGTCAGCCAAACTTTCCACTTTCTCTCACAAACATTCTATTTTAGAATGAAAAGTTTCTACTTTCACTCAGAGATTTTCTAATAAGGTTACCGCTTTCTACTTTCGATCTGAATTGTTCCACATTATGAACTGCAGCTTTCACTTTCCCTGGCAACCGTTCTACTTTTGATGCAAAAGCTTCTACTTTCATTCTGAGATCTTCTAATAAAGTTACAACTTTCTACTTCAGCAGTAAATTCTTCCACATTAGCAACGAAACTCTCCACTTTCACTCGCATACGTTCTACTACAGTCGAAATTATTTTCACTTTTTCTCCGCAATTGGCTAATAAAGCAGCACACAGCCTAAGCCCCAACCACAAAAAAAAGAAACACAGACAAATTTGTCTGTGTTTCAACAACTATTAGTAAGTACTTCCCTGCAAGGTGGATATCTATTGAGATATGTAGAAGTTACTAATTTTTATTCATTAAGTATTGGTATTGCCAATCTTATTATTGTAGACGGTTAATGAAAGCTGTTAAATGTTTTAACATAACGTTATCGTTTGTACCGAATGTGCCGTCACCTTTACCTACTGTGATGCCGTTCGATGCTAAGATTGAGATGTCGTTATGTGCCCAGTGAGATGTTGGTACATCTGTGAAGTTTAAAGTATCTTGTTTCATTTTTAAGTCAAATGCTTTTACTAACACTTTTGCCATTTGAGCACGTGTTAATGGTGAAGCTGGATTAAATTTACCTTCGTCACCAGTGAAAACGCCTAATTTATATAGTGCAGTTGCTGCACCTGCATATTTTGATGATGATTTAATATCTGTAAATGGTGAATTTGTATCAGATGTATCTAAACCTAATGTTTTTGCTAATTGAATTGCTACTTCACCACGTGATGCATAAACCGTGAAATCGATTGCTGAATCTTTTACTTCTTCTTTTTCAACTGAAGACACTGCTGCAACTACTTTTTGACTTTCTCCAAAGCTTGCTACGCGTTTTGCTCCGTTATAACGCTTCGCCCAGTAAGAAGAAGTTAAACTTGCTTCAGTAACGCCTGTGCTTGTACCAGCGTGAACGAATTTATTACCTCCTAATGAGATACCAACGTGAGAAGCTGTTTTACCAGTTGTATTAAAGAATACTAAATCGCCTGGTTGTAAATCTGATTTTGAAACGGCACTACCTTGTTTATATTGAGCAGCTGCTGTACGGTTTAAGTCAAAACCTAATTGCTTGAATACTAATTGAGTAAATCCAGAGCAATCTAACCCGCGTGCTGTTGTTCCTCCATAAACGTATGGTACACCGATATATTTAGAAGCTGTTGCTGTTAATTCTGAAACTGATGCTGCTTGTGCTGTATTATTTGAACCCATCCCTACACCTGAAAAAATCATGAAAGTTGCAAAGATCGGTAATAAGATTTTCTTTTTCACTTTAAAATGGAACTCCCTTCAAAATAGGCCTCGTGATGAATATTCGAGGTATAACATAACGTAAAACTTGTTTGTTCATGTTTATTTAACCTAATAACAGGGTAACATATATATTTGTGATATTATTTTTCACTTGTGTAACAGTTTCTAGTATTTTGATATAAAAACAAAAAACACCGAATCTCAGTATTTACGCAGAGATTTGGTGTTTTTTTGTAGAATATTTATATTAATGGAATAAAATTTGTAACATTACTGTAATGTAAGGTACTAGTATTTACCATTTCATTTACTAGAAAAGTGTTGAACTACATAATATTTTCCATTTTTCGACTGTTCAATACCGATGCCCATATGTGTATATACTTCTTTTAAAATATTATCACGATGTTTCGGTGAAGCCATCCAAGCCTTTACCGTTGTTTCCGGTGACTCGAAGTTTCGGGCCAGATTTTCTCCATAGCTTGTATACTCATAATCGAATAACGTCGCTAAATCCCACGGGTTGCCGTAAAAAGGTGAATTATGTTCGAAGTAATTGCGTTTCAGCATATCCTTCACTTTAATGATGGCGATCTGTGTTAACTTCTTGTCTTGCATAAGCGGTGAAAGTTCTTTAGCAGCCCGTTCCTTGTTAACAAGCTCCAATATTTTTTTCTCCCACTGTTTATGATGATTCACTGTATCAATATAATCCTTTTGCAAAAAGTCATATACTACATCCAAATTTTTAACCTTATCCTTAAACTCCATACCGCGCATTGTGAGTGCAGCTACATGAGCACGAGTAACAAATTCATTCGGTTCAAAAGTTTTTGCAGTCTTTCCTTTTACAATTTCCACATCTGCCAGGGATTCAATATAATCTTTTGCCCAATAGCTTTTAGGCAAATCCTTAAAAGATGTCTTGTTTTTCTGATCGACTTCAACCGCATAGGCGAGGGCGATCATTTTTGAAATATGTGCACGCTTTAAAGGGGCTTCAGGATGAAACTCACTAGCGTTTTGAATAATCCCCAATTCTGCTAGTTTACAAATCTCTTTATAATAACGGTGATCTGCAGGAACATCCGTAAAATCCGGAACAAAATCACTCGTCAGTTGTACGCCCATCGTTCTTGCAATAATACTTGCCGCCTCAGCCCGAGTGGTCGTACTGTTCGGTTTGAATGTACCATCTGTATAGCCTTCCATAAATCCTTTTTCAACTAGCTCATATATTACTGGTGCTGCCCAATACGTACTTTTCACATCGGTGAAAGTTGGAGACGTTTTTGCATATGCCTCAGAAGATGGTGCATGTAATAAACACGCAATGATAGACCCCATAATTAAAACCCGTTTCATCAAACCCCCCCTATCAGTCCATAACTATTATTATACAATGTATTAATTACTTTTCTCTTAACAGTAAACTTTACAACTAACTTAAAAGCCACGAAATAGAAATTTCATGCCAAATTCGACAGAAATCTTTCTTATTTTCTATAAATATGCGTCTTGCTTTAATCTAAGTTTACACTAAAAAATACCCCAAAAGGCAGATTTTCCATTCTACCTTTTGGGGTACAGTAATTAAATTATAGTATTTTCAATAAAATTACAAGCCTAATTCAAAAATAGCAGCCTGCAGTTTATTGTAATTTTCCACTAAAGATTTTTGGTTGATAGTCAGGCGATCATAAGCTGTTTTCGCAGACTTCGCTCTTGAAGCATACGTTCTTAAAGATGAATCCAGATCCTCAATTTGCTTCATAACACGTTCCGCCGCTTTTAAATCTTTTTCAGCTTGCTGAAGTACAGAGTAGTTCAGTACTTGGCGCTTAGACCCGGAAGGAAGTGCTTTATATGCCGTTACTGCATTCATAACATCTGTATCAAAACTGCTTGAAGAAGAATTCAATGAGGCAATGATTGACGTTACCTTTTGGACTTCCGTTACATCGAGTACAGCTTTCTGTAATTTGTAATAGTTTGTAACCTTCAGTTTTTCTTCCTCAGACAACTTGTCATATGCCAGCTTTGCGGCTTCCATATTCCCTTGATAATACTTGTCGCTTGGCTTTAATCCGGCAATCAGTGTATAGACATGGATTACATTGGACAAGTTTGAATATTGGTCCATATTCGTTACATACTCTTTTTGTTTATCATCCAACTTTTTTAAAGCATTATTGACTGTACTGAATTGACGGCTCAAATCATTTCTTGGATCACTTAAGCCATCTATTGCTTTAATTGCCGCTTCGATTGGTTTAATGTACTTTTCCTGCTCTTTTAATTCGAATTCGAGTGTTACGCCTTTTTTGTTGGCCGAGCTTAACGATTTATAGGCTTCACGCGCTTCTTTTATTTTTGCGATAAATTCATTCGCCGGTGCTGCATTTAATGCACGAATCATTGCATCTACCTTTGCGCCGCCTTCCACATTCAATTCATGTTCCTGCAATGTCGATAAATTCGACACTTGTGCGGCTAACTCAGCCGGCAATTCGTTATATAACGCTCTTGCTGCTGCCGTCTCTTCTACAAACATTTTGCTCGATGGCTTAATCGAATTGATCGCATTTACTACATTATAAATTGTCGTAAGATCTCCTAATAGCTTATCGCTGTTGATGAGCAGTGAGCGTTCAGACATTGTTAGTTTTTCATATGCTTTCTCAGCTGATTTATATTTAGAAATAAATGTACGTGCATTCGACGGATCCAATGCTAAAATATCGTTATCCAATTTTAAAACCGGTTTTACACCGCGCTCGCGAGTCGTTAAGTCTTTATAGTTCGTTACTAAACGCTGATCTGATTTAGCCAGACTATCATAGCTGTTTCGCGCATCGACTAGTTTTTGAATATAATTCTCTGTCATAGGGACCGCTGCATCAATGAGTGCAATTACTTGTTTGGCGTCGGAAACACCTTGTTCTGCAGCTGCAAGTTTCGTAATATTATGCACAAGCTCTTGCTCCGCAGCAGTCAACGCTAGATATTCCGCACGTATTGCCGCGACATCGGCTTCATATGTTTTTGAGCCGACACGCAGTTTTTCAATACGGTTAATTAAATCCGCAACGTTTATAATATTGCCCAGCTTCGTGCCATAATTATAAACATCTTGCTTTTGCTTATCTGTCAGCCGGTCATACGCTTTTTGGGCTGCCGCTACCTTTGATGAATAATTTCGGTCTGTATGAACCGGCAATTTTTCAATAAGATCGATTACTTTCAATGATGCTTTGTAGTCGCGTTCTAGCTCCGTTAAAATTTTTGAGTTCCCGACATTGCGTTTCGTTGCAGAATCCAGTTTTTTGTATGCTGCCGATACTTCCGCTAAATCGGTGATGAATGCTTCACCGGATTTCGTTTGCAGTGCATCGATTCGGCTTTCCATTGAAAACGAATCTGAAACAATCACTTCATAGTCCGTTAACTTTTTACCGTATTCGGTAAAGAGCCTTAATTGAATATTTTCTATATCCGTAATTGGTTCTTCAGGAGCAGTATAGCCCTTTAATATATTTTCAAAATCATTTTGCACTTTAGATAGATTAACCTTAAATTCTGCTGCTGTCGGGCGGATTGCATCAATTTCCAGCATCAGCTTTGCGAACGGCAACAGCTCAACTAGTTTATCTCTATTGTAGACAAGCCCTTGCATAGGCTCTTCAAGTTTATTAAAAGAAGTATCAGCTGCAGTCATTTTACGTGTAAAGTCTTTTGCCATTACATCAATTTGACTGATTGCCTGAATTGTACTTAATACTGCCTTGTTCGCCTTTTCAATCTCTGTTAAAATTTTAATATTTTCTACTAAACGCTTGCCGTTTGCAGATAAAGAATTATATTTTTCACGAGCTGCATCGATTTGCTTCAAATCAACTAATTCAGCATTTTGGAAGACAAGAATATCAGCATCCAATTTTGCCGCGGTAGATTGTTCCTCTTTTTGTAATCGCAAATAGGACGTTAAAAATTGATGAAGCTTCTCGATATTTGCTGCTTCATTTGGAGGAATCGCTTCTTTTAATGAATTCCATTCGTTTAACTTATTTTCCGCTGATACTAAATCCTCTGCATAAGTAGTGCTCGTGACGTTCAAATTCACTACTTGATCAGCAATTTTTGTTATCGGGATTAAAGCTTCAAGACGATCACGATTTTGGACAAGCTCCCGCTCATTAATTTTGGCATACGAAGATTCCGCAGTACGCACCTTTGTGATAAATGAAGTGACAGTTGAGCGCTTTTTCGTGTCCGTCAGCTTTTCATCATCCAGATTCGCAAATACATCTGTCTTAATCGCAACGATTTGTTTATTGATCGTTGCAGCGGTTGCCGTTGATTTTTCCCATAATGTAAGGAGATCCAATAAATCTTTTAATACATATTTGCGCTCAGTTGTTGGTAATGCATTGTACGCTGCTCTTGCATCTGCAACGATTGAGCTTTTCTCTTCATATTTCGCTGAATCTATCTTTACTATTTCTGTTTCAACTTTTTTTGCATTTTCAATTGCCGCTTGCATTTCTAGTAATTTGTCATAGTTCACTACAAGACGTGTATCCAATGGATCGAGAGCATTATATAGAGTCTCTACATTTTCCGCCTCTTCACGGAATTCTTCAGTATTTGCTGGTAGCTTAGAAATTCTCGTAATTTCGTTTACTACGTTTAATACATTTTCATACGGTTTTAATTCATCCGCGTTTGGTACCAGTTTTTTTTGAACATCTGTTAATTGTCCATATTCTTTAACAAGAGCATTTACTTTTGAATTAAACGTTGTTGCAGTTGGCGGGTTTTCTACTAAATCTTTAATTTTATCTTCAACCGTTTGTGCCTTTTTAATATCAGCTTCTGCATTTTTTATAAATTGTTCAATTCCTGCATTACTTTCTACTAGTTGAACTTTCAATATATTTTTAAAAGTAAGATCTTTTATTTCATTAAATGCAGTACGGACGTTAGCTACAGCGCTAATAAAGCTTTCCTTACTAAATGACTCCTGAGCGGTAAATGTCGTGACCGGACTAATGTAACTTCCAATAAATTGCTCAATGGCTGTCGTTTGTTCTTCAAAAGATTGCAGATGACTTAAAGATGCCGCTGTAACATATTTATTAATGAAATCCGTTTGACCATTTTCATCGTAATACAGTAATGTTTCCAAAAACGTACCTGCATTACCGTTTACAGCATTGCTTAACTCACTGCCGACATTCTCCAAATTTACATTTAGATTTTCCAGTGCCTCTAGTGCTGCTTGTCTGTCGGAAACCAAGCTTTTATTTGTATTCGTTAACTTTGAAATTAAACTTTTTACTTGTGCTGCATCTTGCTTGAGTTGCGTGTATTTTTCTAAATATGTCAGTTTTGCATCGATCAGCGGCATGATATCCGCAAATGTTTCATCATCTTTATATGTATCGTAAATTGTTCTTTCTTGAGTTAATGTCGCACTTGTGGATTCTTCATTGGCTGCTTTAAAACTGTTCAATAATCCTTCTGCAGTAACTGAAGCTACGACATTAAAAGGAGTCGGTGTTTCACTCGCTTCTGCTTCTCCAGCTTGCGCGACGATTGCCGGAGTAATTAAAAGCCCCGCCATCAATCCAACCTTCAAGTTTTTCTTCATCGTTTTATCCCTTCCTTCATGGGTAGTGCTTCTGTTCATAATCCTAAGTTAATTATCGGCATATTTTCACAGGTTGTTAGTTAATGTATAAGGAAAAGGATTTAGGGATAGTGAGCTTTTGCAAAAGGGATGGATGTTCAATAAATCTTCGACAAAAGGACATCCTTATTCATCAATATGCATTGTAAAGTTAAAAAGCCCGTAACTCACCAAATTTATTGGCCAATTTACTAAACATATTAGTCAAAGCTGTGCACTTATTAGCCATTTTCATAAGTATTTTAGTCATTCGATATCAAGCATTCGACACTTTACAAGAGATAATCGACACTCCCGGATTTAATAGATACTTTTTATATTTATCCGCCACTTCCTCAAAGTAATCGACATTTTAAGCCACCCATTCAACAAAAAAATCACTCTATCCAATAAGGAATAGAGTGATTTTTTTATTATAATGCGTCTGTATATAATTTGCCTTCCGGTAAATACTCGGACATGCCGATTTCTTCCAGACCATTTTTAATTTTGTATGTGTGACCTAAACGGTTTTTCGATAAATAATTCGCCTTTGAAATCAGCATCTCTTCAAATACCGGTAATTGTGATGGATCTACATCTTTCCAGTATTTATAAGCGTTAATCAAATCTTCAAGCGTTAAGTGCTGATAATCATCACCGGCAAATTCACCTTTTGGATTCACGCGGTACCAAATATCTCCGTTTGAACGGATCCACTTGTTCTTCTCAATTTGTAACGCACGGCTAATCGATTTGGCCGCTTCTAAATATTTAGGATCCTGGAATTCTTTATATGCCAACAATAGTACATTCATGCCACCAAGTACATGGTTCATCGATGCATGTGTTGTCACCTGCTGATTCACAGGGAAATAATCCGAAATATAATAAGCGTCTTTAGCGACATTAATTACATGCCCAGCCTGTTTACGCGATGCTAAAAGATCCGCATAATTACGTAATGGCTCTTTATAGTTCGGCATATTAAACTCAGCTCCGGAATTATAGTAGAATAACGCGATTTGCTCATTGAAACGCGTATCGATGAATGGTGCTGTAATGCCAAATAAGTTTTTCAAATACGTACTCGTTACTTCAGTCTTCCAGTAAGTCGCATCGCCTTTGAACTTATTCAAGTTAATGAACGAGTTTTTCACTAAGTTTGCAAAATAACGGTCGCCCTGTTCCTTTAATAAAACAAGTGCGCGGTCTTCTTTTACTAACAATAGATTACGCCCGAATCCTTGGAAAGATTTCGGCATTGGCTCTGTAGTAGTTGCCATTTTATTGTATGGACCTTCAGCTGTGTACCAGTTGTTACGCTTTTTATAGTTAAGCGCCGTTTCAAGCATCCAGCCATTCATATTTTCGTCTGTCTTAAATAATCGCTCATTTGAATTCATATACCAAGTATCTACAATGTCGTTACCGTTAGAAACTAGTGTATAGTAGCTGAATAAATCTTCGCCAAGCCATGCTTGTGAATACGCTTCGTACTCAGACTCTAAATCACGCATATAACTTGTTCCGCCCGTATCTTTATAGCTTTGAGTTAATTGTTTTGAACGATATGCTTGTCCGACCATACGATCTGTCGCCAATTTTTCATTCTCCATAATGCGTAATAATCCTGTCGGGTATGATGACGAGTCAAAGCCAAATACATCCGCAGAATTTTTTTCGATTGGGAAACGATCATAACGATATAGACGGAAATTCGTTACATTCGTTGCTTTATGGAATAAATCCACAGTCAGCTTTGATTTCCCTTTGTTCGTCAATGTTGTAAATACAAAATCATCGCCGTTTTCCAATGAACGAACCGTTACTTTTACAGTTGCACCTTGGTTTCCGACTGCATAATTATAAACTGTATCTTTTGCAACGCCGTAAGTTTCAGTTGTTGTCCCTTTAAATACAATCGTTGCTGTTGAACGAAGATATAGCGGGTTTTCATCCGATGTTACTTGTGCAAAGTTCATTTCTTCACGATTGTTTTTAAAATTACTAGATACTTCTGCTGCTTGCACTTTATATTCATTTTTCGCAATTTTATTTGTTGCGACAAGCGCACGGTGAAGCATTACCGAGAACGTCACACGGTTAACCGTTGCTTTCGGATCAAAAGTGCCGTCTTCACGCCCTGTTGTAATACCATGCTGCGCTAAAATTTTAACATTTTCGCGGTGAGACTCACTGATTCTGTTCCAGTCTTTAAACGTCAGTTCTTTACCTGTGTCTTTCAAATCAAATGCACGCACTAAAGTCGTTGCCATCTGTTCACGTGTTAACGCATCCGCTACACCGAAACGTCCGTCTGGTTTACCACCAAAAATACCTGCTTCATATGTAGAAAATACACCTTGTAAAAAGCTTGATTTCGTACTTACGTCTGAAAACTTGTTCTGATATTTACCGTCCGGAAGCTTTAATGCACCTTTAAACAGGTTTGCTGCCTGTCCACGGTTAATATTTAAGTTTGGACGGAACTGTGCATCCGGATAACCACCGATAACGCCCATTTCTACAAGCTGCATCACTTCATTTTTAGCCCAGAAACTATCAGGTACATCCGCAAGCTTCTGCTTAACCGTTAATTTCTCACCTGTTAGCGGCTGCTTAGCTGGCTCCTCTGATGAATCATTCTGTTCCGTCTCAGTTGCAGGCTGTTCAGTATTTGCAGGAGAATCTTGCTCTTGTTCTACTGATTCCTCGTTTTCCGGAGATGCTTCTGTCTGTGTTTCTGGCTGAGCAGGTGTTGTTGTCTGTTCAGCATTTTCGTCAGCAGAAGTAGATTCCGCTTCCTTTTCATCTGTAACCGTTTCCTCTTGAACTACCGGATTATTACCGGAATCCGTAGTTTGAGTTGTAGTAGTGGTTGAATTTTGTACTGTTGGATTTTCAGCTTCAACTGTGCCTTGTACATTTGCATACGTTGCGGTTGGTAGCGCGGTGGATAAAAATAGTAGCGAGGCTAACAGTGCTGATTTTATTTTCAACATTCGACAGATTCCCTCCTTTTATTTCAATAACGTATAAATTATACCGAATATCGCCATATATTTCACTGAAATGTACAACTTTTAATAGAATAATAATATTCATTGTAAGTGTAGCACGCTAATTGTCGAGATACGATGGAAATTCTCTCTACCTTTGCTAGGGATTTCTTTATTGGAGTAGGGGGTTCTGTTAGCAATCGGGGCGGGTTCTACTTTCGGGCGGAGATTTTCTACTTTTCTCTTCTGAAGTTCTACTTTTAGGCAGAGGGTTTCTACCTTTCCATCTGAAGTTCTACTTTCCTCGTGATTCGTTCCACTTTTCGGGGTATAGATTCTACTTTCTAAAGGGAATCGGCTAATAAATTTCACGGGTTCTACTTTCGGGTGAGGAGTATCTACTTTTCCTTTTTGAAGTTCTACTTTCCTCGCGATTCGTTCCACTTTTCAGAGCAAAGGTTCTACTTTCTTCAGGTAAATGGCTAATAAAGTTTACGGGTTCTACTTTCGGGAGGAGAGCTTCTACTTTTCCTTTTTGAAGTTCTACTTTCCTCGCGATTCGTTCCACTTTTCAGAGCAAAGGTTCTACTTTCTTCAGGTAAATGGCTAATAAAGTTTATGGGTTCTACTTTCGGGCTGGGAGAATCTACTTTTCTCTTCTAAAGTTCTACTTTCCTCGCGATTCATTCTACATTCCCGAGCGAAGGTTCTACTTTCTGCCGCCAAACAGCTAATATCTAGCACCGATTCTTATTTCTAACCGAAACCTTATACTTCTCTCCTCTAAAGTTCTACTTCTCTAAATTCCCCCATAAAAAAACACTTGAGCTTAATTAAAACTCAAGTGCATTGCCAAAAAGCTTCCTTATTCTACACCAATAACGATAAAGTCATTTGAAGCTTCAATTGCATTAAATAAAAATGTCGCTAACTGGGCGCGTGTCAATTTCATATTCGGGCTGAATGTGGTAGCTGTCGTACCTTTTGTAATTCCGTAATCTACTAATGTTTGAATGTACTTCTTCGTTGCAGTATCCGTTAATTTATTGACATCAGTAAATTTCGTCTTTGTCGTAGTAGATTGCTGTAATTCAAAGCCGATCGTTACCATTTTCGCTAACTGGGAACGTGTCAATGTTGCGTTTGGACGGAATTCATCGCCATAACCGTTCACAATATCTGCTCTATGTAATGCAGCGATAGCTTTATAATATTTGCTTGATGTTGGAACGTCTTTAAAACCTGGATTTGGTGCAGTACTATTTTGCAGATTTAATGCATTCGCTAAATATAATGCTGCATCCCCACGTGTTGCCGATTTACCCGGCTCATAAGTTGTACTCGTTACGCCTGTAATAATTCCTTCATTATATAAAAAGACGATTGCATTTGTATGGGAATTCGTTTCTTTTACATCGGTAAATGGATTTGTAGATGCCTGTACTGAATGGCCACTTACTATAACACTTGAAATAATAACAAGTATCGCAGTAAGAATTAAGCCATAGAAAAACTTCTTCATTTATTTCAGTCCTTCCTCTTAAACTAGTTAGCATAATTATACAATAGTTTATAGTTTTATGTAGTTGATAACTTACAGCAAGAATCTTATTGAACTTAACCAATTTTATTAGAAAGATTGTTGAACATATTCGATGATTTCTACATTTTATTAGAACTTCCGCTACCGATATTAGCACTTTCATGTATTTCGGTTGTAAGTTCAACTATATCTAAGCCCATACTACGTCTATTTGTTCGCATTAAATAGTTTATTAGAACAATCAATACCTATATTAGAAGTTCCAACTGACTTATTAGAACTTCGAACAGCGATATTTGAAAATGAGGAGTACTTATTAGAAGAAACTAACTTTTTATTAGAAAACGGACAATTTATTAGAACTTTTACAAATTTATTAGAAAATCTACCTATTATATTAGAAGACTAAATCATCAATCGAGTAGGAGGGAGTGATTAACTCCCGACCTCTCACACCACCGTACGTACGGTTCCGTATACGGCGGTTCAACTAAGATGAATAACGTAAAGTTTCATAACGAACTTGCAGACTTTTCAGCCCTTGGCTCTCCCAATAGGAATTGCCGAGGGTTCTGTGTAATATGGGGCTATTTGAAATGCGCCAGTACCCTTTTCGGGTATTTCCCCATTCATATGCTTTCCCATAAGGTACTTTTAGGCGAATGAGATTTCTGACTCTTGTTCGAGGTTTCTTCCAATTCTTCCACAGACACATACGTAGTCTTCGTTTTATCCAACTATCTAATGTTTTAAAGATAGAGTGTGTATCCGCTAAAGCAAAATATCCACACCATCCTATTAAATATTGGTTTAACTTTTCGATTCGGTATTCCATGGAATATGGCATCTTACGTGAGGTAATTTCTCGTATTTTCTTCTTCATTCGGACGAGACTTGATTTCGCAATGCGAACCTTAGGTTCTTTATGAAATGTGAAACTAAACCCTAAGAATTTGCGTTTCCATGGGCGGTCTACGGCTGATTTCTTTTCATTAACTTTTAAACGAAGTTTTCCTTCGATAAATCGTTGTACGTTCTTCATTACTCGTAATCCTGCACGTTCTGTTCTCACATAAATATTGCAATCATCTGCGTATCGAACAAATTTAAGTCCACGTTTCTCTAATTCTTTATCTAATTCATCTAACACAATGTTTGAAAGTAATGGACTTAAAGGGCCACCTTGTGGTGTTCCTTCTTCTGTACTTGAAACTACTCCATTTATCATGACACCGGCTTGGAGATATTTGCGAATAAGTTTTAATAATGGTTTATCTGAAATTCGTTTCGCTAATGTTGCCATTAAACGGTCATGGTTGACCTTGTCAAAGAATTTCTCTAAGTCCATATCAACGACCCATCGGTGTCCCTCTTTTAGATAGCTTTTCGCTTTTCGGATAGCGTCATGAGCGCTTCGATTTGGGCGAAACCCATAGCTATGATCCGAGAATGTTTGGTCATATTCCTTTGATAAAATCTGCGAGATGGCTTGTTGAATCAAACGGTCTGTTACGGTTGGAATCCCTAATAAACGCACGCCACCGTCTGGTTTCGGGATTTCGACTCGACGTACTGGTTGCGGTTCATAGGTTCCATCCAAAATCTTCGATTTAATGGTATCCCAATTTTCGAGGATGTGCTGTCGTAAGGTTTGTACGGGCATCATATCTACTCCATGGCTCCCTTTATTCGCTTCAACTCGCTTTAATGCTTGTATCATGTTTTGCCGTTCCAAAATTTGATTCAACATCACCATTTCGTTCCTTTCCGTGAATAGCTGTTCTTCTTTTGCCCAACTGGACTACACCCTCCGCAAATACCCTCGTGGGATTCACCACTACTTTCTAAGCGTGAGGTTTCCTCTGTTTTCTGTGTTCATACATCCAGTTGGAAAGCCAAGGGCTATTCTCTCTTAATCGTTCGGTCCTTCCAAGTAATTCTAGACTTACTTGTACTATGACCTCTGCTGACTTCTGACAGTTCAGCTACTTGTCACCAAGTAGGTTATGAAGGGTACTTCGCATTTCTGTCAGACCTCCCCGGGTAAGCGCATGCACTTTCACACCGTCTATCCGCCTCATTTACTCGATATGACCTTCGACAGAAGGAGCTTTGTTTTGTTCAGCAAACTCGCTCAGCCATACCTAGCCTTATATGAGATTCGTGTTCCTCGGACCGGTGTTTTGCCGCCAGCTTCCTTCAGATTCCGCGTCACCACGGACACCCTTGCTCTTGGCTAACCTCTACTTCTGTCTTCGGGGCTCGGGACTTGCACCCTATAGTTCATGCGCATGCCGGGCACACTAAAAAGGCATACATGCAATCAAGCATGTATGCCCCCTCCAACCTTAGTTCGTACCTAAAATAATTTGCTTTTCAAAGGTATCAACTACAGCATTGCCTGCCGCATCCACTACTTTCGCTATACCTGTACCTTTTTTAACCGTAACGCTCGTACCTGATGTTTGGTTAGCTGATAATGTAATGACTGCTGTATTGCTGGTTGTTGAAGGTGTTACTGATGCAATTCCAACCGATGCTCCTGCAGAGTTTACAATATCAAAGGCATTTGCTGCAAGACCACTGACATTCTCGCTAAATGTAAGCTCGATCTGGTTTGCTGATATGAATTTAGCTGAATTTAGCTCAGGTCGGATATTTTCCTTTAAGTTGACTACGGCTGTTAAGTTATCTTGTGAGGCAACCGAATCTTTTGCTTTCACACCAGTAATAGTTAAGTTACGCTCACCGGATGCAGTTGTTTCATTTTGCGCTAATGTCAAAATAACCGTATCTAATGCATCACTTGGAACTTGGGCATTCGTAATTCTCGCATTTGGGATTGAATAATTGCTTGCAACGGATGCTGTTGTTGCATCCAACACATGGTTAAACTTCAATCGTACTTGGTTGTTTGTTAATGTTGAATCTGTCGCTGAAGTTGTAACCGTCGGCGTAGTCAGTACATTTTCATTATTAGAATAATCCGATGTACGCTCGAAAGTGACTGCTTTATTCGCTGTATTCACGCCATACGCACTGTCCACTTCTGTGAATGATAAAGTAACATTATACGTTGCATTATCCGTGTCTCCTGTACCTAATAAATTGTCCAGTTTCACGCGCACTACACTACGATTGCCGTTCTCTCGATACTCTAACGCTGTTGCCGCACCTTTGAATGAATGTGTTACGCCGCCTTTTACATAGTTGCCGGAAGCGGTTACACGTGATGCATTCACTAAATCCACTGGTTTGTTGAGTGTAATATTTAAATACTCAAAATTGCCTTCTCGTGTTACAGAAGTTGACGCTACTTCAGGTGCTGCTGTATCAAGTGTAAATGAATGAGTAGTCGTAAAGGTATTCGTTTCACCTGAAATATCGGTTATTGTTTTGCCAGAGGCTGTGCCAATATTATAAACACCTGTTAAATCATTTGTAGCGGTAACGGTAAATGAACGATCATCCCCAGCGACTGCATCAATTGCCGTAATCGCATTTGCCGAATTCCCTAAACGTAATTCCAGATCACCGATTGCAGGTTTTTGAATTCGTTCCGAGAATGTCAGTCTGAATGTTCTCGGACCAGTTTGCGAAATACTTGTTAGCGTTGGTTTAACTCCATCAGCCCCACCCATCGCAAAGCTAGTCGTTAACGGATTTGGTGTACTGAAGTTTCCGGCAATATCACGCAGTCCTGCAAATGTTGCGGTCACTTGTGTATTTGCCGCTAATGGCTGACCATTTACCATCGCATTTGATAAATCAAAGTCTGCATACGTAGCACCCGCTGCGATTTCTCCAGTAATACCTGTTACATTTGTACCGTTAGCGATTCTGAATGTAATACTGCTGTTACTAAATGCGCGCAAAGGTTCTGAGAACGTAACGCGAACTGTTTTTGCATCTCGGTTTACTGTACTGATTAACGTAGGTGCCACTGTATCCGTACCGAAATTGACGACATCATCATATGGAGTAACCGTTGTACCAGCTGTATTTTTCACATTATTAACTTTTACGAGATAGCGTCCTGATAAAGCTGCAGCCCCGTTTGTGGAGATTGTTAATGTACGTCCATCTTCGCTTAACTGCCCTCTCGAAAGAGTAACGGCACTATTGTCTACAGCCGAAACCGTTACATAGTTTGCCAATTGTGCAGAAGATAAGCTGGCAGGCAAGTCTACTCTTTGATTGAACTTCACTTCAATTTGTCCACCATTCAGTGCCTTGACAGTTGCGACTTTCACTTCTGTAACGACATACGTTACTTTCGCTGAATAATCTTTACCGTCAATCTTAAAATCTACCGTTGTTTCTTCATTTTCAGGAAGATTGTTTTCTAAAGTAACTTCGTGCTCGGAATTGTCGCTTAATGTGACTTTTAATTTATTCGCTCCCGTAGCTTCAGCTGCTTTTACTGTTAAAGGAACATTGTAAGTGACAGAAGTACCATACTCTTTACCGTTGATCGTAAATTTAACAGGCGTTTCTTTGCCGGCTTCCAACGGCGTATCTAAGTTCACCGTATGTTCAGTATTGTTTGTAAGTGTAACTTTTAATGTCGAAGCATTTATAACTTCGACCGCTTTCAATCCTTCTCCCGGCACTTCCACTTGAAGCATTTTATACAGGAATGAAGAGAACTGACCGCGCGTTGTGAAGCCTTTCGGGTTGAAGTTCGGCACGCCCGTTACATTATAGTAGTCCAATACTCTGATTGCGGAACGTGCTTCTGCTTTTGCTCTGTTATAATCGACTACATCCTCATTGAAATCCTGCCCGATTACATATCCTAGGAAGTCAAAATTATTAATATTCGTATAGGCACGCACTAGAACAACCGCCATATTTTCACGTGTAATCGGATCTGCCGGTAACAGGTTTCCGTTACTTCCGTTAAATACACCGTTGTCCTTTACTAATGCCGCATATTGCAACAGCTCGTCCTGCGAAGTGCTGCGCAAGTCTGAAAAGCGCATATTTGTTTTATAATCTGAAGGGATTTTGTAACCTTGTGACACTAAGTATTTACCTAATAGTTTTACAACATCCGAACGTGTCAATGTACGGTTCGGTTTAAATGTCCCATCCGGATATCCTGAAATGATGCCTTGGCTTACGAGTGAATCAATCGCCTTTTCATGTGTATTTCCTGCTGTGTCCGAAAAACTGGCCGCACTTGCTGCCGGGACAATTGCCGATGCCACTAATGTCGCAGTAGCCGCCGTCGTCAAAAACTTCTTGTACTTTTTCTGCATCTTTATTAACCTCCTAGTTTGTAAAACAATTAAATATGTTGCCTTCTTCAAACTTGCTTACAACCTATGCATTTCCACAAATTATTTGAATATAAACTCAATTTCGTTAAAATGACTAAAAAGTATTATTAAAATATAAAAAAGCATATCTATCGAAATAGATATGCTCCAAATATTAGTAATTAATATTCGTAGGAACGGTAAATTGAATCGGTGATAGGACTAGTTTATTATTTGCATAGTCACTTACCGTTGAAGTGGCCGTTTGTGTAATTGTAACAACTTGGTTTGATTTTAACGGTTGGGCTAATCGAATTGCCACCTGCTCGTTAGTAGTCGAATAAACTTGTGAAATCGGCACAGCTAAATCGCCCACTTTAACCTCAAACGAATGATTCAATGCATTTTTAACTGCTTCATTAAATGAAAGAGTAATCGTATCGGTATCTGTAATATTATGATACTGATATTTTGGGGCGATATTTTCATTTAAAAAGATCAGTTCCGTTTTAGGTTCCATTGTTACAATTGAATTCAAAGCCCGTAAATTGCTGATCGTTAAATTCGTACCGCGGGATTGGGCAATGTCTTCCTTAACCGTTAAATATACTTTGTATGGTTCATTATGTTTAACAACTGCTTGCTGTATTGTCAAACCGTCCAATGTATAGTTTTGCAGGTTCGATGCCGTAATACCGTCTACATGTGTAGAAAACGTAATGACAATAGTTTTATTATCAATATTTGTTCCCTGTCTAGCATTATAAGAAGTTTCCACGCTTAATACAGATAACTTCTCTTCATTTTGTGCAAAATCAGAGCCGCGTGCAAAATTAACCTGATAGGCTGGGTTCACCGCTTGTCCATACTCACTTGTAACTCCTGTGAATGTAGCACCAACTGAATATGTGTAACCTGCAGTAGTAGTCCCAGCCACACCAGAACTAGATAATTTACTTAAACGAACGCGGATTGTTTTGTCGTTCGTTGTTGATTTTTCGACCTGTCCGAACAAATTATTTGCTAACGGATACGTATATCCGTTTAAAATATAACTTCCTGCCAGCGTCACCTGCGCAAATGCCGCTGCTTCTACATTTCGGTCAAATGTAAACTCTAAATACTCGACTCCTTTATCCTTCACAACATTTGTACTGACAACAGACGGAATTGTTGTATCTGCTACAAAGTTATACGCTGTCGAAAATACATTCACTTCACCTGAAACATCGGTAATATAGCGTCCAGGCGTCGTCGATATTGTAGTGTAGCCATTTAACGAACCACTTGTCGTAACGATATAGGAATTTGCATCGTCTTTATCTTTCACAATACTCGTAATTGCTGGTGAATACGTATTTTGAGCAATCGTAATGTCTGCCGGCATAATTGTACGAATTTCCTCAGAGAATGTTAACTTAAATTTTTTCGCGCCCATTTGTGTAACATTCGTTAAAGTAGGTACAACGCCATCTTTATCCCCTTTGGTAACATATGTTGTTAATGGGTTTGACGAAGAAAGATTGTTTGAAATATCGATAATTGTTCCAAATGTAATCGCAATTGCTGTACCTGGTGCTAAAACTTGTCCTTTTGCTGTAGCTGCAGATAAATCGTAAATAACTTCTGTCGCATTTTTTTCAATTGTCCCTTGAATACCTGAAACAACTGAACCATCTGCTAGTTTAAATTGAGTTACTCCAATCGGATTTGTAACCGGTTCTGTAAAAATCACTTTTACTTTAGTAGCCGAAACATTTTCTACTTTCAAAACTCCCGGTGATGTTTTATCAGGGATGAAAGTTGCAATATCATCATACTTAACAAGCTTTTTCGATGTTGCGGATTCAATACCGTCAACTACGACACGGTAGCGTCCTTCAAGCCCGGCAGTTGCATTAATTGTCACCGTCAATGTGCGCTTATCTTCACTTAATTGTCCTTTTGACAATTGTACTTGTCCAAGACGATCGATACCTGTAACCGCAACAAGTTTATTAATGGCTGCCGTATTTAGATCTGCCCCCAGTTTCACAGGCTGATTAAATGTAATCGCAACTTGGCCGCCATTTGGATTTGTAATAGAAGAGATTTTCAAATCCGGTACTTCAAATTTTACTTTCGTTGTAAATGTTTGTTCGTTAACATCAAAAGTAACTTCAGTTTCCACATTTTCCACTAATGGTGTTTTTAATGTCACAATATACGACTTATCATCAGAAAGCGTAACACGCAGTTTATCAACTGCTTGTACTTCAACTTTTTTTACTGTTAAAACAGGCTTTTCAGGTTCAGGTTTAGGTACTTCAATTTGCAGCATATTATAAAGGAATGTTGCGAATTGACCACGCTTTGTCGGATCTTTCGGATTGAATGTTTTTTGCTTTGTTACCGCATAGTAAGCCAATGTTTCAATTGACTCCTGGTGCTCTGTAGATGTTCTGCTTAAATCACTAATATTCGATTTATAGTCTGTTTCCTTCATTGCTTCAACATAATCGAAATCATTGATGACCTTAAATGCGCGCACTAAAACAGTCGCCATCTGGTCGCGGCGTAACTGGTCACGGTGCATAAGTGCCCCGTTACTTCCTTGGAAAACCCCAACATCTTTTACTAATGCTGCGTACTGTAACAATTCATCCTGTGATTTCGCCGTTAAATCTGTAAAGCGCATTTTCGTTTTATAATCTTTCGGAACTTCATGACCTAATGAAACTAAATATTTCCCTAACAGTTTTACAACATCTGAACGAGTCAAGTTTTGATTCGGTTTAAACGTGCCATCGGGATAACCACCGATAATGCCCTGTTCTGATAAAATCGTAATCGCATTTTCGTGCCCGCTGCCTTTAATATCTGAAAACGATGCGGCACTAGCTGTTGGAACAATCGCCGTTGCTGCTAGAATAGCTGCTGTTGCAGATGCTAGAAATTTAGTATGAACTTTCATATGTAACTCCCCCAATTTATGATGATAGTTTTATATATGTAATAACTTGATTTGATTATGACAAACTTCTGCTATAACCAAAGGAGAGCTATCTGAATAAACCATTTGATCATTATCAATTAAAGCAAATTCTTCAACAAGCACTTCTTCATATTTCCAATTTCTAAACAACGGCAATACTTCTTTACACTGAATTTCCAGGACATTCATTTTAGACTGAAAATAACCTTGTACTTCTAGCAAACACCCATTCACTTTTAATTGGTTAAAAAAATGCATGTGCATCCCTCCATAGGGAATATTGTATAGAATATTATGGTAATTTACAAATTTTCTGACAAAAAAAGTGATTGCATGAACCTTGGGAGGTTATGCAATCACTAAAATTAAAAATCCCTTAAACCTCTTTAAAAGAAGTTTAAGGGGAAAATTAGTTAAATAATTATTTTGTTACAGTTACTTTCTTAGCAACAACTTTGTTAGCTGCTACTGAAGTATCTGTAATAGCGATAGCTGCGTTATCTTCACCTTCTGGAAGGATATCGATAGTTGTAGCTTGAGCGATGTTTAAAGCAGTTTGTAAAGATACGATTACTTCTTTACCGTTTACATCTAAATCATTTACTTGAATTTCGTTACCAGCCACTGTAACTACTAAATCATTAATTGCTGAAGCCATTGAATCATCTGCAATTGCAACATTTTCAGAGAATGTTAACTTGATTTGTTCAGTAGTAGTAGCCGTTTTATCAGCTAATTCAAATTCAGCAGATACTAATGTTGGTGCTACGTTATCTTGTAAAGTTATGTTTTTAACTGTGTTAGATGCGTTCGCAATTTTAGAAATTGTGTTACCAGAAGCATCTGTTAATGAAGCTACAACATAGTCTCCATCTTTAGAAGTTAAAGTTTTAACTACTTCAAATTTATAATCAGCATCAGCAACTACAGTGAATGTAGATGGTAAGCGTAATTCTAAAGCAGTTTTACCAGTGTTAGTGAATACCGCTTTAGTACCAGCTGGTAAAGCTGCGTTATCCAATTTGTAGTTAGCTAAATCTAATGCTGAATCAGTCATTTCTTCAGGGAATGTTACTTTAATAACGTTTCCTGCCTCTAAAGCGATGTTATCAACTGGTAGAGCCACAAAAGTATCTACAGCTTTTGAAGTCACTGTTGTTTGGAACTTAGCGTTACCTAAACCTTGTGCATCTTTAACTGCATCAGCTTCAAATACTAAAGTATAAGTACCTTGCTCTAAATCTTCAGTAGCTACAGTGATGTCTAATGCACTGTTTGCACCTTTAATACCAGCAACACGTGCAACAGATGTTGATAATTCAACACCAGATGGGCTGATTACTTTCACTTTAGAAGCAGTAACATCTTCAATAGCTTCAGTCATTTCAACTGAAAATACTAAGTCAGAACCTGAAACTGCAACTTTGTTAACTGAAGTTGTTAATAATGATGGAGCATCAGTATCTAAAGATAAAGTTACAGATTTAGTTGTAGCTTCACCTAATAACTCAGCGTTATCAGTATAACCTTTGAACTCGACATTTAATGCTACAGTTTTTTCTTTGTCAGCATATAACTTATTAGTACCGTTTTCTGGTTTAACAGTTACTAAATATGTGCTTACTGTGCCGTTTACTAATTTAGCCTCTTTTACTTCAAATTCAGTGTTACCTTTAGTTACTTTAATAGTCCCTAATGACTTAACTGCTTCTGAGAATTTCACTTCGAATGAAGTAGCAGAAACAGCTTTTACTGATTCTACAGTTGGAGCTACAGTATCATTGCTTACAGTGTAAGTGCCATTTAAAGTAGTTGATTCGTTACCTGCTAAGTCTTTAAGGCCTACAATTGTTACATTGTGAGATCCTAATTTAGATAAGTCTTCACCAACATTGATTGTGTAAGTATAGTCACCAGCAACAGTTGTAGCAGCTACTTCTGAAACAGTAACGTTTACACCATCAACACGTACTACAGCATCTTGGATAGCAACAGGTTCAGAGAAAGTAGCAGTGATATTATTACCACCAGCGTACTCTACAGATTTAAGAGTTGCAGCAGTTGTATCAGCTTTAACAGTTACTGTACCTTCGAACTCTACTAATTTATTGAATTTAGCAGCAACAATGTTTTGAGCAACTACTTCATAAGTAGTGTCATCAACTAATGTACCAGCAGCAAAACGAGCGATTACAGTTTTACCGTCTTCTTGTAATTCAATAGATTTTGGAGCGATTGCTTTTTGTTTAGAAGGAGCTTTAGCAGTAAACGTATAGTTACCTTTAGTTTCAGCACCGGCTTCTAATACTTCTTGGTTAAACACAAATTGTAACTCTGTTTCGTTAATTGCTTTTACTTCTTCTAAAAGTAAGTCTTCAACAACATAAGTTACAGTTGCTTTGTGTTCAATTTTGTCAATTGTGAAAGTTACTTCAGTAGCTTTGTTTGGCTCTAAAGCTTTTGTTAATCTTACAGCGTGTTTTGTACCATCAGTTAAAGTAACGTTTAAGTTTAAAGCGTCAACTACTTCAGCAGTTTTTACAGCTAAAACGAAAGTTGCTTTTGCAGTGTACTCTTTACCATCAATTGTGAAAGTTACTTCAGTTTCTTTGTTAGCTTCTAAAGCAGTTTCTAATTTTACTGTGTGTTTTTTATCATCTGATAAAGTAACTTCTAATGTGTTAGCATCTACAGCTACTACTTCTTTAACAGTTAATTCAAATTCAGTTTTGATTGTTTTGTTTAAGAATGAAGCGAATTGAGCACGAGTTACTGAATCTTTAGGCATGAAGTTTTCAACGCCAGAAATACCTAAGTTACGTAATGCTTGGATCGCTTCACGAGCTTCAGCTTTAGCTGTGTTTAAGTCAGCAACTGTAACGTCTTCGATTTCAGAAGCAACTTCTACTAATGTAGTGTCGTTGATTGCTTTGAAAGCGCGGTCTAATACTAGAGCCATGTTTTCACGAGTGATTTTTCCGCCAGCGTTTAATGCGCCGTTAGAACCATTGAATACACCAGTGTCAGCTACTAATGCAGCATATTTTACTAATTCTTGGTCTTTAGCGTCTGCAGCTAAGTCAGTGAAACGAGCTTTTGTTGCATAGTCAGCTGGGATTTCGAAACCTTGGTTTTCTACCCATTTACCTAACATTTTAACAACTTGACCACGAGTTAATTCTTGGTTTGGTTTGAAAGTGCCATCTGGATATCCTCCGATGATGCCAGCTTCTGCTAATGCGTTAATGTTAACAGCATGTGAGTTTTTTTCTGAAACGTCTGAAAATCCAGCAGCAGAAGCTACAGGAACGATTGCAGATGCTACAAGAGTAGCTGTAGCAGCAGTTGCTACGAATTTAGTATATTTCTTAGGTTGGTTAGCCATAGAATGATTTCCTCCAATAAAAACATTTTTTTATCATTATGTTAAATGTTGTCTCGTATATTACGATAACAATTACAAGTATATTAGTAAGATATTTTAATGTCAATGCTATTTTAGGAAATATAAAGTAAACCTCCATATACTTGTAATAGCAAGGCTTTAGTTATCAGAACTTTATGTATATTATTTGGTAATAATTAATTCACATGGTAATAATTAGTTTTATAATATAATTTTTATATTTTCAGAATTATATCTAATGGCATTAAAATGGTACTTTTATGATTTCCTTATTAGTATATTAATTACAAATATAGAACCTTGATACCAATTAAAATCTTACTTTCGTCTAGTTTTTTTTAGGAAGTAGAACTCGTGCCCCAATATGTAAAATATTAGTAGGAAAAAGTAGAACATAGTGAAAGAAATGTAGAACACTCAGCTCCAGAAGTAGAACATTTCCTAGGAAAAGTAGAACAAAAGACATAAAAAGTAGAAACTCCGCTAGATAAAGACGAAAAAAGCCCTCTCCAACGTTAGAGACAGCTTTTATTTTCTATAAAAACACCAATCCCGCTACAACCCCGGTCACTACGACAATCCACGGCGGCAGTTTCCAATATGCCAGCATACTGAATAAAATCACGGCTATAGCAAAATCCTTCGCCTCCAATATAGAACTTGTCCAGATTGGAGAATATAGTGCAGAAATTAAAATCCCAATAACAGCTGCATTCACGCCCATGACTGCGCCTGTAATTTTCGGATGGTGTCGTAGTTGATCCCAAAACGGCAGTGCACCGATCACTAATAGAAATGCCGGTAAAAAAATTGCTACTGTCGCGACTAGCCCTCCTTGCCAGCCATTCATTACTGTTCCTATATAAGCGGCAAATGTAAACAATGGACCTGGTACGGCTTGTGTGACACCATATCCTGCTAAAAATGCTTCTTCACTCATCCAGCCTGTTGGGACAAATTCTTTTTCAAGTAAAGGCAGCACGACATGTCCCCCGCCAAAAACAAAAGAACCTGAGCGGTAAAAACTATCAAACATCGCTAACCAATAAGAACCTGTTGCCTCTTTCAATAAAGGCAAAGCTACCAATAAACCAACAAACAAAAGAAGGCAAAACCCTCCAACCCGTTTAGAAACAGGAAAGCGCGACTGCCCCACTGCCCCATCATTCTTCTGTTTCAGCAAATAGTAACCTATACATGCGGCAATTAAAATAACCCCTACTTGACTAAAAGCGGTTTGCCATAGAACCGACACAATTAATGCCACTATCGCAATTGCCTTTCTTTTTAGATCAGGTGTCAAACTTTTAGCCATTCCGATAATGGCATGTGCAACGATCGCTACCGCCACAATTTTCAAGCCATGAATCCATCCGGCATTTCCAACATTAAATCCGGTCATAAGTAGTGCAAATGCGATAAGCGCTACTACCGAGGGAAATGTAAATCCAATAAATGATGTAATTCCCCCTAGTATTCCTGCACGCATAATTCCAATGCTAATCCCCACTTGGCTGCTTGAAGGGCCGGGTAGAAACTGGCAAAGTGCGACTAAATCTGCATAGCTTTTTTCATCCATCCACTTTCTTCTTCGTACATATTCTTCATGAAAATATCCTATATGAGCAGTCGGTCCGCCAAAGGATGTCAGCCCTAACCGTGTAGAAACTAAAAATATTTCAATAAGTGATCTGATTCTATTTTGCTTCGTTGAATTCATTGTCAGCTAACCCCTTAAGACTATTTTTAAATGTAATACTCCTATATTTGCCAACTACCTTAACTAAAAGTAGCACTTCTTTCTCGCTTAACCTAGACTATTCTTCATTATTTACATACTTTTTACATTTAATTTGCGATAAGGTTTATAATAAAATTATATTTTCTATTACACTGTTAATATATGTGTTATTTACTCCAAATTAGGGTATTAAGCATATGTTAATAAAAATATTGAGGTGAATTTATGTTCGAGTACAAGTTTTGGCATCATCTTTCACACCCATCGCAACTCATACATAATATTGAACGTAGCGAAGATCAAAGACTTATAGGGTATCGGAGAGTTTTGCTGGCTATTTTTGGTTTTACATTACTGTTTTTTATAGTCCGCAACTTCTGGGGGATGAATACAACCGATTTAACAGCATTGCTTGTGAATGGTGAAGGTGATTTGTATAGTTTCGCTCGACTGATGTCATTAATTGGTGCGATTCTAGCAGGTATTTTATTTTTTATCATTCATTATTATGTCATTACATATTTGATTCATTTATTGACAAATATCGATTATGGCTGGATTCGAAAGATACAGCTATATGTCATCTTTTTCATTGTTCTTGAAAAATTGCTGACGGTGATTATCTTTGCAATAGCAGGATATTCTACACAGTTCACAATGTTTTCACTGGCACCTATGATGGCATACGTATATTATCATGACTATTTATTGTTCTTCCTGAATCAACTAACAGTCGCATCGATAATTGCGGTATGGATTCAATACATATTTTTATCGAATTGGACAGATCGACCGAAAGCTTTGTTGTTTAAGTTAATACTTATTCAAATTGTATTGGCATCACTTGTTGCGCTGTATAGCATTCTTCCTGTTTTAACTTGGATTGAAGGGTGGCTTGGTCTGTAATGCGTATAACAAAAAAGGTAAAAGTTTTTAGCTTAGTAGCCCTATTATTTGTTTTAGTGAATGGTTATCTACTATTAAAAGACAACGATATTATCATGAAAAACTACTATATTAATAATGTGCAGTTTGCTGTAGCCGATTATCATGAAAAAATCCTTGAAACAGACGCGGTTGTCGCAGCGAAGCAGGAGCATTTCATCGCAGCACCTGTGCAATCGATTAGCGAAGTGCTCGTTACACAAGGACAAAGTGTCAGCCTATTAACAGAGCTGGCCATTTATAAACCCGAAGAAGCGGAACGTGAACTTACGCGTCTTGAGACGGATCGCGATGCATATGAAAACGAGCTGTCGGAATTAGAAAGAATCGTTTCGGACCTACAATATGAAAACAGCAATTCCTCACCGAGTACTGCAACCGATTCGACTACACTTGGTGACATTGAAAACTGGAATATTAATTTAACGCTGGAGCTTGGTATTGAACAAAATACGCCAACAGCAGAAGGTATTGCAATTATCGAACGTTCCATTGCGGAAACTGAACGCCAAATTACTATTGTGGACAGTATGATTTCCCAGTTAAGTAATAATAATTCCTTAACTACACCAGTTGAAGGGATTGTTAAAGAGATTGTTCTTGAAGGCGATTCGATCATTTTCCAGATTCAATCACTTGAAAAGAAATTTGTTGCCTATGTGGAACATGAAGACTGGAAGGAAATCGAAATCGGTCAAAAGGCCTCTGTTATATTGAATGAAGGCAAAGAAGACGAACTGATCATTGATGGAGATGTACTGGAAAAACAGCAAATACCTGCACGGGATTCCATTGCATTTAATGAAATGAAAAAGAACGATAAAGTAAAGCCGGATGATACAGTGTATGAAGTTAGCATCGAACCAGCTGACTTATTAACGGAAACACCGATTGGTATACTTGCAGATGCGACAATTACTACGTTTGAAGCAAATGAAAGCTTCCAAGTAAACGAGGGTTGGCTTGTAAAATATGAACAAGACAATTCAAGAAACCTTATTTATACAGTCGGAGAAGACGGGAAAACAAGATTAGAACCTGTTGACCTGCTATTCCAGCATAAAGCTGAAATTGAACAAGAAGAGTTCATGTACGGCGAACCGATTGAAGAAAATATCGAAGAAGAAGGCCTTGAAGAAGCCGTAGTTACCGAACCGCGCATCCAAACTGTCGAACTCGAAGATTCCAAAAAAGAGGACGCTGCGAAAGATGGAGATTTAGAGGACACGGCGGTATTTACTGCTCCAATCGCACCACAGCAAATCTTTATTGACGGCGACGAAAAAAATCTGTTCGCCCCTACATTCAGACCGTACCCATTACGTACGTTTGAATGGACATATGTTGATGCGACATGGAAAGATGCTTTATGGTATTTAATTAAATAAAATATAAACGGCGGGAACATGCTCTTTTTTCCCGCCGTTTTAATATGTATAGAGGACACCGTGTTTTGTTGCCTTTCTGTACGGGTAAAGACAAAAAATAATAGAAACGGAAAATAGAGTTTTAATAAAGGAGTCGAAACGAATGAAAAAAAGAATAACAAAAAGCTTTATAGCTACTACTCTGTTCGCATCCGCATTATTTGTGGCGAGTGATGACGTCTTTGCGAAAAAGACTTTTTATGATGTAGAAAACAGTCAGAATTCCCATACGGAAGCCATCCAATATTTAAATAACTTAAATGTGTATGATTATAAATCCGGCAGTCAATTTAATTTCAGCAAACCTGTTTCACGGGCAGAAGCATCAAAAATTCTCCAAACACTTCTTTCAAGTGATTCGGCTCTGGCCATTCCAAAAGTGCGTTCCTATAATGGAAAGTTTAAAGATGTAACGAATTCAGCTCCTTTTACACAGGAGATTATTTGGGCATATGAATCAGGTATTTTTGATGGAGACGAATACGGCAATTTCAATCCGGATCAGCCAGTAAAACGCTCACATCTATCAAAAATTCTAGTAGAAAGCCTGAAATTAAACGGCGGTACGACAGTCAGCTTTAAAGACGTTTCAAAATCCAGCTGGTACTATGACTATGTAAATATTTTGGCGAGCCACGGGATTACAACAGGCAATGAAAAAAATCAGTTCTTACCGAATAATAATGTCACAAGTGCACAAATGGCAACATTCCTTTATCGGGCACTCAGTTATAAAACGACCGGTGAAGTCATCAGCGAACCAACGCCTCCACCTGCCGAAAAACCTGATACTGCTCTAGCAACTTACAATAGTGAATATGACTTTGATTGGAAACAAACAGGCAAAAATCTGGATTTTGAATTAGAAGGTGTCGACAACAATAAAATCGTCGCACGGTATATGACGAAACAAGGCAAAAGCTTCTTCGGTGCGCAGGATCTGCAAATCGGCACACATAATGCGAGCGATGTAAAAGCGAAGTACGGAACGGAAAATGCAAATGTACATCGCGGAAATGTCGTTTACAATACGCAAGCTTCCAACGAATATAATTTCTATTTAATAGATGACTATTATGTAACGTTTTTCTATGATATTCATAAAAAGAATGTTATTCGCTCAATACTTTATGTCCATAAAGACTATGAAGTGAACAAAGCTGGCTATTACGGTGATATATCCGATACGCAAAAACATTCCGAACAACTTATGGTCGAGCTGATGAATCAGGCACGTGCTGCTGAAGGTGTTAATCCGCTTACACATTCACCGCAATGGGCATCGATAGCACGTAAACACAGTAAAGATATGATTGACAACAACTATTTCTCTCATACAAGTCTAACAGGAACAAAGCCAATAGACCGTATGCTCAGCGGCGGTATGAGCGAGTCCGAGCTCAAAACATGGGGCGAAAATATTTCGTATGGCCACTACAATGTGATTTATGCGCATGAAGGCTTTATGAATAGTAAAGGACATCGAGACAATTTATTACAGCCTGCCTATAAAAACGCAATTGTAGGCTTAGAGTACAGCAGCAAAAAGAGTCCTTACTTTACGATTAATTTCTATTAAACTAATATATCCAGTCACTCTTAATTAAAAAGAGAGACTGGATTTTTAAATTATGCATTTGTTATTTCCACACGGTTCCGCCCGTTCTTTTTCGCTTCATATAGCGCTGCGTCCGCTTTTTCCAATATGATTTTTGGCTGATCCCCGTGCAACGGATAATTTGCGATTCCGGCTGAGAATGTAATCCCTTCCCCCGTTGGACTGATAAGACGGGAAATTTCTTCACGGAATACTTCTAACCGGCTAAACGCATTACCTATCGTCTCTTCGGAAAGCAGGAGAATAAACTCTTCCCCGCCATAACGGCAAGCTAAATCTTCTTCACCAACAACTTCTTTTAATTTACTAGCTATAAATTGCAATACCTCGTCTCCTATAGTGTGACCATAGGAATCATTGACTTTTTTAAAGTAATCCACATCTAAAATGACTAATGTATATGGTTTTTGCTGTTCGGTCCATAAGTGAATTATTTTATCGAAAGTACGGCGATTTAACAGCTTTGTTAACGGATCTGTTGAGGATTCTTCTTTCAGTGTATTCACTTGTCCATGCAAAATTGAAAAGCTTTGAATAAGTGCTTCCCGAATTTTAAACACTTCAAAATACCATGCGCGAATATCTTTGAGTTTATTCATCTCCTGCTCCTGTGCACTGTTCCCTGCTATTTCCGCCATACTTTGAAGTGGACGTACAATACGTGTTGCAAGTATAAAGACAAAAATAGTTGAGAGAATTATAAAAGGCAAACCTCGTGCAAAGACTTCCGATACTTGTTTTCCAACGGCATTTATTGCTTCCTCATACGGTGTTTGAACAACAATTCCCCAGCGAGTTCTTTCAGTGGAGCTATACCCAGCAAGCATTGGCTGATCAAGAGAATTGACAACTTCCTTTGCTCCGCTTTTTTCCTTTATCAGATTTTCTACAACCTCATTTTGCGAGACATTTTCCCCTAGTCGTGCTTTATCCGGATGATAAATGATCTTTCCATTTGAATCCACAACATATACATAAGAACCATTTTCATAAGGATGCCGGCCTAAAACCATTTCAAAAATATCCGACTCATGCAAATAAATCGTACCGTTTACAACCCCTTTAAATATGCCTTCTTTATCATAGACAGGCATGGAAAGAAGAATAATTTCACGACCGGTCGGCGACATATAAGGATTGGTAATATAAGCAGTACGATTTTTTAGCACTTCTAGCCCTTCTTTTGATGTTATCTTACTTCCAGCCAGTCCAAGATCTTGTGGTGCATTGACTAAAATATTCGCATTCGCATCTACTACAACGACAGAACTAAATGTATTTTCCTGCGAATAAAGACGGTTAACCTCTTCTTGAAGGTTTTCCATATTGGTAAATTCTTCACCAATTTCTGCTGCACTATAACGCATAACCCGTTTTGTATCGCCGATAAACTGGTCAATAGTTTCAGATAGTTTTAAAGCATATATCCGGTTATTTTCCAAAGCCTGCTCTTCCATAAATTTCACATTTCCTTGATAGCTACTATATGTACTAACAATTACAGAAAGAAAAAAGGCAAGGGAAATAACTGCGACTATTAAGTATTTTAATTTCATATATTTTTTTAAAGAAATCATGCATTTCTCCTAAAGAATAGAATATTTTTAAGTTTGAAGCATCTATATTTTGATCAAAAATTATACCTAAGCAGAATAAAACTAATTAAAACATAAAAAATTGCTTAATTAACACTTAAAAAAATGTGTTTAATTTTAGCATACCATTCTTTAGTGATTTATCAATTAACTGGAACATCCTTTATAAATTTGAATAATTTTTACCATTCTTCTGTATAGATTTTTCAATCCCAACTAAAAAACTCCACACAGCAAAAGCCATGTAGAGTAACCAGTTCCTCAATTTTAAAGAAAGAATGAATTTTTAAATTATGCATTTGTGACTTCTACACGATTGCGCCCGTTATCTTTCGCTTTATATAACGCTTCATCCGCTTTTGCAATAATAGCCTTTAGCTCGCCACCATGTAGCGGATAATTTGCCATCCCAGCCGAAAATGTAAGGGGTTCTCCTTCAGGACTGATAATTTGCTGAACATTTGACCGAAGCAATTCAACGCGTTCATAAGCATCTTCAATTGTTGTTTCTGTAAAGACAAGAATAAATTCTTCTCCCCCATATCGACATGCTAAATCATCTTCTTGTAACGATTCTTTTAATTTATTTGCTAAAACTTGCAGTACTTCATCCCCTGCAATATGCCCATACGTATCATTAATAGATTTAAACCAGTCTAAGTCCAACATGACGAGCGTATAGTCTTTTTGCTGCTCTGTAATCACTTTAATTTTCTCTTCAAAAGTATGGCGGTTCAATAGCTTAGTTAATGAATCTGTTGATGTTTCTTCTTTCAGTGTATTCACTTTACCATGTAAAACAGAAAAACTATGGATGAGTGCTTCCTGTATTTTATACACTTCGTAATACCATGCACGGATTCCCTTGAGCTTTTTCATTTCCTGATCTTTCACACTGATTTCTGAGATCTCCGCTATTTTTTCAAGAGGACGGACAATATGGCTAGCCAATAAAAATACGACAACTGATGAGAATAAAATGAATGGTAAACCAATTTTAAACACACTTACCACTTGTTGCCCTACCATACTAAGCGCTTCATCATAAGGTGTTTGGACAATGATCCCCCACCTTGTTTTTTCACTTTGGCTATAACCCGTAAGCATCGGCTGGTCAAATGCGTTTACAGCTTCTAGAGCACCACGTTTTTCTTTTAATAATTGAACAACTACCTCGCTTTTGGAAGCATCTGCCCCTAAACTTGCTTTATTTGGATGATAAATAATTTTCCCTTTGTTATCGACTACATACACATAAGATCCATTTTCATAAGGATGCTCACCTAGAATCGATTCAAAAATATTGGAGTCGTATAAGTAGATACTGCCACTCACAAACCCTTTAAACGTTCCTTGTTCTTCATAAATCGGCATTGAAATAACAATCATTTTACGTCCTGTTGGCGAAATATATGGATCCGAAATGAACGGCTCATGTTTATCATAGTTTTCCATTCCATTTGTGGAGAGAACTTTCTTTCCTGCTTCTCCGAGAGATTGCGGTGCGTTTACTATAATATTGTCTTCCTCATCAACAATGAGTACAGAGCTAAACGTATCTCCTTGTAAGTAAAGACGATTTGCTACTTCCTGCAATTTATTTATATTTTCAAAGTCATAGGCAATCTCTGCTGCACTATAACGAATCGTATTAGTTGAATTAACAATAAATTTATCGACTGTTTCCGCTAATTTCAGCGCGTATACCCGATTATTTTCCAGTGTCTGTTCTTGCATTAATTTCATATTCCCTTTGTAGTTACTATAAACACTGATAAGCGTAGAAAGTACAAAGGCAAGGGCAATGACTGAAATGAACAAATATTTTAATTTAACGATATTTCGTAACGAAAACATTACAATCTCCTAGTCCAAATATAGGCAGGTATATTTGATTTAATATAATTGCTAGTATTATAACATAGCGTGATTGCATTCTTTTTAGCATATGCAATATTTTTATGACAATCTTGTTAGGAACTTATGTATTGAGCCAGTAAAAAAGCATCACCAAATCAATTTCCTGATTTGGTGATGCTACTTGTTATTATCTATTATTTAAACTCAATTGTTTCTGGTGATGCTCCTTTTGTATACGTAATATTCGCATCGGATGGCAGATTACGTATTTCTTTTACATTGTTGCCTTCAATGATTATTTTACCTATTTTTGTTCCTGCGAAATCAATAATCGCATTTCCTTTTTTCGGACTGATCGTTACAGTTTTGTCTGCAAACCCTGTTCCGTGGAATTCGGCATATTCACTGAATACCGCAATACCGTTTTTAATATTTGTATTTTCACCTAATGTAAGGGAAATACTTGGGCGGTTCATAATTAACTTGCCTGTTTTATAGTTACTATAATTGTACACATTTTCCGGAATAATCGGCTCCGGTGTTTCTTCTTTATCTGATTTCAAATCAATTTGGACTAGTACCGGATCATGGTCTGATGCGCGGCCCTGTGCTTCAGTAAAATTCGCATTAATATGAATCATATCAATCTCCGTTACTTCAGCAAGATTGTTAGAAACTAAAATATGATCCAGCACTTGGTTGTTACCTTGGAAGTAGTAGCTGAAACGATCTTCCACAGGAGCCTTGTCTACCATATTCGTTAAAACATCACCTTTTAATGCTTCAAGAGCCGGTGTAAATTCAAAGTCATTCATATCACCTGCTACGACAATGTTGATGTCCGGATCTTTGGCAAGTCCTTCATCGATAAAGTCGTTGATTACTTGTGCAAGCTCAATACGCTCTTTTTCAGATCCTAAAACCGGTGGCTGTGTTGGACCCCATAATGAATCATCTCCACCTTTAGAATTCAAATGTGCCCCAATAACAACAATGCGCTCCTCCTGGAATTCAAATTCTGCCGCAATCGGTTTACGTGTATCTTCAAATTTTGAAGGATTCACAAAACCTGGATTCAATGCAAGACTGCCTTCTTCTGTCCATGCATTCGCCTGCTCACCTGTTCCTTTTGCCCCTTCAACAAGTGAAACACGTGCAGGGTTGTACAAGTAACCTACTCGGATATTTCCGCCTGGTGCACCACCGCTTGTGTTATTAATCGGCGTAACATCAATCCAGTCATACTGAGGACCACCTGCTACTGTAATTTCGTTAATTAATCGCAAGTAGCTTTCTGATGCATCGGCATTTCCTGAATCTGTTTGACCGTCATTATCCTGTACTTCCACTAATGTAATAATATCCGGTGACTTCATATTATTCACAAATGTTGAAGCGATTTTTGCTGCTTTTTCATCGGATGTATTATCCGTATTATTCGAAAAGTTTTCGATATTGTAAGATGCAAAGTTCAGCTTGTCCGCTACGGGTTCAAGATGCGTTACTTCCTGCTGAATGTTCGCCTTTGTCACTTCCGGGAATACTTTATTCGTATTTAGTCTATAGCCGTCAGAGAAGTTCTCTACAAATCCGATCAATGCATCATTAAAGCGATCGCCTGATTCATAGTTTTTCGCTGATACACCTTCAAGCATAATTTTTTCAGGATTGTAATCATCGGCAGCAATATTTAGACCGCCATTATCGTTAAATGTATTGTTTGTTGTATTAGGAACGACGATTGGTGAATCATTGTTATACATCGGTCCTACTACTCTTGCATCTGGGAAAGACACAAGCATATATTCAATTGATTCCCAGAAATCGATTCCGTCTTCCTGCGGGTCAAAAGTTCCGAAACTGTCATTATCGATAATTTTGTTTGGCGGGAATAAATCTTCGCCGATAACAAGCGTTTTAGGAACAGCATCAGTACCTGTTTTTTCAACCGTTACGGCTGCAATCTGCGTATCTTTTAAACGCGTATTCCCGCCAACTTCATTTACAGTACCCGTTACTTTCACTGCATCTCCTACCGCGATACCATGCGATGATTTGTTCACTTTAATTGCAGTAGATTTCACACCATCGAACGGTGTATTTTCCTGCATAATGAAATTCGAACCGTCAATTACAAATGTAACGACTCCATCTACTTCATTTACTTGTAGCCCTGCATACGGCGAAGTATGACTTGCACCTTGAATGTCGCTGATCGTCGCATCATCCAGATTAATGATTTCATAAATGAATGTTGCAACCGCGCTGCTAGTTAAGCCTTCTTTAACTCCAATAGCTTTAATCGTCATCGCGTCATTGACAGTAATAGGTTCCGTATATTCTGCACTTGCTGTAGTTGGTAATGAACCATCCACTGTGTAATAAATTTTTGCACCTTCAGTAATTGTAGAAAGTGTTACACTCGTGCCGGCTGTTACGTAGCCTGAATGTGAAGCTTGGATATCCTGTACTTTAGTTGTATCTTCAATAATTCGGATTGGAAGAAGCTGATGGTTTGTAAACTGACCAACAATCCCTGTAATTTCTCCGTACGTTTTACCACTTTCTAAACCTGAATCTCTTAATTTATCATAAATTGCAAATGTACCGGCTGCATCTGTTCCCGTAAAGTTTTGGCCAGACCCGGTAATCTCTACATCTTTCAGTGTTACTAATCGTGATTCATTATCTTCTGCAATTCCTTCACTTGTTATAAATTGCGGCTCTGGTAAAGCCGCAGCTGCTGGTGTGCCAACAAGAGAAATATTCTTTAACTGTTTAAGCCCACTGTATTCATCGACTGTCCCTTGAACTGTAACAAGGTCTCCAACTTTTGCTGTAAGACTGTCCGCTGGGTAAATTGCAATTGCTGCACCCGTTTCGTCCTGAATATGCGCTGTCGCTGTTTCCAGTTTTGCTGTGACAATACCCGAAACAATTACTTCATCACCAATCGCTTTATTGCGTGCCGATTCAATTGAGATGGCTGTTGGTGCTGTTTTGATTGTGTAGGCAAATGTTGCAACTTCACTATTATCCAGTTCTGTTGCTGTTGCGAATGCTTTGATCGTCGTTGGTTCATTAATAACAATACTTGATGATGCATCATAAACTGTACTTTCTGTCGTCGGTTCAGAACCATCAGTTGTGTAATAAATCGTTGCATTTGGAGTAGCCGTTGTTAGTGTTACTTTTGTTCCTGCATAAACTTCGCCGGCTGTCGGGGAAGCTTTTACAGTTGCTACTTGTGTTGGTTCTTCTGGATCGGTTGCATCACCAACAAATTGAATGAGCGTAATAGGTGATTTCAACCCTGCATGGTTACCAAAGTACTTTTCCAGCGAACCTGTAATTACTACTTTTTTGCCAAGATTGCCAGGATTCGTTTTCAAACCAAATTCAGCTCTGATCGAAGCTGGTGAACTCGGTAATTGAATGTAGAGCATTTTCGTTACATCGGTTTCACCCGGAGTGTCCGCGATGGCAATGTTCGTATCGGTTTCAGCTTCTACTACATAAGAGGTTTCACTTTTCGCAAACCCTACTATATAACCCTCTACTGTTACATCAGGCTTAACTGAATCCGGATTAAACTGACTGATTGCATCTCCAACTCCAATAGCACCAGTTGTTTCTGCTTTCACAACTGAAAAGTGAGGTAAAATCATGGATAGTACTAGTAAAAATGATAAAACAATTTTGGAAACGTAATTGAGTCCATTATTATTCATTTGTTTAGCTCCTTATAATTTATTTTTTATATCTCAAAAAAAGCAAACCCTTCTTTATTTAGTTAAAGGGCTTGCTTTGGGAGATTAAATGAATTCTAACTTGCTCTAAAAAATTCTCTTTTAATTAGAACACCTACTTCAACATTAAATCACTTGAATATTAAAGTTATATTTATCCAATATTTAAATTTTATTAAATTTCAGAAATGTCTAATAGAGTAATTTCTCCTATTATATTAATTAGGGTCTTATTTCTCATTAATAATATCTGCTTCGTATATAGTTAATTCTACTTATTCCATAAAATTTCTACATTCATTACTTATCACAGCTGGCTAATCTAAATTCAGTTAGATTTGTCTACTTACCAAAGCAGCAAATAGAACTCACCAATAATTCATGCTAAAGTAAAATTTATACAGAGTAATTCAATAAGAATAATTTAAAAGGAGCTTGATAATGATGAGAAATATTCCTTATGTAGTGGACGGTGACTGGTTAGAGGCACGTCTGGAAGATCCAAATTTACGCTTAATTGATGCATCAACATTCTTAAAAATTCCTGAAGGTAAAGGGTTTCCAGAACTATGGTCCGGGTTCGAAGCTTATAAGGAAGAGCATATTCCCGGAGCGGCTTATGCTGATTTACTGAAAGACTTTACTAACCCTGAAGGAAAGGCACCATTCACAATTGCAACAAGAGAGCAATTTCTGAAAGCGGTGGAACCTTTAGGAATTACTGAGGAAACTTATGTAGTAATTTATGACCGCGGGCCATTAGTAAATGTAGATATATTAGCATCCGACTGGTCGGCGCGTTTACGCTGGCAATTAAAATATGAAGGCTTTGATAATGTAGCTGTACTGGACGGCGGATTCCGTAAGTGGAAGCTTGATGGTCGTCCAACAGAATCAGTAATCTCCCACTATGAGCCTGCGCCATTTCCAGGAGAACGCCGCGAGCATCTAATTGTATCAAAAGAAGATGTAAAAGCAGCTTTAGGTGATGAAAATATTGTATTAATCAACAGTTTGTCAGAGGCAGACTTCCGAGGTGAAACAACAACATACCCGCGCCCTGGTCATATCCCGGGAAGCAAGCATGCGTTCTTCGGATCCCATTCAAACCCGGAAACACGGTTACTGAAAGATGATGCCACATTACGTGCTACCTTTGAAAAATTAGGGGCACTTGATCCTTCTAAAAAAGTGATTACTTATTGTGGTGGCGGAATTGCTGCGACATGGAACGCGTTGTTGCTGAATAAATTAGGACAAGAAAATGTGGCATTATATGATGGATCGTTGAATGAGTGGGCTGCTGATGAGAGTTGTCCGCTGGTGACGGGGTAAATAAAACAAATTTTATTATAACAGTAGATGAAGTTGCTTTATAGCGATTTGTCTGTAACTGTACGTTATATCCCATACTTATCTACTTATAGAAATTATTAAATTATTTGATACTAAAAAAATATTTGGCAATTATTAAAAACCTCACCAATATGGCACTGACTGCCTTTTTTGAGACAGTAAGAAAACACCTTCTAAACAACCAGTTGACGGTATTGCACCGGCGACTGGTTGTTTAGTTTCATTTGAATACGGATATTGTTATAATAATTTATATACTCTTCGACGATTCGAATCACACATGCATTCGTTGTGCTGTGGATTCCGTCGAGATAGAACGTTTCGGACTTTAGCGAGGAGTGAAACGTTTCGATTGGGGAATTATCAGCTGGTGTGCCTTTACGGGACATACTCATGGTAATTCCTTTTTCTTTTACTTGTTTTTGATATTCGTAAGATGTATAGACCGACCCTTGATCGCTATGAAGAATCGCCTCACTTGAGATTCCTTCTACTTGACTCAGTGTGTCCAATACGAATTGTGTATCCTGTGTCGTTCCAATTGTGTACGCAATAATTTCGCCGTTGTATAAGTCCATAATACTTGAAAGATATAACATCGATTGGCCAAAAGGCAAGTAAGTAATATCGGTTACGAGCTTTTGAAATGGCTCAGTAGTGTGGAAATTACGTTCTAAATGATTAGGTGCTATACTCGTTGGTTGCCCCGTACGCTTACGTTTCTTTACTTTTACACGACATGACCAATTATATTTTTGCATGATTTTTTGAACCGTTTTCTCGGCTAAATTAGGAAAGAAACTTGCGATTTTACGATAACCATATCGGTATTTATGCGCTGCACATTTTTCACCAACATCTTGATCTCGTTTTTCTTTTGTCGTTTGTGTACCTTTCTGTTTTCTCCAACGATAATACGTGGCCCTTGCCACACCCATTAATTCACAGATTCTTTGTACAGAAATTTGGCCTCTAAGTGCCTCTACTACTTCTACAAATGCTTGTCCAACCACTTCCTTTCCAATTTCCTTGTACTTTTTTAGCACTTCCACTTGCTGTTTTAAATAACGATTTTCAGTCTGTAAACGGGATTCCTCTGAATCAAACTCAGGCCCTTTTCCGAAAGAATATTGTTTCCCCACTGGCTGATGAAGTCGATGTATTTCGCCAGTTTTATACCACTTCATCCATGTTTTTAATTGACTAACATTTTTAATATTCAATTCGTCCATTATTTGCTTTGCAGGAATGCCTGATAACTTCATTTCAATTGCTTTCATTTTCACTTCTGCTGGATAGCTTACTCTTGTACCCATAGAAAAAACACCTCCACGTTGATTTACTAGGTTTAATACCCGTTTTTCAACGAAAGGTGTTTTTATTTGTCTCATTAAATTAGGTCAGTGCCTATTGATATGGTGAGGTTTTTAAATCTTCATTTTTTAATTAATAGTAACTTTAAAAATATCTGAAACCCTTCCACCTTTTCCGTCATCGGCAGTTATCGTGAAAGTTACATCTACTGGATTAACTGGATTTAAGATTCTAGTAAATTGTACCATTCCGTTTCCTATGTCTTTAATAGTCACTATATCTGGATTTGATGAACTAAATGTAAAATTTAAGACATCCCCGCTATTTGGATCGCTAAATCTACCATTATAAATCATAACTGTTTGCCCATAATAACCATTCAATGCATTGCCTAAGTCTGAAATATGCTCATTAAATGATAATGTTACAGTAGGCGCTTGATTACTAATCTTAACCTTTAACGGAGAGATTAATGATTCTGCTCCATCAATGGATGTTATTCCGTTACCTAATGCAGTTACAGTCGCTGTATAATTTCCATCACCGTTTGCAGCTATTGCTGCCGATAGATCAAAGCTATTTGAATTTGCCAATATATCATCAAATGTACTGATCAGAATAGAATCTTTATAAAGCTTTACCATATATCCATTCTCATCTAATATATCAGTCCACTCGATTACATCATCATTCCATATAGGTTGATTTATTACTGCTAAAGTTATTGGTGCGCTATTCTCGCCTTATTACCTTCCTATTTCTTGGTTTTATAACGAGCCTTCACCATACAGGCGACTTTCATCGCATATGGCGATCCGTCAACAATAGTTCTTTCTATATAGAATTTATTTCCCCATTAGTATAATAATCCTTTTTATATTATTTGTCACTATTAATTTGAGTGAGTAAATAAAATTAGCTAAAGTACATCTTTATTATTTTGCATCTTTCTTTTTCTATGTTAAATTATTTTGGCATTTGTTAAAATGACCATACTGTCTTTTACATCAATATTCTCAATAAATTTATGCCAATAAAAAAACTCTACACAGCATCAGCTATGTAGAGATTGACTCTTACATTAATATAAAGAAGATTCTTCCTTTACTCCGCCCAAATCAATTCCACCCACTCCGGATGGTCAATAAAAGGATTTCGGTTCCCTTGCCATTCAAAAATCTTCTCGTTACGTTTTTTTTCAAATTCACTTACAGGGTCTTGTTTATGCCATTTTAAGAGAATCGACAATTTTCCGTGATAAGGATTACTTCCGTTATTCACCTTTTCATTTAACTCTAAATCTACTCGATCACCTTTTTCATAACGTGTTGCCATATAGAATAAAATACGTGCAACATCACCCTTTACCTCATTAGGCGGCTCAAAGGAATCCGAATCTTTAAAGCACCCTGAACAACCTGTTACAGCACTACCACCTTCATCAAAATCAAGATTGCCTCGTGAACTGTTAACTTGTACATCTGTCGGACGAAGATGATGAATGTCTGTTCCAGGACCGTTACTAGTCCCAAAATTACCATGGGACTTTGCCCATACATGCTCACGATTCCAGTTTCCTGTATTGCCACCATTGCTCGTTTTTGAAATGGATTTTGCTGAATAAAACAACAACACATTGTTCGGGTTATTTGGATCTTCATCCGTTTCGCGAAGTGCTTCCCAAGCTTTTGCATAAGAAAGAATTTTTTGATCATCTATAATTTCATGCAGCGCCTGTTTTAATGCCTGCCCTTCTTTTCCGTAAGCCGTTTTATAATAATCGTTTCCCTCAATTTCCTTAACGTTTAAAGTAAATTGCGCAGTAACACTCTCTTTTCCATCTGTCGCTGTTACACCAACAATATGGCTGCCTGCCTGTAAATTTAATGTTAATACATCCCCATCAACCATACCTTTTGTAGCAGAAAAACTGAGTTTATCTCCATCCGGATCAGAAAAGTGTTCACTTAGCGAAAGCTTTATTTCTTCGACTACGTTGACAGTTTTATTTTCAAAAGACTTTATAATGAGGGGCGCACGGTTCTCAGAAGGAAAAGAAGGACCCGTAATCGGATCCCCTTTACCATTCGTTATTTTAATATTTTCTGCTTTTGCACCATTAATATATTCAATTTCCTGAATATTTTCTGCACCTCTGATTTCACTAACATTTGTTCCATCAATAACAAGCTTTTTCAGTTCTGTGCCTTTTAAATCAACAATAGCTCCTGCATCTTGTGGCTTCACAGTGATAACTGTTGTTTTAAAACCGTCACCATGGAATTCACTAAAATTACTATTAACTGTAATCCCTTCATTAATCTGCGAATTTCCATCAAGGTGCATTTCCACACTCGGCTTTATGATTACTAATTTTTTTGTTTTAAATCCAGTAAATGTATAGACTTTTTCTGCTTTAATCGGTTCTTGCACTTCTCCTGAGGCATGTAAATCAATCTGTACCATTACCGGATCATGATCACTTGCACGGCCAGCCATATCTGTAAAGTCCGCATTGATGTGCAAAATATCAATTTCAGTATTTTTCGCTAAGTTGTTTGAAACTAAAATGTGATCCAATACTTGTGAGTTTCCTTGATATAAATATGTGTAACGATCCTTTTCTTCTACTTTGTTGATCATATTCGTCATTAACTGACCTTCATGAATCTTTAAAGCATCAGCAAACTGATAATCGTTAAAGTCTCCTACAGATACTATATTCGCATTCGGATTTTTAGATTTAATGTCTGCAACAAAATCATACACGATTTTTGCAATTTTTTTACGTTGTACTTCACTTTCATAAACAGGCGGTTGTATCGATCCGAATAAAGGTGTATCTCCTGACTTGGAATTCCAATGGTTGACAATAGCAATAACATCTTCACCGTTAAAAGTAAATTGTGCAGCTAATGGCTTACGGCTGCTGTTAAATGCTGAATTAGTAGGATCGATGCGCCCTGGATTTAATGTCAATTTCCCGTTCTCGTAACCAACAGCTGATGTCGCATCTCCTGCTTTAATATCTTCAGGCAGTCCAACACGCTCAGGATTATAAAGGAAACCTACACGGATATTCGCATTAGGCGCTCCACCGTCTTCATTATTAACAGGATCAATATTCAAATATTTATATTCCGGACCACCAGCAGCTTCAATTGCAGTAATTAAACGTTTATAACTTTCATCTGCGTTTGAATTTCCGGCACTTGAACCATTATTGTCCTGTACTTCCGTTACCCCGATAATATCTGGACTTTGCATATCATCAACGAATGCTCGAACCAGTCTACCTACCTTGGCATCAGATGTTTCTTTCTCGTTATTAGAGAAATTTTCCAGATTATAAGATGCCATCGTCAGCTTCTTGTCATCTTTTTCAATTGTTGTTTTTTCAGGAGTAGCCGACCCTTTTTTATGCTTGTCCTTCATCTCTTCTAATTCAGCATAAATTTTATAGTTTTGATAAGAATAGCCTACAATTCCTGTAATAGGACCTGCAAATTTATCACCTGTCGCTACCTCAAAATTACGTGCAGCACCATTTGGTTCTAGACGGAACTGTATACGATTAGGATTTGTCTTACCTTCCTCATATAAAACGCCGCCATGTAATGAGTTAGTCGGCTCACTCTCAAGCACTGTGATTAAGTCACCATGTTCCTGAGGAGATACTGCTTTTACATTACCAACACTCACACGCATCCCTTCAATGCTTTCCCAAAAATCGATTGCATCTTCTTCAGGGTCGAATTTAGTGAACTGGTCATTATCGATTGTAGTAAAACTAATATTAGTCTCATCTAATGGGATAGTTTCCGGAAGCAATACACCTCTTTTAATAAGTTCTACTTGCCCGCCTTGGTCATCTCGTACATTAATCTGTGTTGTCTTCAAATCGGTTGCCTGGCGGTCACTGTACCCGTCATATGCATACTCGCTAACTTTACCCGTTACTTTCACTAAATCCCCAATTTCAACCGGCCAAGCCTTCGTACCAGCATATAAGAAAATTGCTTCAGATGTATACGGATTTTTATCTGCTAACTCATCTGGCGTCTGGATTGTGTAATAATATGCGCCATTTAACATAAATTCATAGGTCACAATTCCTTCTACTTCCACGTTTTCATTATTAAATGATGTTGCATGACCAGCTCCCTGAATATCATGGATCTGCAGTCCATCCGTAATTTTATAGTCGAATGTTGCGACCTCACTCAAGACCCCATCTTTTACTACTATCGCTTTTAACGTAGTATCCTCTATGATTTCAATAGGTGACGAATACTCGGTACTTTCAGCTGTTGGCTCATAACCGTTCACTGTATAGTAAATTTTTGCGTCTGCCGTTGGAGTAGATAATATTACTGTTTGTTTTCCAACATAAGTTCCGGAACCAGGCGAAGCAACTGCCGGTTTTAATATTGTACTATCCTCAACAATATCAAGCGATGAACGCGGTATGATTTGATAGTCCTTATCATATTGCTGCACAATACCGGTAATGCTTTCATAATCGCCATCCGCCCGCAGTAAATCCAATTGGCCTGTTTCATCACGAATTAAAATATGATTCCCCAACTCGTCAACCGCTTTATAATTTACCCAGCCGCTTCCGGATGAATCAATCGTTAATGTTGTATTCTTTACTGTTACAAGCTGTGATTCAAGTGTTTCATTAATATCACCAACTGCTACAACTTTTGCTTCCGGCTCTTTACCACCTGTAGTTTTATCCACAATAGTGGCACCATCCAACTGCAAAAGTCCTCTGAAGTCCGCTAACTTACCAGTCAATATTACTTCATCGCCAACATTTACACCCAAGCCTGTAGGACGAACAGCAATCCCCCCTGTTTCATCCTGGATAGAGATTGTATTTTTCAGGTTAGCTGCAACTTTCCCTTTTACAGTTACAGTTGTTCCTGTAGCCTGACCACGCACCTCGGCAATCGTTGGAAGTTCCGCTTCATTGGTTACAGTATAAGTGAAAGTTGTTACCTCGCTGTTTTCCATTCCTTCCGCAATAGCTATCGCTTTAATCGTTGTTGTTTGATCAATCACTAATGGTTTACTATATTGAGTGCCCTTTTCAGCACTTGGCTCTGAACCATCTGTTGTGTAGTAAATCACCGCTCCATCAGTAGCAGTAGATAATGTGATTTCTGTCCCCTTTGAAACTGTGGATGAAGGATGGGAGGCTGATACCATTGCAACCTTTGATTCATCAGGTGGTGTTACAGCTCCACTATCCATGGTATGGGATCCAATATTACTGAAATTATCTTTCCCTAAATTAGTCCATTCTGAAGTGGGATCAAAAGAATCAGTAATATTTGTATCACCTCTAGTAATATTACTATTTCTTACTAATGTAACATCAGCCTTATTATTAATCCGCGCTCCAGCTTGGCCGATAGAATCTACTATGACTCCAGATTTTCTTAATACAACTGGATCATCTCCGTTAAAGTTAGCTACTACACTATTTTCCAAATCACCAACTGCTTTGATAGCAGGATTTGCATCTTTATGATATACAACATATACATCGCCATGCTCTAAAACACCTGACATTGGTACACTTTTATCTGCAGTATCAATACCATTTGTATGCAGTTCTAAAGTATATTCACTTAAATTAACTGATGCACCAGTACCATTGTAGATTTCTATTGCTTTGTTGTAACTACTTCCCTCAATATACTCCGAAATAATCAAATCTGTCGCCAACGTTTCTGCGTGCGTGACAACAGGTGCAGCAGGCACTACTACGCTTGCTACTAAGCTTGTTGCTAATAATGCGTTTAGTGATTTTTTCAACTTCCGATTATACATGTTTTTAGCTCCTTTTGGTTTTGGCAAAATAATGGCCTTCTTCATTTGAAGAAGGCTTTTCAGTTTAAAGAACCGTTTCTTCTGCTACTTCAATCCCGTCAAAATCAACTGCTTCTGTATTTAAATCACTTAATAAAAGGTTGCCCTCTACTTTAATGTTTGAAAGTAGTAATTTATCAGCAACAACCCCCAAAAGAATTAAATCCCCTTTAACTTCAGCATTTTTTAATTCAGAAATATTTGATACATCTACTTTTATACTTCCCGTAAATACTTTAGGTTCCTCTTCAGTTCCGTTGAAGTCAACAGGTGATACTTCATTTGGCTGTTGTACAAATACATCTACAATACGCCCTTCAGTAGAAGTAGGTAATGTATTTAAAGATTTTAAATGGTCCATGAAGTTTTCCCAGTCTGATAAGCCCAGATCTATTACACGCCCAGCGTCATAAGCTGCTCTAAACATTGTAAAGTCATCTCCGCCTTGAGCTGTAAATGCATTTGTAGCTACCGTGTATGTTACGTTGTCTTGAATATTCACATAGTTATCTGACTCATCTTTATACTTGATGGATACAACACGGCTGCCGGCTGGTTTTGAAGAATTATACTCTACTTTAGCGCCCGCTACATGCAGGAAACCACCATTTTCTACTGGATATAATTTCAAACTGTGCTCAAATGCCGCCTTTAGCTCAGCACCTGTTACATCCATTACGGCTAACGTATTCCCAAAAGGAAGCACTTCAATTACCTGACCTACTGTAATTTCTCCTGCCGGAATCGCTGCCCGAATACCTCCACCGTTTTGTAAAGCCATTACAACATTTTTACCAGTGAACTGCTTTGCTTTCACCAGCATACCATCAGTAATTAAATCCCCTAAAATTGTTTCATTTTTACGTACGCTTGGTTTAGTATTATCCCCACCTGTACGTGGATTTTCTAAAGCAATGTCTGCTTGAACGCCTATTTTTTCTGCTGCTACCTTATCTACCTGTTCTTTAAAAGGTTTTAATATATTTACAGCTTCTGTGTCTTCTGCAAGTTTACCAATCTCGATAAGTTGCCCATTGTTCTTTATAACTACACCGTTCTTATCAAACTCAACATCCACTACACCTAAGTATTCATTGTTGGCTTTTGCTTGAACAATGACTGTCGGTGTTTGATCATTCTTTACTACAAACGGATCCTTCAACTCTGTATGGGTATGACCGCCAACAATAATATCGATTCCCTCTACTTCTTTAGCTAGTTTCATATCATTATCGACTGCTGCATTGTCATCAAAACCGATATGAGTAAGAGCAATAATCTTATTTACACCCTTATCCTTGAAAGCTGCTACTGCTTTTTCAGCTTCTTTCAAATAATCTTCAAATTGAACAGCTCCAGGGCTTGAAATTCCCTTTGTTTCTGCAGTCGTTAGACCAAAAACCCCTACTTTTTCACCATTAATCTCTTTAATAATTCCGTTATAGATTTGTCCTTTTTCAGGATTACTTGAAATTAAATCAGAAAATAATCCTTTAAATTTATTATCATTGGAAAAATCTACATTTGAGCTGACAAACGGAAAGTCTGCTCCTTCAATGAAATCTACTAACGCCTGATGACCTTCATTACTATTACCCAAATCAAACTCATGGTTACCAAAAGTCATTGCATCATATTTCATTAAATTCATAACAGCCACATCTGCTTGCCCTTTAAATTCATTAAAGTATAATGTACCTGAGAATACATCTCCCGCATGTAATAATAAACTATCTGGTTTAGACCCCCTAACCTGTTTTACAGCTGTAACAGCTTTAGCTGCATTGGCTAAACTTGCATGGGTGTCATTCATATGCATAACTGATAAAATAAAATTGCTATTCCCGTCTTATACTGCATAAAAGGCAGCTTTCGTTTCGGGCCTACACCGTACAGGCGACTTTCATCGCATACGGCGTTCCGTCAGTACTCTTCTAAAAATTACTTCCCCATACATTATATGTAAACATACTAGTTTTAATGCTATGTTAATTCTATTTATTTTTTTGTAAATAAATAGTAAATATCTTATATAAAATCGTAACCATCTAAATTCGAATGACAAAAAATAACCTTATAAGATAGAATTTTTTCAAAATCTACCTTATAAGGTCCAGTTTAGTTATCCACTACAATTTATTTTATTCGACATTAATTCATTTGTTGTTAATATTGAATATTATGGACTTATCTGCTCTAGCCTCTTTAGAAGTAAAGATTACTTCCGCTGATCCATCTATATTTGTTACATCCCAATTATTTAAGTTGTTTAACCCACTTGCAACTTTTTTTGCAATTGTAGCAAATGAATCGTCTTGTAAAATAGTAACAGTTATTTCTGCTCTTTCTTCACCATCTTCAAAAGTAATAACTGTTTCTCCGTTAACTTTAATAGCACCGTTTAAAGTTACTTTGTTTACTTGTTTTACTCCCACATAATCCTCTATCCCTGTTTGCTGCTTAAGAAATTCACCTTTAATTTCTGCTCTATTTTCTTTTTCAGGAACTTCAAGTAAGATATTATAAGGTTTCTTTGCTTTCGAAGTAAAAATCAATTCACTACCTTCATTTTTTATATCCCACTTATTAGTTAATGGTTCGAATCGTTTTTTACTTGAAACATAAAAGTGTTCAACTATTGCTGCTGCTACTTCTTCTCCAGTTCTTGCTTTAGGAACACCACTAACAATTTTTTGAGTGGCACCAAAGAAATTATTGTTTGTAACAAATCCGTCACCATCGTTAATATTAAATACAAAGTTACTCATTTTAGGTGCATAACCCTCTTCAAATTTATAGCTTACAATAGTTTGTTGACCTTCCACTTCTGCCTCGCCTTTTGTTAATTGTTCAAGTACTGATTGAATTTCATTGCTATTCCCGTCTTATACCATTATTGTTATGGTTTTCGATTCGAGCCTTCACCGTACAGGCGACTTTCATCGCATACGGCGATCCGTCAATACCAATTTCAAAAACTAATCCCCCCAGTTTTAATGTAATATAATTCCAAATAAATGTAAATATGGAATTTAGTAAATTTGGAATTTATTTAATATCCTATATTTACATTCGTATTTAATCCATTAGAAATCTTTTCATTACCTAATATCTTCATTTCAATATTATCTTGAAACAAATGAAGACAATATTTTTTCAGTAACTTTTATTCTTGCCTAACCGTACCTAAAATGAAAAACATAAAAATCCCTACGATTCATAAAAATTATGATTCGAGGGTATTTTATAAGAAAATTGACAAAAGACTCATGGGTATATGAGTTTTGCAACAGAATGAAGAAATGAGTACGATTGTACTCATTCTCCGTTTTTCCTGTATTTACCTACCCATATTCGACATTCATAGAACAATAGTTAAATTTAGTTTTAGATGACAATGATGGAAGGCCTTGTAAAATGTCCTCTGGGATAAAATCTAATGTATTGCTATTCTCTACTTATACCGCACTACCGCGGCTTTCGAATCGAGCCTTCACCTTATAGGCGGCTTTCACCGCATACGGCTATCTATCAATAGTTGAAATTAAATGAATAAATGTAAAAAATATACATTTATATTTAAAAAGGTGACCAATCATGTCATACATGATTGGTCCTTTTAAACTTACTTTTGGGGAAATAAGTTTTATTAGAAATCTTCTACTGACTGGGTTCCTTCGCTTCTGCTAGTTTTATCCTCCCTGTATGTTACCATCCAGGTACAAACGGCTAGCGATCAACACTACTATGAACCCGCTGCCATCTTACTAGCTTCACCGGTGCTTACCCACCTCTCCTAGTAAGACTTCAAACGTTCCATTACTTCTATCCCTTCTTTTGATGACCTTAGGCTTCCACTTTTCAGGAATGAGAACGATTAGTTTAACAGTCAATTGTTCTAATCGCCATTAAATGATTTCACAAATAAGGGCAAATACTAAACTCCTAGCTTCTACGTAGTATTCACTTACTCATCCTGGATCAACATGGATTCGTCTCCTAGCCATAGCCACCTTTTAAGGAGCCCCGCCTCAATTCATTGAGTACGACTTCACCTGACTTCATCCTTTCAACTGATTAAGCGTTTCACTGGATGCAGGAGGATTAGGCACATGTAGAGTGACTGTTTACAAGGAAAGGGGTTTCACCCTTCATTTGGAAGTAGCAGTTAGAAAGAAAACCCTATGTATTGCTAAAAACAAGACACGGGGTTTTCATTTCCACTTATTTCACTAGCAAGCTAGCTTATAAAGTAACGTTTCGTTTTGTTTTATTTAGAAGTTTCATTTTGAGATTTAGTTAAAGTAACTGTATGTTCTCCAGCAGAGTTAATTAAAACCTCAACTGTGATTGTAGTTTTTGCATAACCTGTTGCGTTAACATCGATATCAAATTCTAAAAGTGTACTTTTTAAAGCTGTTGCATCTGTATCAGCATTTTCAGCTTTTGTAATTTTAATAACATTACCCTCTGCAGTTACATCTACTAAAGCTTCTGTTGCAGATGCAGCTGTAATAGATGTAGTATCTACATTAAATCCAGCTAATGCCGATGAGAATGTTAACTTTAAATCAGTTTCATCTACAGTTAGTGGTGCTTTAATTGCTGATGCAGCAATTTCACTAGTTACAAATGTTACTTCAACATCTTTAGTAGCTTTAGCATCACCTTTGCTTAGAGTTACTGTGTATTTACCTTCAGTAGCAGTTTCTTTTACATCTACTGTTACTGTTGAATCATTAACTTGTGATACAACATGCGCTTTTACTGCAGCTAATTTTTTAGCATCAGTAGCTTCACCCACAACTGAAACTGTTGAAGTAGCTGTAACTGCATCTTTAGCAGTATTAATAGCTTTTAAATCTGCTTCCTTCTTTTGATTTGCTGTATCAGTTGCTCCACCATCAGCAGTGTTATCAATGTTAATAATAGTAAATGTTACAGTATCACCATCAACTTTATAAGTAACTGTAACTTTAGCTTCTTTTACAATTTTAAGGAATGCATCTGCGTCTGTAATTGAAGTATTACCTTGTCCTTTAAACACATAAGTTTTACCAGTTTCACCAGCATATTTAACTGGATCTTGAGTATCTAATGTGATCGTTTTATTAGTAGTATCAAAAGCAGTAACTACTCCAGTATAACCAGCAGTTGGGATTTCTCCAACTTTAGTGAATGTAGCTGTTGCTTCCTTAGCTGTGAATGCAAATGTTTTATTTACTGCACCTTCTGTATACTTAGCATTACCAGTAGCAATTACTTTAACAGAAGTTGTTTTTTCATCACTTGATCTTACTAATAAATCTGTATTTTGAGCAACAGTGATGCTACGGTTTGGAGATACAGTTTTCCATTCTCCTTTATCATTTACTTCAACATCTTCTGCACCAGTATTTGTTACTGTATAAGATGCGCTTGTAATTTCATATGCTCCAGTGTATTCTAAACCACTTTGGTTAGTTACTGCTAGCTTGAACGTTGCAGTATCATTACCATTAAATTTAGATGTTGCTTTATTTCCGTTGTAAGCAGTTAAAGAAGCTCCATCAACATATTGATCTTGGAAATGAGTGATTGATCCGATAGCAGTTGGTTCACCGTTATCTAATTTAGCATCAGTTGCATTTGAAGTATTAATATCAATCCAAGCAATTGGAGTTACATAGTCATTTACTTTATCACTACCTACTACAAATGTTGCTTCACCTTTAGAGTTTGTTTTTACTGTGATTTGTTTTTCTTTATCACCAGTAAAGAATACTTGTGTACTGCCTGAATCATCAATGAATTTCGCAGATGTTTGAGTTGCAATTACTTTATCTACATCTTCATTTAATGCAACGTTTACGATTTCATTAGCTGCTAATTTACCGTCTTTATCCTTAACAACAACTTTGTATTCACGTCCACCATTTGAAGCACCGATGGCAGCAATTTCGCCACCTTCACGTGTCATTTCAATCGTGTAAGCAGCTTGTAATGCAGAAAATGTTACTTTTGGTGCTGTAGCCTGTAGTAATGATGGAGAATATGTTTGTGTATAAGAAGTAGTACCTGTTATTGAAGTAGCATCGAATACTACAGGTGTTACTGTTGCATGGTTACCTGATAATGTAAATGTTGCTTCACCTTTAGCATCAGTTGTAATTTGTGCAGCACGTGTAATTGTGTTGTTGCTAAATTGAGCAACTGGTACGCCATTTACTGTTACATTTTGAGCTTTATCAGCTGTTACATTGATGTTCTCTAATGCAGAAACATTTAATATTTTACCTTGTACTGGTTGACCAGTTGTCGGGTTCTTATAAGTAACTTTATAAGTTTTGTTTGCACCATTGTTAATTGTTGCGCCTGTAGTTACTTCTTCAATTGATACGATTGTATCAACACCCCAGAATACATAACCAGTTGCAAATTTAGAACGGTCACCGCTTGCATAAGCAGTTACTGTATCAGTAGTCGCTGCATAACGAGTGTAAGTATAAGTTGCAACACCCTCAGCATTTGTTACTGCTTCAACAGTTACAGGTGCTTTCAAGCCATCAGCTGAACCTGGTACGAATAAAGTTACAGGGATACCAGCTTTAGATTGACCTTCAGCTACAGTAACTTGAGCCTTAACAGTTACTTGTTGACCAAGCTTACCTTGTACTGATGGAGTTGTGATAGTTACAGCTGTTGGAATTACAGCAGAAACACCTTTGAATGTACCTGCTTTAGCAGCGTTAACATTTAAAGTATAAACTGTATCACCAGTTTGTGGAGCAGTAGTTAATACTACAGTTTTAGCGTCTGTTTGTTTAACAACAGCGTTTGTTACTTCTAGGCCATCGATTGTGAAGTCTAAAGCTTCGATGTTTTCTACTGTTTCTTTGAATGTTACTTCAACAGTTGTGTTGTTGATTGCTTTGATTTCAGATACTGCACTGTTAGCAACACCAGTTACAGCTGAGAAGTCAGCATTCATTGTGTTGTATAAGAATGTAGCAAAGTGACCACGAGTAGTTGAACCTTTAGGATTAAAGTTGGCTACTGCTGGGTTAGTGATGTCGAAGAAGTCAAGAACTTCGATTGCTGCACGAGCTTCTGATTTAGCAGTGAATAGATCTTTAACATCTTTTTTGTACTCTTGACCTTGTACATAAGAAACTAGGTCGATGTTGTTTAAAGTATCGAAAGCACGTACTAATACAACAGCCATGTTTTCACGAGTGATGTTGTCAGCAGCTAATAAGTTGCCGTTAGAACCGTTGAATACGCCTGCATCATATACTACAGCAGCATATTTTAATAACTCATCGTTAGAAGCTGAAGTTAAGTCGTTGAAGCGTACGTTTGTTTTGTAGTCAGCAGGTACTTCGTGACCTTTTGACACTAAGAATTTACCTAATAATTTAACAACGTCAGAACGTGTTAAAGTTTTGTTCGGTTGGAACGTTCCATCTGGGTAGCCGTTGATAACGCCAGCGTCTACTAATGCTGTGATCGCTTGTTCGTGTGTGTTACCTGCGATGTCCGATAATGATGCAGCAGATGCAACTGGTACGATTGCAGATGCTACTAATGTAGCTGTCGCAGCTGTTGCTACGAATTTTTTGTATTTCTTTGGTTGGTTAGCCATTGAAAAATTTCCTCCTCATAAGTGAAAATAATAATTTTAGTTACCCACACGAAATATGTGCAGAAAAACTAACTACACATAAATTCTAGTAGTATACATTTACTATGTCAATCTTTTTTTGCCAATAAACCCAAAAATATACTATTTTATTAGACTGCAAGATATGAATCCGTAAATATATTCAGATAACTTCAAATTTCTTTAATTATGACATACATCTACTAATAAAAACAACATTTTCTTTGACAATTAATTTCCAATACTATTTAAATATAACTAAATATCATGGAAATTATTGGTTAACCTAACATTGAAAAGTATTTAATTTGGATATATAATGCAGTTATACCAAGGATTTAACTGGAATTTGAGCATTACAATTATTACTAATATATTACTTTTGTAATATAGTTATTATTTATATGACCATATTTTTTCCTACCTGGTTAGTGTATGAAAGGTACGAATTAATAGAACCAGTTCGCTAAAATTCGACAAAAACAAAAAAAAGAAAAAGGCTTTAGCATCTAAATGCTAAAGCCTTTTTCTCGGGCTACCAACCGAGTTTTTCCTTGCAGGGAAAAGTTAAAATTTAATATATATCGTAGAGGAAATCTCACTACTGAATTTAGTGTATCATTAACATTACAAATAAACAATCAAATATTACAAAGATTACACTATTTTTTTTCTTTTACTTGTTGTTTTTCGTTCCACGTGCTACTTCTAGCAAGAATAAAGGTAATGCAATTTGGCGTTTAATCCGGTGCGGTTCCCTCATTAAGCGGTAAAACCACTCCATCCCTACTTTCTGGAAAGCTTCTGGTGCTCTTTTCACATTACCTGCTAATACGTCAAATGAACCACCAACACCTTGATAAATCGTTGGATGAAGCTGATCACGGTTTGCATTAATCCAGTTTTCCTGCTTTGGTGAACCCATTGCTACAAATAATAAATCCGGCTTCGCTTCATTAATTTTATCTACGACTTTTTGATTATCCTTTTCATATCCGTCCTGTGTGCCGGCAATTTGGATAGATGGGTAGAGTTCTTGTAATTTCTTAGCGGCCTGATCTGCAATTCCTGGTTTCCCACCATAAAGGAAAATAGGCTTGTTACGTTGAGCAGCTTCTTCACATAAACGCAGCATCATATCGACACCTGTTACACGTGATGTAATTTGACCCTTTTGAATTTTCGAAGCTAAAATAACGCCGATGCCATCTGGAATTTGAAACTCCGCGTTATTAAGGAGTGTTTTTAGTGCCGGGTCTTCCTTTGCTTTAATAATTTTTTCCGGGTTAATTGCTACAATTAACGATTTCTGTTGCTTCTCAATTTGATCAAATACTTTAGGAAGTAATTCATCATAGCTTTCGGTATTTACTTGAATGCCGAGTACGGTTTCTTTCATATAAAGTCTTCCCTTCTTATATTCCATCAATCAATTACGCCTTGGCGTAATTGCGTCCAGATTTTTTTGAGTTTACTCAAAAATTCCCTTTAAAAAATCTGTGACATCCGCCTGGGGCTTATCTTCATTCAGCAGGCGTTTTGAACGCCTGCTGAATGAAGATAAAAAACAGTAGGCAGTACGTTTAGACGCACTGCCAAGTTTACAATATTAGTTCTTCGCATCTCCAAGTAAGTGGAACTGGAAGCCTGCTTTTTCCCATGCTTCGCGGTTTAGGCAGTTTTTCGTATCGAATACGATTTTACTTTTTGCGTTCAACGTTGACGGATCTAGCTCTTTAAATTCTTTATGGTCTGTCAGGAACACTAAAATATCCGCTTGCTCCAACGCTTCTTGCATGCTTTGTGTTTGTGTTTTATGTTTGTTTTGCTTAATGTGTGGGTCATGTGAAACGACAGTTAAGCCTAATTTTTCCAACTCATCAATAACAATTGTCGATGGGCTTTCACGCATATCATCTACATTTCCTTTGAACGCTAAACCTAATGTAGCAACTGTTGCGCCTGCAATACCGTTTTTGTTTAAAATCGCCTGTGTTTTTTGTGCTGTGAAGCTTGGCATTGAGTCGTTCGTGTTACGTGATAAATGAATGATTTGGGCTTGCTCCCCGCCTAGCTCAACTAAGAACCAAGGATCAACCGCGATACAGTGACCGCCTACACCTGGTCCCGGGAAATGGACGTTTACACGTGGGTGATAGTTCGCAAATTTAATCGCTTCCCAAATGTTCACATCTAATTTTTCAGCCATTTTAGCTAATTCGTTCGCAAACGCAATGTTCACGTCACGGTACGTGTTTTCCATTACTTTTACTAACTCCGCTGTCGTTGCGTCTGTTAAATGGATCGTACCTTTAACAAATGTTTCGTACAGTTCTTTTGTAAGCTCTGCTGATTTTTGTGAAATCCCGCCAACAATACGGTCATTGTTAACAAGCTCTTCAAAAATACGTCCTGGAATAACACGTTCTGGAGAATGGGCTACAAATAGTTCTGTCCCGATTTCTAAACCAGATTTCACTAATTCAGGAAGCATTATATTTTCCACTGTTTTTGGTGGTACTGTTGATTCTAAAATAACTAAGTCGCCCTTTTTCACGTAAGGTACGATTGAAGCTGTTGCTTGACGAACATATTCTAAGTTCGCTGTATTGTCGGGATTGATCGGTGACGGTACCGCGACAATATACACATCCGAAGCGACAGGTGTTGTTGATGCCGTTAAAAAGCCTTCATCGACCGCTTTGTTCAAGCGTTCCTGTAAGCCGTTCTCCTCAATATGTAATTGTTTATCCTGAATACTTTTCACAGCTGCTGGATTCACATCAACACCATGTACCTTTACGCCGTGATTTGCGAACATTACCGCCGTTGGTAAACCGATGTATCCTAATCCAACGACACAGATTGATTTTGTCATGATCGTTTCTCCTTCACTTTCAAAAAAGCTATATCTCATTGTTTGATTATTGTATAATTGGTTTCACGCATTTTGCCTGCATTCGTTATCAATAAAATGATTAACTTCATTTAATACAGTTTCAAATTTCCGTTCCTTTATAAGACGGAATGGTTGTTCAAATGGTTGCCTGTAAATGCTTGAAAATTAGTCCTGCATTACAGTATACAACTTTCTGCTCGCTGTGTGAAATAGTTTTTCTTTTTCAAGCAGTTTGATGAAAGCTTTCCTATTAATTTTGCCTTTGAAAGGGATTGTTATACTAATTGGTGAGAAATGATCGGTAATAAACAAAAACCCCATTAGCTAAAATCAGCTAACGGGGTTTAGTTTAAATGGGCAATCACGATGCGTAGCCTCCAGTTAATCGTTCCTTTTCCGCAATTAAATTGTGGAATAATGCTTCATCACGTGATTCGAGCGCTTCATCGATTAGACGGGATAAGTTGTTTTCTTCTAAAGCCCGCACAATTCCTTCCACTTCCTCATCGAATACCGGTGACGTTTCATTTTTTAATGGTGTTACGTTACTTGATACATTTTCAATAATCGGCATTAAATACTCATGTACATTTGATACGAGTAAAAGCTGATACAGCGGAAGACGTACGAAACGATTGCCGCGCTGGAATACAAAAACTTCCGATAAGTTTTCGACTTGCAGTGAGTTTAAGTCAATGATCATTTCTTTCCCTTCAATCGGGATGAAATGAAAAACTTCCTCATCTTTTGTAATGGAAAAGTATTGATAAGCAAAGACTAAGCGTAATTTCGTGCCTGTCATTTTTGTATAAAAAGGCTTCATAAATTGTACTTGAATCATGGGAATTCCTCCTTCACTTATTTTTGTTGGCATTTATCCGAGTCATAAGACCTAATTTCATTTATCATATGGATGCAATCATTCAGGTGTTCTTGAATATTAAATCAATTTCTCTGTTGCTTATAGTTTCCCCACACTTTCCACATTTCAAACCTTTTAAAAAGTGCTATACGCTTAAAAAATTTATTCAATGTCTCTTCACATTACCGATTTATCCGGATTCGTATTATAATGGAAGGAACGACTTTTTTTCTTCCTTCATCTAGAATGGAGTTAAAATTTCCAATGTAATTAATTATTAGGGAGGGGAAACCCGTTTTGAGTTTATCTTTTTCCGAGATTGCCCATGCACATAAAGACTTTATTCAACATACATTACAATCCTTTGAAGAACAGCTTCTCCCTTCAGCAAATGAAGATGCAGAATTGGTGACACGCGCCATGTTCTCTGTCCGTAACCAGGCAATCAAGCCACCGCACTATTCAAGATTCAGCCAAATACTGGTATGCCAAATCCAGGATGTCAATACAGCGGAAGTGACGATTAATTTTCCGGAAAAGCAGATTAGCTGCAGCTGCCCTAAAAAGGAGCTGTGCCGACATCAACTTGCCATTATTTTAAAGCTGTCGCAGTATTTTATTTCACTGCAGCAATGGCTTTCTATTTGGCGTTCTAAAAGATCCGTTCCGCTCCAATCGTTAGCATCAGAGCGCAGTCCGGAAAACTGGCAGATGATGGCTGACGAAGTGCTTGATTATGCAATTAAAGGTCCGCAGCCATTGGAGCCTTATACTTTATCCGGCTTAATTGAAAATATTCGTACTAAGCTTCAGCGCCACCGCCCCTATGAGCAGGAATGGCAGGAGCTGTTTAACTTATTTATGGATATTGCCGTTTCGAAACACTTTCTGTTACATGCAGTCAAAACGAAAACAGATCTGAGTCATCATTATGTTCAGTTCTTTTTGGAAAATACGCTAAGCCGCATACAGCGATCGATTGATACATTAAGTAAAACGACAAGGCTGTTCGCAACTGAACCATTTTTTGATGCAATTCAGAAAAATGTCCATGAAATTCTTTTTATCGAAAAAGGAGCAACAGCGTTCCGGCTGTCATTGTATTTGCAATTTTGGACAAAGCTATTAAATGAACAAAAGCGCTTAAAAAATGAACTGGCTCTTTTGGAACAAAGCGATGATAGCAACACAGATATCGAATTGAATGTAGTAAAATCCATCTTTTATATTTTATTAAGTTCACCGTCACAACTGGAACAAGCAGTCGAAACAATGAGTGAACATAATGTGGAAGGATTTATCGATATAGCCCAATATGCATTACAGAAAAACTTCGCTGATGAGGCGACTGTTATTTTAAAAAGGGCCCTTCCTTTTTTACAAACGTTTGTGCAGGATAACTTATTGCCGATACGTCGCCAGAAATTTACGCGTAAGCTCGATCACTTATACGGTCAAATTCAATTAAGTGATAGTGAAGAGCTCGCACTGTACTCTTCTTTCGGCCGATACGGTATTGAGTCATTTTCAAACTATTTACTGCGCCACAATCGTTTGGACGAGTGGGTAGCACTTCATCAGCTATATCCTTCATCGATTCCTTATTTAGATCAATGCGGGTTAAAGGATGTTGTTGCACAGTCACCTGAAACTGCACTTCCTCTTTATCATTTTTATGCGATGGAAGAAATTCAGCAAAAATCGCGGCAAAATTATAAGCAGGCAGTCCGCATTTGGCGTGCCATGAAATCGGCTTCCAAAAAAGCCGGAAAACTCGACTATTTTACAGCTTATATTGAAGCTGTGCAGCAGCAGTATAAACGTTTGCGTGCACTGCAAGAAGAGATAAATAAAAGCAATTTACTCATCTAGATTATGTATTTTGCTAATAGGAGGTGACATTGCGTTTACCGCGCAACGATACAATGCAATATTTATTTAATACGAAGCTACCCTTTCTACAAGTCTTTCGCATAAAGCTTTCAGAGCTGCGTCCCGGTTACTTCCGCGCTACTGCGTACAATAAAAATGATTTAATTTTACCGACAGCCAATTGGATTCCTTCTCTCTTTTTTAAATTTGAGCAAAGCTTCTACGGGCTGCACACTTCATTGGAAGAGCGTGATTTAATCATATCGGCATCTCATTTACTTGATATTCTGTCACCTGCAAATCGTCACCCGTTTTTGGATTTCGCTGCATATGATGATGAAACCGTGAATCACTTTCAAACAATCCAAACGACTTTGCCGCTCTGGAATGACTCAAAGCTTTGGCAACAGGTAACTGTAACAGAAGAAGGCTTTTCATTTGCCAATGACCTTTTACAGCATGCAGTTGAACAAAAACTGATGGATGCTGGGCTTTCTAAAGATGATACGCTTACACTGATTCCATTTTTCCAAAATGGCGGCTGGCCTATGAAAACTTCCCATGTATTTGATGGTGTAAAAGTGGCACTTCGTTTAAGCGAACCAGAAGAAAATGAGGAAAACTGGCTGTTGGAAACGGTGCTTATTAGTCCAAATGCCGCAAAACATTGGACACCTGCTTCATCAAAACTGAAACTGCCGATATTGGATGCACTGCCGAAGAAATGGAGTGCGATTGCTAATGACATTGAAGAACTGCAAAATCAAATAGTTGATTTAATTCAATTAAATGCTGAAAGTGCGCAGTTTATTCATACACAATTCAATGATCAGGAAGTACGTGAATTTTTACGTCTTGAACTTACTAAGTTACAGGCATTAGGCTTTGATGTAATTTTACCGGCTTGGCTTAAAGAACTCCGCCAATCGAAAATGCGTGTACGTGTCAGTGCCAATAACCAGTCGGCTCGCAGTGTGGCAGGACTGGACGATATTTTAACATTCAAATGGCAGTTCTCGATGAATGGTGAGGAAATTTCCGCCGAAGCCTTCCAGAAACTCGTTGATGAAAAGCGTGAGTTTGTCCGTATTGGCACGGAATGGTTCCGTATTGATGCAGAATGGCTCAATGAAATGCGTGAACTGATGGAACAGGCAAAAGAAGAAAATTGGACAGTACGCGATTTACTATTCCGTGAGCTGCCTGAAACTTTAACAGCACCTATAGAAGACGATATGGAAGATGATGCCGAGCGCGATGATCCGTTATTTGCATTTGAGATGCAGCAATCACTAAAAACGTATATCGAGCAGCTACAAAATAAAAAAGGTCTGCCGAAAGTAGATGTACCGACCAAGCTTCATGCTGAGCTGCGTCCATACCAGAAGGAAGGTTTTGAATGGCTTGTTTTCATGCGTGACCAGAAATTCGGTGCTTGTCTGGCAGATGATATGGGACTTGGTAAAACTGTTCAGCTAATTACGTATATGCTCCATACCGTTTCAGTTCTGCAAATCGATAAACCGACCTTAATTGTGTGTCCGACATCGGTTGTCGGCAACTGGCAAAAGGAACTTACTCGTTTTGCTCCTGATCTGGAGGTTTATACGCATTACGGGCCTCGTCGTTTAAAAAGCGATGACTTGACGAGCTATATCGCAACACAGCGTCCGCATGTTATCCTTTCGACATACGGTACGGTTACTCAGGATGCCGATGACTTACAGCTTATCGACTGGGCAACAGTCGCTTTGGATGAGGCACAGAATATAAAAAATATGCAAACATTGCAATCCCGTGCAATTCGTAAATTAAAAGGTGAGCATCATATTGCATTAACAGGAACACCTGTTGAAAACCGTCTTTCAGAGTTGTGGGCCATTTTTGATTTTATTCATAAAGGCTATTTAGGAAGCTTTACTAGGTTTACCGAAAACTTTATTACACCAATTGAACGTGAAGAGTCGGAATCCCATAAACGAGTTTTACGTATGAAAATTCGTCCGTTCCTACTGCGCCGTTCAAAGCGCGATCCTGAGCTTCAACTGAATTTGCCTGATAAACAAGAATCCCTTGAATTTTGTGCTCTTACACCTGAGCAAGCAGCACATTATGAAGGCTATATTCAGGATACTTTAGCTACACTTGAAGAACTTACTGGCTTTGAGAAAAAGGGTCGTATCTTAAAAATGCTCAACAAATTAAAACAGCTGTGCAACCACCCTGCCCTGTTTTTAAAAGAACCTTTTGAAGATGCCAATGCAATGGTTTCCCGTTCTGTAAAACTAAAGCGCATTATTGAAATGACAAAGGAAATTATAGATAATGGCGAACAATGCTTAATTTTTACACAATATATCGGAATGGGTAATTTAATTCAGCATTGTTTAACAGAGCTTTATAACGTTGATGTTCCGTTTTTAACAGGAAGTATGCCAAAAAATCAGCGTGACAATTTAGTTGACCAATTCCAAGCAGGCGAGTTTCCTGTATTTTTACTGTCACTTAAAGCTGGCGGAACAGGTCTTAACTTAACAGCAGCTACACATGTACTTCATGCCGATCGCTGGTGGAATCCGGCAGTAGAAAATCAGGCGACAGACCGGGCATACCGTATCGGACAAACACAATTTGTGCAAGTGCATAAGTTTGTGACGATTGGGACGATTGAAGAAAAAATCGATAAAATGATTGCAATGAAATCCGCACTATCCGAAGAATTAATTCAATCAAGCAAATGGTTGACTGAACTTGATGATTCAGAATTGATGGATTTACTCGTTCTTGATACAGGCAATATAAAATAAGTTAGAAAGAGTCTACTTTTACGCCATGAAGTAGACTCTTTTTAATGCTTACTTCACTACTTTATTCAGTTGTTATAGGATTGTGAGAAAGAATGATTACTACTGCGCGGTCATACAGCAGATTTGGGCATTTCACCTCCTGAGGTATTTTTTGTTTTATCGGGAGGGAAAGTTTACGGTTGGTGGACGAGTGTGATTTCTTGTTCTGGAAGTACGAAATCTTCGGCAATCGGGGGCGTTGTCTGGAGCCTTCCTGCTTCACCAGGGGCTTTTAATGCATAAAACTGCACTTCCTCTGTTTGGACTTCCATCGTGTATACTTTCTGATTTTCACGATTTACATATGTCCTTGACTGCAAGCGTCCTTTAATGCCGACGAGCGAGCCTTTCCCGCAATATTTTGCCATCAACTCGGCAGTCCTCCCCCATGCGACACATTGCACAAAGTCAGCGTCAACCTTCCCTTCACTATTTTTGAAAGGACGGTTAGTAGCAATGCTAAAGTATGCCCGAACCCTTCCTTCAGATAAGTGCCTAAGCTCCAAATCTTTCGTCGTTCGCCCTACAAGCCCAACATGATTCATTCATTGACCTCCTTTCTTTCGGAAATTAACTAAAGCATAGCCGAACCCTGCTTTTTTTGGCAAAACACGAATTTGGATTTTTCGGCTAAAATATTGATTCAAAAATACTTTTTCGCCTATATGGTATTTCATTCATTTTAATGAGAATGCTGATGTAAATGGGCTTGTAGATAATATTACAATTTGCTTAAATTGGCAGTTTCACATTTTTTGTATGTTATACTTTTACATAAGAAAATTGAGGAGGGATTTAGAAGTGAAAACCTTTAAAATGCTTGCTTTTGATTTATTATTAAACGATGAAATAAAAGAAATTCCTTTAACAGACGGTATTATTATTAATCAGGAAAATAGCCATAAAATGTGGATTTTAGAATTGTTTACAGCAGATACATATTACGATTTCTTTCAAAACTTTGTTACATCCGGTGAAGTGCTGGATGCGCGTGCCATCATCTCACTACCGGACAATGAGCCTGCCCCATTTGCTGTTGTTGTACATTCTATTACAAAAGTAGGAGATAAAATTTCGGTACTTATAAAAGGCCGTTTAAAAGCCCAGCGCAAAAAATATGCGGAGCTATTATTGGCACAGCTGCTTGAAGATGGATTGAGAAATGATGAACTGCTAGAGGCATTTGATCAAGGGATGCGCAATCGTCCTTCATTACAGAAAAATAATGAAGAGGGTGGAAAGTAGTTTTTTGATATGTGTTTTAATTTGAAAAGCGTAATTTATTTTAGCATTCTTTATAAAATTAATGGTTTAGGAGCATTTGTTTTTCCTCAACTTGCATCGTATATTCAAGGTGGAGGTGAAGTTTATGCAGAAATCAAAGCATCATCTATATATAGAAGTATTAGCTAAAAGGATACTGCCTGATGATATAGAAGCAAGTGCGATCCAGCAAGAGTTTCATCGCTTGGAGGCTGGATTTGCAGGAGAAATGAAGTTGAAGCAGACTCTATCCGATTATTACTTCAAAACAGACCATCATATCTTTTACAATTTTGAATGTATGAATGATAATGGCTTTTCCCATCAGATGGACGCTGTTTTAGTGACTTCATATTTTATAGTAATTTTTGAAGTAAAACTGCTGTCCGGTGTTTTATTTTACAAACCCGCTCAGCATGAATTTTACCGCATCCACAATGAAAAACGTGAAAACTTCCGAAACCCCTTTGATCAAGTTTACAGGCATCAGCTATTTTTGGAACAATGTTTGCGAAAATGGCAGATCACTATCCCGGTGTACTTTGCCGTCGTCATCGCAAACCAACAAGCTATTTTAGATGAATCACTAGAGAAGTTTCCGATTTTTCATATTAGCGGTGTACCGAATTTTATTGAAAACCTATATCGTAATACTGCAAAATTCAGTGCAAATATAAGTATGATTGTTGCCAAATTGAATCAACTTTATCAGACCCTCCCCCCTCGGCGTTCCATTAGTTTGGATAGATTAAGGAAAGGCGTTCTTTGTCGACAGTGTAATTATAAAAATGTTATGGATTATCATTACGGAACATTTACATGCAATGTTTGTCGGGCTAAAAGTCGTGATGTTCTTTTTGAAACGCTTTATCATTACAGAATATTAATCGGCGAAAAAATTTCTAACCGACAATTCCGTGATTTTTTTGGAATGACGAATATTAGAACCTGTTCAAATATTTTATCAAGACTTGGTTTCGAAAAGTGTGGTTCTAAAAGAGGAACGTACTATATTATTCCGGAGAACATTTTATCTTGGTCGAAGAAAAAAACTTGATTGAGGATTAATTTACTTAAAATGAGGATTATCACATACTAAGTGAGGATTATCTGCTCTATTTTGAGGATTAACTATTCTTAATTGAGGATTATCCTGGCTCAATTGAGGAATAACTCCCCGCCCGCACACTAAAACAAAAAAACCAGTGCCCACAATTAAGTGAACACTGATTCCTTCTATAGACTAGTGGTTATCCACTTCGTCTTTATCATTTCGGTCTGCACGGTCTTCGATAATATCTTCCTGGTTTACCGATGGGGCACCTGGTGCAGTTGCGCCATTTTCACCATTTGGACCGCTTGAACCATTTGGCACATTTGAGTTTTGATTGTTGTCAATCGTGCTCTCATTTGTTTGACCGTTGTTGCCGTTTTGACCACTTTGGCCGTCTGGATCGACTGTATCTACCGTGTCATCAATAACGTCACGTGTGTCGTCCATTACATCGTTGGCACCGTTTTCGACATCGTTTCCTAAGTTGTCATCTCCAGCATTGTCATTTGTATTACACGCTGAGAGAAATAACAGTGAACCAAGCGAAAGTGCGACAAGTAGTGCTGATTTTCGCATAAAAAATTCCCTCCTTTCCCATATGCAATCATGAGTCAATCACTTCATGTGATCGTACATATAGTGCCCGGGAAAAGAAGGATCTATCCTACAAAAAATTATGGTTATTTCAATTTATCTTTTAAGAGCTGTTCAACATAAGCGGCTTCTGCTTTACAGTCGAATTTGTAATTTGTGCCTAATTGTTTCTGTAATTCAGCAATTTCCTTCTTTTGCTTTTCTGTTGGCTCTTCACTTAAAATTTTAGCAATGACTTCATCCATTTTCTTAGCAATTTCTTCATGAAATTCAGGGCTAAGTAAAATGTCTGCCGGTATTTTATCAATCCAAGCGGCATTTTCTTTAAAATACATTTGCCAGCTTGCCATATAGTCTTCCATCGAAAATTTTTCTTCATCCCAACCAATGCTTGCTAAATAAGCTTCAAACGACGTCGATATTGATCGTGTAATACTAATTTTTACGCCTGAAGACAGTTGTTTATACATCTATTTTAAAACCTCCTACGTTTAAAGCCAAACTTCGCTCATTGTTTACAGGCAAATGAAAACCCATAAAAGGTGAACACTGGCAATCGTCCCACACCTATCTTATCTCATTGGGAGACTTCTGCTTAAAGAAGTTAAAGATTTTCTTCAACCTTTATATTTTATAACCTTTGAGTTTCAATTGCAAATCGCCTTATTTTGGCTGTACAGGTCCAATTGCAAATAGAATCTCGCACTCACAAACTAGCTCGCCATCTACTGTTGCAGTACCGCGGCCTTTCCCCATTTGCCCGCGCAATTTCAAAAATTCCACTTCAAGCTTCAACTGATCGCCCGGTACGACTTGACGCTTGAAACGGCAACTATCAATCCCTGTTAAAAATACTAGACGCCCTTTATATTCTGGTGCATTTAATAATGCAACACCGCCTACTTGCGCAAGTGCCTCGACAATTAGGACACCAGGCATTACTGGATAGCCAGGGAAATGTCCGTTAAAAAATTCTTCGTTGATCGATACATTTTTCAATCCAAGTGCGCGCTTTCCTTCTTCGATTTCAAGAATGCGATCAACTAATAAAAATGGATAGCGATGTGGTAAAATATTTTGAATTTGCTCTGCGTTTAACATTAAAAAATCCCCCTTGTTTCCTCTATAATATTATGTAGATAATCGTTTATTTTTATGTATGTTCTGGTAAAGCGATGCAATTATTGGAGAAAGAACCTGGAATTTCAGCCGGCTTTTTGCTCCAATACAATTTAGTATACTAAATTTTTTGCTTATTCGCTGTAAAGGGATTGCTCGGAAATGGCTTTCCCGACAATCCCTCTACTCCTTACCATTTATAATATCGAGAAGATGCTGCCATGTTTCCCACTTTAAAACATCGGATGCTGCGCCGTCCCCTATAACGCTGTAACCAATAACCAGTCCTACAATTACTGCTACTAAAAATAATAGAATTACGATTATTATCCGTAGCCAGATAGGAATTAGTCGAAGCCGAACCTTACCAACAGGCTGATCCGTTGGCGGCTCTGAAACGTTCTTTACGCGACGTCTCGTCTTTTTGGCTGCTGGCTCTTTTTGCTCCATCTGTGTTTCTAACTCATTCGTCATAAAACTTCTCCTTAACAATGTCGCACGTTTAGCGAATACCGTTAATTAACCCAAGCATTTGGTCTGCAATTGTAATCGCACGTGTATTAAATTGATATGAACGCTGTGCTTGAATTAAATTTGTCATCTCTTTTGATACATCTACATTCGACATTTCAAGTGCACCTTTTTGAATGCCCACTTGACGATTGGCACCTTGCAGATCTGTCAGTACTTGAGCTTGCGTGAAGCCAAGTGCATCCAGATTTTCCGGTAAGCCAATATATGTCCCGCCTTGCAGTTTTTCCATTACATTTGGTTTTTGCAGTTCAGAAATTCCAAGCTGGAACTTTAGCGGTGTGCCATTTTCATAGCTTGCCACTAACGAACCGTCTGAATCCATCGTAAAGCCTGTTACATTATCCGGGAATGTAATTGGCTGTCCATTTGCACCTGCTACTTGGTATCCATCACTATTGACGAGTGAAAGAATGCCAGGTTCAGTCTGTGTTACATAAAAGCTACCGTTACGAGTGTATGCAGTTCGCACATCGCCTTCTTCATTTTGCATTAACACATTGAAATATTGATTCTTTGTTGTTAACGCAAAGTCTAAATCGCGATTTGTTTCCTGCAGTGAGCCTTGTGTCTGATTGGATTGGATTAACCCGATCTGTGCACCAACACCATAACGAATGCCTACAGGTGTATCACGGACAGTGCGGTCTAATTCGTCATTATTAAACTGCTGATACAGCATTTCCGTAAAATTTGCCTGCTGTGCTTTATAGCCTGTTGTATTACTGTTTGCGATGTTTGTACTGATTGTGTCTATCTGATGCTGTAGTTGAGATAATGTATTTGTCGCACTCACCATTGTACGTAACATTTCCCGCACCTCCTTAATTATACGAAAATTCGACAGCTAATGAAAATAATCGCTATTCCTTATTAATTAACTCGTCCAATTTCATTAACTGCTTTTTCCATGCTCTTATCGTAGGCCTGCAGCACTTTTTGGTTTGCTTCAAATGCACGGTATGCAGTTAATAAATCTGTCATTGCTTTAGAGGCATCGACATTGGAGCCTTCTAAATATTGCTGCTGCATTGAAAACTGTACATTTGCCTGTCCATAGGCAGATGGTAGATCAATACCATCCAATGTATTAAATAACCCATTATCACGCTTCACAAGTACGTCCGGGTTTTCAGAAAATGCGACACCCAATGTTCCGACCTGTACATCATTTTCGTCAAAAATCGCCCCGTCTGAACTGATGCGAATATTGTCGTTATCGAATTGCAGTCGTTCCCCATTCGCATCCAATACGAATAGTCCTTGAGGATTTACTAAGTTCCCCTGCCCGTCCAGCGTGAAATTCCCGTTACGTGTATAGCTCTCTGTCCCGGATTCATTTTCTAAGCGGAAGAAAATTTGTCCTGAATTTCCCGATGTTTCGTCAGTAGGCATCGAACTATTGATCAGTGCGATATCTGTATTTAAACCGGTTGAATAAATCTGACCTTGTGCTTGGTTTGGCATTGTTTCCTGTAAGTAAACACCTGCATTTACCGCACCAACCGTATTAAGGTTCTTTACTGTAAATCCGTTCTCAGTCGGAATTGTTGTCGAATTGACTGCCGACATCAACATATCCGGAAAAGAACGAATTGTCGTTTGATCTGATTTGAAACCAGGTGTATTGGCATTGGCCATATTATTCGTTAAAATTTCAGTTTTACGTTGTTGTGCAACCATTCCTGTAGCTACTGTATAAAAACCTTTAAACACTCAATTCACCTCTAATTATGCCGTATTTATCATTTATCGGCAAAAAACTGATAATTATAAGTAATATAATTTATTTATTTACCGCACGATCAATATTGTCCAGCATAATTCCAGTCCCGACTGCCACACAGTCCATTGGGTTTTCCGCAACAAATACAGGTACTTTCAGCTCTTCGATTAACAACTGATCAATACCATGCAGTAACGCACCGCCGCCTGTTAAAATAACGCCTCGGTCAATGATGTCTGCCGATAATTCAGGTGGTGTTTTTTCCAGGACGTCTTTTGCTGCCTGTACAATCATACTAACTGATTCACGTAATGCGTGCTCAATCTCTTCTGAATTGATTTCGATTGTTCTCGGTAAGCCAGTAACCATATCACGGCCGCGGATATCCATAGTATCATCGCGTCCACCAGGGAATACTGTACCGATTGTTGTTTTAATATTTTCTGCTGTACGTTCACCGATCAACAGCTTGTATTCTTTCTTTATGTATTGCAATATGTCATTATCGAATACATCTCCGGCAACTTTAATCGATTCGCTCGTTACGATATCGCCCATTGATAATACTGCTACATCCGTTGTACCTCCACCGATATCAACGACCATATTACCGCTTGGCTGGAAAATATCCATACCTGCGCCGATTGCTGCTACTTTAGGCTCTTCTTCCAAATAAACCTTTTTGCCGCCTGATTTTTCAGCAGCTTCACGAATTGCTTTTTGCTCTACCGATGTAATATTTGTCGGACAGCAAATTAAAATGCGTGGCTTTGATAAGAAGCCTTTAACGTCCAATTTATTGATAAAATGTTTCAACATCGCTTCTGTTACATCAAAATCTGCAATTACGCCATCCTTTAATGGACGAATTGCGATAATATTCCCCGGTGTACGTCCCACCATTTGACGTGCCTCTTCACCGACTGCCAATACTTTATTTGTCTTTTTATCGATTGCTACTACAGATGGCTCATTCAAAACAATCCCTTTGCCTTTTAAATGAATCAGCACGTTTGCAGTACCTAAATCAATCCCAATATCTTTAGAAAACATGTTTCATTATTCTCCTTCCGCCCATTTGAACATGTATACGATTCTATATATGTCTATCTTAGTTATTTTATCATATACAGTGTTGAATTACATCAATATTGTGGGAAGGATTTTCCTTTATAATGGTTTAAAATGGTAAAAATCTAAAGTAATAATCACTAAAAAAAGCATTTAGTTGTTATAAAAACAGACTAAATGCTTTTTTCTTGTTGCTTTGTAATCCACTTTTTACGTGTTGCTTCACCACCGCGTAAATGGCGAATCGATTTGTTATAGGTTAAAACTTGTTGTACTTGTAGCGCAAGTGGTTCATTCACTTGTTTTAGCCGCTCTGTCAAATCTTTGTGTACAGTACTTTTAGAGAATCCCGTCATTTTCGCGAGTGCACGCACGGTTTCACCTGTCTCTACCAACAGTTCACCCAAACGAACGCAGCGTTGCCGAATATGTTCGTGCACGTCCTCTCCCTCTCCACTTCAAATATCAATTACGCCTCGGCGTAATTGCGTCCAGATTTTTTTTGAGTTCACTCAAAAAGTTCCCTTTAAAAATCTGTGACATCCGCCAGAGGCTTATCTTCATCCATCAGGTGTCGTAGACAACTGTTGGATGAAGATTAGAGCCTTGCTTCTTAATATTTCACCTTATGTGAGTAGGCTCTTAATTATTCGAAGTAGATTGCAGGATTCGTTGTTAACTTACTAAAAATATATCCGAATTCATCCATTTAGCTAAATAATCAAAAGGATAAATATTTGTTCGGATCCACCAGTACACCATCTTCCATTACTTCAAAGTGTAAATGAACGCCAATGTTTGGATTCCATTCATTTTCTTGTGAAGTAGCAAGCTGGTCGCCTTGTGAAACTTGATCGCCTTGTTTTACAAGAATATCTGCTACGGAGTTATAACGTGTTTGCATACCATTTGGATGTGTAAGAGTAATGCTGTTGCCCGTAAATGCATCCATTTTTACTTCTGTCACTTCACCGCTCATTGCAGCTACAACTTCAAAAGGCTCGCTGTTAATTGCGATAGAGACCCCTGTAGATGTTGTGAACACTTGATTAAATACAAGCAATGAGTTTTCGCGTGTTGCTTCATCTTTTGAGACGTCATAAAAATCTTGCAAAACCGTGACTTCATTTAAGTATTCTTCTTTGAATGGATACTTCAAAGTTTCCGTAACAGTCGCTGTTGTTGGAACAATCGATTGATCGGATGGTGCAGAAACTTCTTCCATCAGTTCCTGCTCATTCTGACTTTCGTACAATGCATTAAAACTAAAAATAACTGCCACAATCATTACTGCCATACCACCGTATACAGCCGGCCAAAACCACCGTCTTTGCATAACTGGTTTCTGAGAAGGCTTTTGTTTAACTTCTCTCATATTCATCACCTCAAATGGAAGTGTGTACAAGAAATTGGAAAGTTAAACATTATTTTTTACAATAATTTATCGATTTTAATGTTGTCGATGGATAGTAGTGAGAAAGGATATTTTCCGCCGTTATTCCCCCCTGTGCCATCGCATTTGCCCCATACTGGCTCATCCCTACCCCATGCCCGTATCCATAGGTTTTAATCGTTATACCGGTCGCTGTCGGTTCCCATGTGAAATTCGTGGAGCGTAAGTTTAACAGAGTGCGCAGTTCTCTGCCCGACCATGTTTTTTTATGGATTGTAATTTGTTCGATGCGGTTCGTGTCGTTTCGCTGCAGCTTTGCATTTTGAAGCTGAGCCCTCGAGAAATTTTGTTTGAGTTTTTTATTTATTTCTTCAAATGTATACGTTGTCTGTTCTTGATTTAATTGTTCAGGCGAAGTGGTTGCTGTTAAGTAGGGAATCGGGTTTCCGCTGTAGTTTTCCGCGGACTCCGTATATTGATAGGATGATGCATGAAACATGGCTGTAATCAGTTCATCATTATAAGTAAGAATTTGATTGGCGGTTTGTTTGACGGCTTCTGTTATTTTTTCTTCATTTTCGGCAAAAGTAGTTTTCCATTTTTCTTCTCGCAATTCCTGATCATTGTAAACTTGATGTGCTGTCGTTGTGAGTATCGGCTTTTTCCCATAATCCGTCTGCTTCAATACATAAGTCCGGGATGCGATCGCCTGAGCTTTTAATGCTTCCACATGAAAACTTGCCGGCATTTCCCCTGCAATTACACCAATTAAATAATCTTCAATTGGAACGTCAGTATTATTCACTTTAATAAATAAGGGACAAGAAGTAGTTTCTGTTGGTTCAGTAATGGAGTTTTGTTTCTTAGACTTTAAGGTGAAAGGGACTAAAAACAATAGGACGCCAATGATAAAATAAATGATAATTTTTTTCATGAGACAGTATATGAGCTTGCAAGAAGATTATGAGTTCATTTTGTAGAGAGAATTTCTAGTATATGAGGAATGGAATTTGGGACCGGGTTCTAAGGTAAGAGATATACATTAATTCTACTTTTAAATGGGATTGTTCTACTTTAATAGCTGCTGGTTCTACTTTTGATGGGATTTGTTCTCCATTACTGCCGGAACTTTCTATTTATAGAGTAGTGTCAATCTACTTTAGTAGTAGCAGATTCTACTTCTCCATGTACCATTCTACATCTTCACCAAAACTTTCTAATATCCCTCCAAAACCAAAAAAGCATCCGGAAAGCCCAAATCTCGCTTCCTGAATGCTTTATATGTTTATATGAATCTAGCTATTAAACTGTTACAACGATTTCTTGTAACACTTCTTCTTCTGAATCGATGCGCTCGATCATTGCACCTAAAGAAGCTAGTTTTTTGTGGAAATCCACATAGCCGCGATCTAAATGGTGTAACTTTGTAACTCGTGTTACGCCTTCAGATACAAGACCAGTTAAAATTAGTGCTGCTGCTGCACGTAAATCTGTTGCTGATACTTCGGCACCTTGAAGTTTTTTGCCACCTTCAATGAATACAGAACGCCCTTCGATCTTTGCGTCTGCATTCATGCGACGGAATTCTTCAACATGCATAAAACGATTTTCGAAAACTGTTTCAGTGATGATACTTGTTCCGTTTGCCGTTAACATTAATGCCATCATTTGTGATTGCATATCTGTCGGGAAACCTGGGTGTGGCATCGTTTTAATATCAACCGCTTTTAACGGGTCATTTGCGCGCACACGGATGCCTTCATCTTCTTCGATAACTTCTACACCCATTTCACGCATTTTTGCAGTCAGTGCTGTCATATGCTCTGGTACAGCGTTTTCAATTAATACATCTCCGCGAGTAATTGCTGCCGCTACCATAAATGTTCCGGCTTCAATGCGGTCTGGAATAATATAATGTTCGCAACCTTTTAATTCTTTAACGCCTTCGATACGAATCGTATCAGTACCGGCACCGATGACACGGCCACCCATTGCGTTAATAAAGTTTGCCAAATCTACTATTTCAGGTTCTTTCGCTGCATTTTCAATAATAGTCGTCCCTTTTGCTAAAGAAGCTGCTGTCATAATGTTTTCAGTAGCCCCAACACTTGGGAAGTCTAAATAGATTTCTGCGCCTTTTAGTTCACCTTTTACTTTTGCTTCGACATAACCATGTCCAAAGGAAATCTCTGCACCCATAGCTTCGAAGCCTTTCAAATGAAGTTCGATTGGACGAGATCCAATTGCACAGCCGCCCGGTAATGCTACACGTGCATAGCCATTACGTGCTAATAATGAACCCATTACTAAAATGGATGCACGCATTTTACTTACAAACTCAAATTGCGCTTCACTAGATAGCTTCATAGAGGCATCAATCATCATTTCGTTTTTCTCGACATCATATTCGACAATCGCATTTAAACTTTTTAACACTTCACCAATCGTACCGACATCTGCTAAGTTTGGTACATCTTTAATCATATTTTTATCTTTAGAAGCTAATAGAGAAGCAGCCAAAATCGGTAATACAGCATTTTTTGCGCCTTCTACGCGTACTGTGCCTTTTAGTGTCTGACCTCCAGTAACAATAATTCTCTCCACAATTCGTCCCTCCGAATTCAATTCTCATATAATAAAGGAATAAGTTCAATTAAACTTAAATTATTTTAAACTTCATTTGACTCAATTTACACACAAAAATATACTACATTTATTAGGGCGCTAATTCAAGCACCCAAATTACTATTTTAAGCTAATTTGTTTAAAAAGGCTATTAAATTATAATACGCAGCGCAACTATTTAGTGTGAATAGACAAATTTTCACATAAAAGTATCTTCCTTAAATAACTACCCAAATCATGTAACTTTACAAACCTCTAATATTTCCTAGGAAATTTTTATTTCTTGTAGTGGAAAACAAACATTTATTCCCCTTTACAAGAAATAAAACCGCAGCTATTTCCTGTATTAACTAAAAATATAGGGAATCGTTTGCGACCAGCTTAAAAAGTTTAAAAAGAAATCCGCTACAATTGAACCAATAACAATACTCGACAAAATATAAAAGAGCTGAATTTGAAAAGTCTTTCCTTTTTTAAATAATTGTTCGATTCTTAGTCCTTGTAATGCATAAAGGGCAATTCCTATAAATATAATATATGCTAACACATTAACGATTGCTTGTTGGCCAGCCTCGACATATAAATCCATTTTCCCCGCTCCTTTTAAACACCTTACCCCAAATGATGGCGATTTGTGTTCCCAACTGTTTAACTTCTGATAACTTTTCCATGTCTATAAAAAAAGCAGGCAGAAAGAATCTGCCCGCTTGTTAAACATTAGATATTACCCTCATGAACATTGATACGATTCATCGCACGTTTTAAAGATAATTCCGCGCGTTGGAAATCGATGTCATCTTGTTTCTTTTGAAGGCGACCTTCAGCACGAGCTAAAGCTTCTTTAGCACGGGCAACATCGATCGTAGAAGCAACTTCTGCAGAAGGAGCTAAAATCGAAATTTTTTCAGGGCGAACTTCAATGAAACCACCGCTAACCGCTGCGACATCTGTAGTGCCGTCTGCTTTTTTAAGCTTCACAGAACCAATTGTAAGTGGAGCAACCATAGGAATATGGCCAGCTAAGACACCAATTTCACCTGAAGTCGTTTTAGCGATTACCATCGTTACTTCTGAATCGTATACTGAGCCGTCGGGAGTGACAATATTGACTGTAACTGTCTTCATATTTTTTCCTCCTCGTCAGCTAATTAGACTTGTACGCCCATTTCTTTAGCTTTCGCTACTACTTCATCAATCGAACCAACTAGACGGAAAGCATCTTCTGGTAAGTGATCCCATTTGCCATCAAGGATTTCCTTGAATGAACGAACAGTTTCTTTAACAGGTACATAAGAACCTTTTTGACCAGTGAATTGCTCCGCTACGTGGAAGTTTTGAGATAAGAAGAACTGGATACGACGAGCACGTTCTACAGTTTGTTTATCTTCATCAGATAACTCATCCATACCTAAGATAGCAATGATATCTTGTAACTCACGGTAACGTTGGATTGTACGTTGAACACCAGTTGCGATTGCATAGTGTTCTGGTCCAACGATTTCTGGTGATAATGCACGAGAAGTCGAAGCTAATGGGTCTACCGCTGGATAGATACCCATCTCAGATAATTTACGCTCAAGGTTAGTTGTTGCATCTAAGTGGGCGAAAGTTGTAGCCGGAGCCGGGTCAGTATAGTCATCGGCTGGTACGTAAATCGCTTGGATCGAAGTTACAGAACCTTTAGTAGTAGATGTGATACGCTCTTGTAATTTACCCATTTCTGTAGCAAGTGTTGGTTGGTAACCTACCGCTGAAGGCATACGACCTAATAGGGCAGAAACCTCAGAACCTGCTTGTGTGAAACGGAAAATGTTGTCGATGAATAAAAGTACGTCTGCACCTTGCTCATCACGGAAGAACTCAGCCATTGTTAAACCAGTTAAAGCTACGCGCATACGTGCTCCAGGTGGCTCATTCATTTGACCGAATACCATCGCAGTTTGTTTGATTACGCCTGAATCTGTCATCTCGAAGAATAAGTCGTTACCCTCACGAGTACGCTCACCTACACCTGCGAATACAGAAATACCTGCGTGCTCTTGTGCGATGTTGTTGATTAATTCTTGGATTAATACTGTTTTACCTACGCCGGCACCACCGAATAGACCGATTTTACCACCTTTGATGTATGGTGCTAATAAGTCTACTACTTTGATACCTGTTTCAAGGATTTCTACAGTAGTTGATAATTGATCGAATGTTGGAGCTTCGCGGTGAATAGAATCACGACGAACATCAGCAGGAATTTCTTCACCTAAGTCGATAACTTCACCAAGTACGTTAAATACGCGACCTAATGTAGCTTCACCAACTGGTACTGAGATTGGTGCTCCTGAGTTTGTTACTTCTGCTCCACGTTGTAAACCATCAGTAGATGACATGGCAATTGTACGAACAGAATCGTCACCTAAGTGAAGCGCTACTTCTAATGCAAGAGTAGTCGGTGCTTCGTTAGGACGTTCAATTGTAACTGTTAATGCGTTATAAATGTCTGGTAATTGACCATTAGCAAACTTTACGTCTACTACTGGACCCATTACTTGAAGAACGTGTCCTTTGTTCATTACTTTGTACCCTCCTATCGTATTCTTATACGACATTGGTGAGCGCGCCTATTCTAAGGCTGCAGCTCCACCAACGATTTCTGTAATTTCTTGTGTAATCGCCGCTTGACGTGCACGGTTATATTGTAGAGAAAGGTCTGCAATAAGATCGTTTGCATTGTCTGTAGCGTTTTTCATTGCTGTCATACGCGCTGAATGTTCACTCGCTTTTCCGTCTAATAAAGCGCCGTAAATTAAGCTTTCCGCATATTGTGGAAGTAATACTTCTAAAATAGCTTCGCCTGATGGCTCAAACTCATAAGAAGCATTGCTTGAAGAAGGTGCAATATCAGTTAAAGGAAGAACTTTTTTCACAGTCACTTCGTTTTGAATTGCAGATACGAAGTGATTGTAGTACATATAAAGTTCATCATACGTACCATCAATGAACATACCAACAGCATTACGAGCGATTTCTTTAATATCAGCAAATGATGGTTGGTCTGGTAGAGCAACTACATCTGCGATAACATTGTGTCCACGCTTTACAAAGTAATCACGAACAACACGACCTACTACTAAAACTACGTACTCATCTTTAGACTTGTGACGTTCGTTAATTGTGTTCTGAACTTCACGTAAAATGCTTGAGTTGTAAGCACCTGCTAAACCACGGTCAGAACCGATGACTAAGTAAGCTGTTTTCTTAACAGGACGAGTAGTTAACATTGGATGTCCGCTATCTTTAGTACCTGTTGCGATTGCGCCTACTACGTCCTGGATTTTTTCCATGTATGGAACGTAAGACTTAGCATTTTGCTCTGCACGACGTAACTTTGAAGAAGAAACCATCTGCATCGCTTTCGTAATTTGTTTTGTTGACTTTGTAGAGTTAATACGACCTTTAATTTCGCGTAAGTTTACCACTGGTATTTCACCACCTTTAGATTTTTATCAAGCTCTTATTAAAAAAGAGTTGTCCAGTTTTTCACGCTACAGTTATGTGCGTGAAAAACCGTTCAATTCTTACTCAGATTTAGCGAAAGTCTTTTTGAACGCATTAATAGCTTCAACATACTCTGCGTCTGGAGCAAGTTCTTTAGTTGTACGAACATGATCTAAAACATTTGTGTGGTTTGTATCTAACCAGCTTAAGAATTCGCGTTCGAAACGAACGATGTCTTGTACTGGAATATCATCTAAGTGACCTTTAGTTAATGCATAAAGGATCGCAACTTGTTTTTCAACTTTAAGTGGTTTGTTTAAGTCTTGTTTTAAAACTTCAACAGTACGTTTACCACGCTCTAATTTAGCAAGTGTGATTGCGTCTAAGTCAGAACCGAATTGAGCGAATGACTCTAACTCACGGAATGCTGCTAAGTCAAGACGTAATGTACCAGCTACTTTTTTCATCGCTTTGATTTGAGCAGAACCACCTACACGTGATACTGATAAACCAGCGTTGATCGCAGGACGTACACCTGAGTTGAATAAGTCTGATTGTAAGAAGATTTGACCATCTGTGATTGAGATTACGTTTGTTGGGATATATGCAGAGATATCGCCCGCTTGCGTTTCTACGAATGGAAGCGCTGTAATCGAACCGTTTTTGTATGTTTCGTTTAACTTCGCAGCACGCTCAAGTAGACGGCTGTGTAAGTAGAATACGTCACCAGGGTAAGCTTCACGACCTGGAGGACGGCGTAGAAGAAGTGAAAGTTCACGGTATGCTGATGCTTGTTTAGTTAAGTCATCATAAACGATCAATACGTGCTTACCATCTAACATGAATTCTTCTGCCATAGATACACCTGCGAAAGGAGCAAGGTATAGTAATGGAGCTGGTTGTGATGCAGAAGCAGTTACAACGATTGTGTAATCTAATGCACCGTGTTTACGTAAAGTTTCAACTACGTTACGTACAGTTGATTCTTTTTGACCAATTGCAACGTAGATACAGATCATATCTTCGCCTTGTTGGTTTAAGATTGTATCGATCGCTACAGATGTTTTACCAACTTGACGGTCACCGATGATTAACTCACGTTGACCACGACCGATTGGTACTAAAGCGTCGATCGCTTTGATACCTGTTTGTAATGGCTCATGTACTGATTTACGTGCCATTACACCGAAAGCTGGACTTTCGATTGGACGAGATTTTGTTGTGTTGATTGGACCTAATCCATCCACTGGCATACCAAGTGGGTTTACAACACGGCCAATTAGTTCTTCACCAACTGGTACTTCCATAATACGACCTGTACGACGAACCTCATCGCCTTCTTTGATGCCTAGGTAGTCTCCTAAAATTACGATACCAACGTTACCTTCTTCTAGGTTTTGTGCCATACCCATAACACCGTTTGAGAACTCTAAAAGCTCTCCAGCCATGGCGTTGTCGAGGCCATGAGCACGAGCGATACCGTCACCAACAGTGATAACTGTACCTACTTCGCTTACTTTTAATTCCGATTGATAACCTTCAATCTGCTGTTTAATCAGACTGCTGATTTCTTCAGCTTTGATGCCCATGTATGTTCACCTCTCACATTTCTTAAGATTTAGCCAACTAATACTCGTTTTAAGTCCTCTAGCTTAGACGCTACAGTGCTGTCGAAAATGTAGTTGCCGATTTGAACGCGTACGCCACCAATTAATGACGCATCGATAATATTTGTAATGTTAAGTTGCCCTTTGCCGACTAACTTGCCGAAAGCAGCAGAAATTTCTGCACGTTCGCCATCCGTTAATTCACGCGTTGAGTAAACTTTTGCATCTGCAGTGCCTTGAGCGGCAGCTGATAATGCTTGATACTGGTCTGCTACAGCTGTTAATTCGTTTAAACGTTTCTTTTCGATTAAGAATTGAACCATATTTACAACGATTGGCTGTGCACCCGTTAAAATTTGAGCGATAAGCTCTTTCTTTCGGTCAGTAGAAATTTTCGGAGCAGTAAGTAAAGCCATAAACTCTTCGTTTGTAGTTACTACTGTTTTGATCTCACGTAAATCTGCACCTACTTCAGCAAGAAGGTTTTTGCTTAATGCTAATTCGTAAATTGCTTGAGCATAGCGATTTGCTACAGTCGATTGACTCATTTCGCTTCGCCTGCCTTCGCAATCGTTTCTTTAATTAGTGCGCTATTGTCTGCTTCAGAAATTTCTTTCCCAAGAACTTTAGACGCAGCAAGTACTGATAATGAAACTACTTCTTCACGTACAGCAGCGATTGCTTTTTCTCTTTCTGCTTCGATATCACGAACAGCAGATTCTTTTAGACGGTTCGCTTCAGCGCGTGCAGTTACCACGATTTCTTCGCGAGTTGCTTCGCCTTGCTTTTTAGCGTTCTCAATAATTGATTGCGCTTCAGTGCGAGCTTCCTTAAGAAGGCTCTTTTGTTCTTCTAATAGTGCTTGTGTTTCTTTTTTAGCTTTTTCAGCTGCATCGATTCCGCTTGCAACCAGCTCTTCACGCTCGCGCATGATACCCATTAAAGGACCCCAAGCGAACTTTTTAAGAAGTGCCATTAAACCTAAGAAAATCACTAACGTCGCAATTGCATCACCTAAGTTGAGTCCAGTTGCGCCTGCACCTAGTGCAAGATAGTCTAAAAACACGATTGTTTCACTCCCTTCAAGAGCTTGAATTAAATCTATATTTTGTCATACTTTTTGTTCATATTTAATATTAAATAAAAAGGGTATATCTTTTATACACAAAACTAATGGCGAAGGGTTTCAAATGAAGTCTACTTCGCCACTGGATTTAAGAATCTTAATGATTTAATAATCTTAATGAAGACTATTGGTTCATTACGATGAATGCGATTACTACTGCGATGATCGGTAATGCTTCTACTAACGCTACCCCGATGAACATTGTAGTTTGAAGTGCGCCACGTGCTTCTGGTTGACGAGCGATACCTTCTACTGTTTTTGAAACGATTAAACCGTTACCAATACCTGCACCTAGTGCTGCTAAACCGATTGCGATTGCTGCTGCTAATAAACCTACTGAACCTACCATTTGATAATATCCTCCTTGGATGTTGTAATTTTTTTTGGTTCAAATTACCGCACTACATTGAATGCGGAAACTTATAATTAATGGTCTGTACTCACTTTGTGAGCCATGTAAACCATCGTTAACATAGTGAAAATGAAAGCTTGGATAAACCCGATGAAAATCGAGAATCCCATCCACGCCATCATAGGTACGATTGCACCGAAGAAACCAAACGCACTTGAAACTGCTAAACCAGTTAGTAACGTTAGTAAAATCTCACCGGCGTAAATGTTACCGTAAAGACGTAGACCAAGAGTTAACGTATTTGCAAACTCTTCAATAACTTTTAACGGGAACATAAATGACATTGGTTGGAAGAACGTTTTAGCATAACCGCCTGTACCTTGCATTTTCACGCCATAATACTGTGTTAATACTAGAACCATCGAAGCTAATGTCATTGTTACGACTGGATCGGCTGTTGGTGATTTCCACCATAAATCACTGCCGTAAGCAATACCACCCATTGGTAAACCAAGTAAGTTGGACACTGCAATGAACATGATTAATGTAATCCCTAGAATGTGGAAGCGCCCACCAGTTTTCCAGTCCATGTTACTCTTAATAATATTTTTCACGAAATCCATAACCCATTCCATGAAGTTCTGCATACCAGTCGGTTTTAACGCAAGAGTACGTGTTGAAACAAACGCGATAATAAATACGATGACTGCAGCTACTAAGAGAGTTAGTACTGTAGATAAGTTGAAAGTAAGCGTCATAAAGCCTAAATCCAAATCTAGCTCTGGAGCTGTATGATCCATTTTTGCATTCACCTCTCTTTCAAATGCACCTTAGTGGCTTTTTATATGATGTACTACTCTTTCTACTACTAAAAAGATGTACGGAATCATCAGCCCAATGACCGTGCTTATTAAGTGAAAATATTGTGGCAACGATATTGCGATTGCGACTGCGGCAACACCTGATCCAAAGCGAAGCGCTGTACCGATAGATGCTACTTTTGTCCCTTCACTAATGGAACGGTCAAATTTTTCCATACGTCGAAGTAAAATCCAAAAATTATACGTACCAAAGAACGCACCTAGGGCTATACCAGCAAATATAGAATCATATGGTGAAAATCCCCAGCCTAACGCACAAACAGCAAGCAAAAAAAAGAACGCTTTCTTCTGCATTGCAAAAACGTGATGCAAATTTAGCATTGGCAGTTAATCTCCTGAAACTTTTTTCGAGTAAAGAAAGTGTTCATCGACCATTAAATGAATTTAAAACGTAGTAAATGCACTACAAAATTAGAGGCCGTTACAAGTAGTAAATAATTTCCACCTCAGGAAAATTCCATAGTGAACATTCATTTCATACTTCTAATTGTCTCTTAATCTTAACGGACTTCATCCAGGCGCATAGAACGTTGCAAATTGACGAGTTTCGTTTCAACTGTCAATCTAGTAGAAACTTGATATAACAAGCGTTTCAACGTCTTTTGACTAGGCGAAACTCTTATCATTCTTACCCTTTGTAAGCATACAATAGGGGGTTTTTGATGTCAATTAGTAATGGTGAAAAACTTCACATAGATACATTCCTTGTCAAATTGTTGACAAATTTGTGTATAGTTATGCATAAATATTTTTTGCATTTTTTCACTAACGCTAAAATTCGCTATTTCATGCGTTTTTTCCATGTCGTTTCATTTTTTATATCCAAGAAAAAATTTTTCGGCAATAATAACGAATTTAACACTTGACAACGGGAGATAAATGCTATCTCCCGTTGTCAATTTCATTTTTAAGTAAATTTCAGTAATTTTTTGGTTATCGAGTCTCCGCTTTTTCGATAATTTCTTCTACTAACTGTTTTTGAGCAAATTTCAGTAATGCTTCCACAATACGCTCTGAAGCATATCCATCTCCATACGGATTCGATGCGTGTGCCATCGCTTCATAAGCTCCGTCATTAATTAATAATTCTTTTGCCATCTTGTAAATAACTTCTTCATCTGTTCCCGCTAGTTTCAATGTACCTGCCGCAATCCCTTCTGGACGCTCTGTCGTATCACGTAAAACCAGCACCGGTTTCCCTAACGATGGTGCTTCTTCTTGGACACCGCCAGAATCCGTTAAAATCATATAAGAACGGGCAGCGAAATTGTGGAAATCAAATACTTCCAACGGTTCAATTAAATGAACACGCGGGTTGTCCCCTAAAATTTCATTGGCTACTTCTCGAACTGCAGGATTCATATGCACCGGGTAAACAACTTGAACATCCTCATGCTCGTTCAACAGACGCATAATTGCACGGAACATATTACGCATTGGCTCACCTAGATTCTCACGACGGTGTGCTGTTAGTAAAATCATGCGGTCTGAACCGATTTTTTCAATAACCGGATGTGTGTAATGGTCACTTACTGTTGTTTTTAATGCGTCAATTGCCGTGTTACCTGTTACAAAAATTGCTTCTGCCGGTTTATTTTCCTTTAACAGGTTTGCACGAGATTGCTCAGTTGGTGCAAAATGCAGATCTGCCATTACACCTGTTAACTGACGGTTCATCTCTTCAGGATAAGGTGAATATTTTTGACCTGTACGAAGTCCGGCTTCAACATGGCCAATTGCAATTTGATTGTAGAAAGCCGCCAGACTACCAACAAAAGTTGTCGCCGTATCACCATGTACTAACACGATATCAGGCTTCGCTTCCTTCATTACTCGATCAAGTCCTAAAAGTGCATTCGTCGCAACATCTACTAATGTTTGACGGTCTTTCATAATATTTAAATCATAGTCCGGTGTAATTTCAAAAGTTTCCAACACTTGGTCAAGCATTTGACGGTGCTGGGCTGTTACAGTAACAATCGATTCAATTTGTTCCGGATGCTTTTCCAGTTCCAGCACAAGAGGTGCCATTTTAATTGCTTCCGGACGTGTTCCAAAAATCGTCATAACTTTAAACTTCTTCGTCATTATTCTTCTCCTTGTCTAATCTATAATTAATTTTCTCTGCAAGTGTTTAGTATACTTGCCGCATTAATAGAAAACGCCCGCAACTGCTTACGGACGTCTCGTTTATTTATTATTTTGTTCCGAACAAACGATCCCCGGCATCACCCAAGCCTGGTACGATATAGCCATGATCATTTAATTTTTCATCTAGAGATGCGATGTAAATATCTACGTCTGAGTGATTTTTTTGAATTTCTTCCACACCTTCTGGAGCTGCGATCAGACACATAAACTTAATGCTTTTTGCGCCGCGCTTTTTCAGTGAATTAATCGCTTCTACAGCTGAACCACCCGTTGCTAACATCGGGTCAACAATAATGAAGTCACGCTCTTCAACATCTGCTGGAAGTTTCGCATAATATTCTACCGGTTTTAATGTTTCCGGATCACGGTAAAGACCAATATGCCCTACTTTTGCAGCAGGAATTAATTTTAATACGCCATCTACCATTCCGATACCCGCACGTAAAATTGGGACAATCGCCATTTTCTTCCCTGATAATACTTTTGCTTTCGCCTTTGTAACAGGTGTGTCCACTTCAATTTCTTCAAGCGGTAAATCGCGAGTAATTTCAAAAGCCATTAATGTTGCTACTTCATCAACTAACTCCCTGAATTCTTTTGTACCTGTTTCTTTATCTCGAATATAAGTTAACTTATGTTGGATTAATGGGTGGTCAAATACGTATACTTTACTCACGTTGACATCTCCTAACTGTTGTTTATCTAAAACAGTATAACAGAAAATAAAGTTAACGAAAACTATGACGGAAATGTTTTAAAAATCGCCTTTTTTATAGAACAAATATATCTTCAATTAGGATTCGCTTGTAGTTGCCTATCTATTCGTTATTTCTTCCAATAAAAAAGCCTTCTATCTACATATTGTAAATAGAAGGCTTAAACTCAATTATGCGTATAAAGGATATTTTGCTGTAAGAGCTTCAACACGTTTGCGTGCTTCTTCTTTTACTGCTGCATCTTCATGGTTTTTAAGAACTGAAGCGATAATTTTACCTACTTCTATTACATCTTCTTCTTTGAAACCGCGAGAAGTTACAGCTGCTGTACCTACACGGATACCTGAAGTTACGAACGGTGATTCTGTGTCGAATGGAATTGTGTTTTTGTTTGTTGTAATCGCCACTTCATCCAATACGTGCTCAGCTACTTTACCTGTTAAACCTAAAGATTTTACATTTAATAGAAGTAAGTGGTTGTCTGTACCGCCTGATACGATTTCAACACCTTCATCCATTAAAGATTTTGCAAGCGCTGCTGCATTTGCTTTAATTTGTTTTGCGTATTCTTTAAATTCCGGTTGTAATGCTTCACCGAACGATACTGCTTTTGCAGCGATGACATGCATTAATGGACCGCCTTGAATACCAGGGAATACTGATTTATTTAATTCTTTTTCCCATTTTTCATCATTAGTTAAAATCATACCGCCACGAGGACCGCGTAAAGTTTTATGAGTTGTTGTCGTTACGAAATCTGCATACGGTACTGGATTTTGGTGCTCGCCTGCTGCTACTAAGCCGGCAATATGCGCCATATCAACCATGAAATATGCGCCAACTTCATCCGCGATTTCACGGAACTTTGCAAAGTCGATTGCACGAGGATAAGCTGATGCACCAGCAACGATTAATTTTGGCTTCGATTCTAATGCTTTTTGGCGAACATCTTCATAATCTATTAAGTTAGTATCTTCAGTTACACCGTACTCTACGAAATTATAAAGAATACCTGAGAAGTTTACTGGTGAACCATGTGTTAAGTGACCACCGTGTGATAAGTTCATACCAAGTACTGTATCACCCGGTTTTAAAATTGTATGGTAAACCGCCATGTTCGCTTGTGCACCTGAGTGCGGCTGTACGTTAACATATGCTGCACCGAATAATTCTTTTGCACGGTCACGCGCAATGTTTTCCACTACGTCCACGTGTTCACAACCGCCATAATAGCGTTTGCCAGGGTAACCTTCTGCATATTTATTTGTTAAATATGAACCTTGTGCTTCCATTACAGCTTCCGATACGAAGTTTTCTGATGCGATTAGTTCGATGTTTGTGTTTTGACGTTTTTTCTCTAATAAAATTGCGTCTAAAATTGCCTTGTCTTGTCCTGCTAATTTTTCAAATGCCATTTTCAAATCCCCCTAAATGTACTTCCGAATCGCTCGGAGTTTCCAAGTTAAATGATATATGTAACGTTAAGGTGTTACGGTATATTGCGCACGTTCTCCACCGATAAGTTTCGGACGTGTTGTCGCTAACGTAATAACTGCATTGCCTAATTGCTTAACAGATGTTCGTAAAGGTACAGCAACTGCTTTTAAATGCATGCCGATTAATGTTTGACCGATATCAATCCCGTAATGTGCTTGGATGGTTTCCACAACTACAGGTTCATCCATTTGTGTAAAAGCATATGCAGACATGGAGCCACCTGCTTTACGGACAGGAATGACCGAAACAGGTTCTAAATGGTATATTTTAGCGGCTGCAGCTTCTAGTGTTAAAGCTCGGTTAATATGCTCGCAGCCTTGGAAAACTAAGTGAATTTTATGTCTTTGCGCGAATATTGAAAATTCTTTGTATAGAACTTCCGCAACATCGAATGCACCAGCTGTTCCAATCTTCTCACCCATTACTTCCGATGTGGAACAGCCGATGACAAATAGCTGACCTTCAGAAAACTTCACTTGTTGCTCAAATTCGGATAATGCTTGCGCTAAATCTTTTTGCAAATCGTGTAAGTTTGTCATTGAATCACCATTTGTTACCCTTCTTCGATTTCAGTAATCTTTTCAACACGGCGAATATGACGACCGCCTTCAAACTGTGTATCCAGCCAAGTTGCAACAATCTCGCGTGCCAGCCCTGGACCGATTACGCGCTCACCCATTGCTAAAACGTTTGAGTCATTGTGACAACGTGTTGCTTTTGCCGAGAACACGTCATGTACAAGTGCACAGCGAATCCCTTTAAATTTGTTTGCAGCAATCGAAATCCCAATGCCTGTTCCGCAAATTAAAATCCCTCTGTCAAATTCCCCTGCAGCTACTCGCTCAGCTACTGGACGTGCATAGTCCGGGTAATCTACTGACTCGTCCGTTTGTGGACCAAAGTCTTCATAACTGATTGACATTTCATCAAGTAATGACATAATCTCTTTACGTAAATTATTCCCGCCGTGATCTGAAGAAATTGCAATTTTCATGAAGGTCCCTCCTGCCTCGATTTTGTTTACTTATTATATTCACCATCAGTGTACCATTTATTCCGGAAGAATAACACGACTTTTAAGAATAACTTTCAAAATATATGTATAAAGACGAATATTAAGTAAGTAAACGCACCTAATCGTTAACATTTTGGTGATATTCTCTTGTATTTCTATTATTAAATACGTGAATGTTCAGCTTTACATGACTTTGTTAAGTTAAATATGCTTTTTTCAATAAAAAAGACCGCTCAGATTAGGAGCAGGTCTTTAACAGTTATTGTAATGATAAAATATATTCGGCTACCGCTTCTTCTTCACCATCTGCCGTACCCGGTGGCATTGCGCCTTTACCATTGACTAGTACATCAACAATTTCTTCTTTTGATAAAGAAGTTGTCGTTAAGTCCGGTCCCATTGCTCCCGTTAAATCTCCACCATGACACCCTACACAGCTGGCATTTGCCACTTTTTCACCTGCAGAGACATCTGTCGTTTCCGCTGAGTCCGTTCCTCCTGATGATTCAGTGGATTCGGCTGGTGTTGAGTCAACAGAATCTGTCGTAGTTGCATCCTCTGCGTCTCCACATCCAGCCAGACCCGCTACGACTACACCCATCAGTAACCAGTACTTCATCTTGTTCAATATAAATCCCCCCAGGACTAATTATTGTAAACAATAGTGTACCATACCCAGTCTTATTGTTTTTGAAACGAGTTCGGGGGTGAAAGCTTAGCATGCTTATTAGAACATTTGCTTCGGATATTAGAAGATCAATTGCAGTTATTTGAGCTTTTATAACCTTTATTGGAAAATCTGAGATGGATTTTAGAACAATCACCCAATATATTAGAAGTTCGACATTTTATTAGAACTTTACCGCGGTTATTAGACAATCTCCCCTTTATATTAGAAAACTTTATTCAAATGTGCTCCTGTTCCCCCAAATAAAAAACACCCAACAGATAAACATGCCCGTTTATCCATCAGGTATTTAAAAACTACTGTGTGCGGTCGAATTGTTGAATCATTCGATAAAGCTCTGCAGACTGTTGTTTTAAATTGCTTGCCAGTTCTTCTACTTGCTTGATCGCTTCGGCCTGTTCCAGTGAAGCGGATGTTACTTCCTGTGCACTTGCAGAAGTTTGCTCGGCAATTGCCGCCACTTCCTGTGATTGATGTGACGTATGTTCAATATTCTTCATTTGCTGTGCGACTAATTCTGAAATTTGGACAACATCATCGGCCATTTCATAAACAGATTTTGTCATACCTTCAACTGCTGACGTTGTTTCAGAAACACGTGAAGATTCATTTACCGCAAATGATACTTGTTCTTTCATCTGTTTTACTACAACTGAAACATTTTGCTGCATTGTATGGATCAATGTTGTAATCCCCTGCACAGCGCTTGCACTTTCATCCGCCAAACCACGGACTTCCTCTGCAACAACCGCAAAGCCTTTCCCGTGCTCACCTGCTCGTGCAGCTTCAATTGATGCATTTAAAGCTAGCAAGTTTGTTTGTCCTGCGATATCGCCTACTAAGCTTATAATCCGTTCAATCTGCTCGGCATTTTTCTCCAGCTCACGAATATTTACTAATGAATTTTCATTGTCTGTTGCGATTTTTTTAATACTGTTGACAACACCATGAATCGAATCCGTTGTAGATGTTAAGTTTGTTAAAAGATTTTTTGAACGGCTTGCTGTATGTAATGCTTTATTATTCACTTCCGCGGCTAATGCACGAACTTCTTCAATTGCTTCAACTGTTTCTTGAATGGCAACTGCCGAAGATTCAGCCCCTAATGAAATTTGACTAATATTGCTTGTGATTTGCTCGGCGTTGTTCGTAACAGAAATACTTTCTTCCGATAGCTTCAAAATCGTTTCATCGGTTGACTTGTAATTGTCTTCAATACCGTTTACCATCTTGCGTAAATTCATCACCATTGTTTGGAATGCCTCTGCTACAGAACGGATTTCATCATTTGTTTTTGGCATTTCGACAACTTGTCCGATTTTACCTTCCGCTACATGGTTTGCACTGCGCTCCAGTTGCTGTAACGGGCGGACAATGACTAAACCAAATACAGCTGCTAATGCACATGACCAAAAGATACCTAATAAATAGGTAATAATCTGAAATGCGCTTGTGCTTGTCGTTTCAAAAAACATTGGGTGTAAGTATTCGATAAATACATAACTGCAAGTGTAGGTAATCAGCGCTAATATCCCGACGAACAATACGAGCTTCCGGCGCAAACTAAAGATCTTTTTCTGAGAGTCCATGTTAAATTTTATCCTCCAATTTCAATTTAGTTTCCAGCTTGTTAATTGCTTCGTTCAATTGCTCATATGTTTGTTCGTATACTTGCAGGTTTCCACCGAATGGATCTTGAATATCAAGCCCAGTTTCCATCGCTACATATTCATTTAACGTAAACGTTTTATGTGCCGCTTCTTCTACTAAACGGAGGACCATTTCTTTATGAGCGGTCGTCATCGTTAAAATCAAGTCCGCCCATTGTGCATCTTCAACCGTGAATTGGGATGAACGGTGCGATTGCGTAATATTTTTTCTGTGTAATATTTCCTTTGCGTTCAGGGACATGGCACTGCCTTCGTGCGCATAAATACCTGCTGAACGCACAGTAATATTCTCATAATTTTTTGCTTGTAAAATTGCTGCTGCCATAGGACTTCTACATGTATTGCCTGTACAAATAAAATAAATATTAATGTTCCTCACACCCTCTAATTTACCATTTTAGTAGCATTACACTCATAATAATCAGGAGGATTCCTGCTACTTTTTTTAATGCGTTATTTTTAAATATTGGTGATTTTTGTGCTATTACTAATGCAGCATATGACAATATAAATGTTGATAGGCCGGCACTAATAATAAAAACATATTTTTGTAAATTTAGCATACCAAAAGAAAGGCTAACTGAAAAGGTGTCAATACTTGCAAAAATCGCAATTATCGGCAGAGACATTGCCGGAAAACTTTCCTCTTTCTTCGAGAGCATTAATTGCAGTCCAACAAAAAACAATAACAGTGTAGAAAGGCCTGACGCCCAGTTTGTTAAATAGACGGCAAGCCATTCCCCAAAGCGGTAACCGAGTAACGGAAAAAGCATATGTAAAAATGCCGTCCATAAAGCTAATAACCATTTCGCCTTAACATTTGTAGCAATTAAATACAGTGCAACGACATCGAACGACATTAAGATCCCGGCAACTACTTCTTGCATCTATTCCCCTCTTCCACTAAGCACTGTTGTAATTTATGCTTTTAGGCCGGGAAATATCCTTTTGTTTATACACAAAAACCACATCCCATGTTGCAAGATGTGGTTTTATTTTTATAGTGAGTACCATTTGCCGCCTGCCGCCTTTTCCAGACGGTTCATAATAGCTGTACCAACACCAGTTTTTGATGTTGCCGTCGCTAAAATAATCGTGGCATCTGTTTTATCACATGCACGCAATGCATCATATAGCGAAGCACTCATTTGTTCAAGATCATGTGCATTACCGAATGAAAAATAATAATCGGCATTAATTTCTTTAAAGCTGTCCGGTGCCAATAAAGCCACTTTATGTTCCGGTTTTAATTCGGTAATAGCCTTTTCAATTGCTTTCTTATTTGCATCTATTAAATAGACGGGAGCATCCGGTGCATAGTGAGTATATTTCATACCAGGCGCTTTCGGTGTTGATTCAATTTTCTGCTGTTCCAGAGTTGGCTCAACAACTGGTCCGATTACCGCTTCAAGCATTTCTTTCGTCACCCCGCCCGGACGTAAAATAACCGGTGTATCCAGTGTGACATCCAAAACGGTCGATTCAAGTCCGATCCCCGTCATTCCTCCATCCAAAATACAAGGAATAATGTTTTGCAAATCTTCAAATACATGTTCGGCTTTTGTCGGACTAGGCTTGCCGCTGCGATTCGCACTTGGCGCGGCTAACGGTTTCTTTAATGTTTGAAGAAGTTCCAGTGCTACCGGATGATCGGGCATACGAATTCCAACCGAATCTAATCCTGCCGTAACACTTGGCGCTAAAACATTCGGCTTTGCATGCATGACAAGCGTCAATGGACCTGGCCAAAAAGCATTCATACATTTTTGGGCAACTTCCGAAATATTTGTTGTATACAGCGATACCTCTTCCACCGTTCCTATATGAACAATCAAAGGATTATCAGAAGGTCGTCCTTTTGCAGCAAATATTTTCTTCACAGCCTGCTCATTTGTCGCAACAGCACCTAAGCCGTAGACGGTTTCTGTCGGAAAAGCGACTATTTCGCCGTTATTTAATAAATCCACAGCCTGTGTATAATTTTCTGAATTATCCACAAATTCGTCCACATTTAATTGGAAAGTGTGCATTACTTTTTCCTCCTTTCTCTGAATGTTTCGTTTAACTATCCCCAAGTTGTTAGTAACTTAGTGCATTTTGCATGTCTTTCTCTGCTTTTTGTGGATTATTTTTTTGTTTATATTTGTTCCACCATTCCGCGACATAAAATGTCGGACGTTCTTTTTTCATTGGCTCATTATTTGTGCAAAGCGTTGGAAACACTGCACAGAACCAGTTTTCGCCTCGACCTTGTCCAATAATGAAATTCACTGAATAATATTCTTTTTGCGGATAAAACTGACCCGCTACCCATTTCGGCGGGATTAAGTTATCCCCAAACTTATAGGTAATTTTTAATTGTGGGTAAGTTTTCTGAATTTCCTGATACATGTTTTCCACACTGTGGATATCTTCTGAAAATTCAGGTGTATTTTGCAAATAGGTTTGAATTGTTTCCACAACCTCATACTTGATAAGCTGGTCGGCATTTGTCGAACTGTTGGCAATAACGCGGAATTTTAACTGGTCACTGCTTTCTCCCTGATCGATGCGTACTTCATCTACGAAAGTAGGTATAAACGTAGCAGCACAATATAAAAATAGAACACTTATTAGTAATTTAGCAATCGCTAAAAATAGATTGGATTCATTTTGAATATCGTAATCATGTAACATAAACATTCCCCCTTGCAAACATTGTTTACAAGGAATCTATTTTTTATTCACTAATCTCACAAAAAACAATACGATCTTTTTTATTTATATCTTGAACGACTGATACATAGGCATTTGGAAAGCTTTTTTTGAAAAAATTCGCTACGGCTTCACCTTGTGTATAACCGATTTCCAGACCAATTAATGCCGGCTTCTTCATAATGGCCGGTAAATTTTCTGCTAGTTTACGATAAAGCAAGAGTCCTTCTTCATCTGCAAACAATGCCTGATGCGGTTCGTGCGCAACAACAACATCGGACATTTCCTCCATTTCCTCATATGCGATATATGGAGGATTGGAAAGGACAACATCCCATTTTTCATTTGCAATCGGTTCTGTTAAGTCGCCGAGTTTAAATGCAATTTCCGCATGTTGCTGCTCAGCGTTTTTTTGTGCTGTTGCAAGTGCTGCAGGAGAAAGATCCGTTGCTGTTACAGCAAGCTGCGGACATTCCTTTTTCATTGTAATGGCAATGGCACCACTGCCTGTCCCGATGTCGGCAAACTTCAGATTCTGCTTATCTCCGAATAACTTGCGGATTCGCTCAATCGTTCCAACAATCAGTTCTTCCGTTTCAGGACGAGGAATAAGTACCGATTCATCCACAACAAATGAACGTCCGTAAAATTCTTCAACACCCGTTATATATTGCACAGGGCGCCCTTTTACATGCTCTTGAATAAACGCATCAAACTGCTGTTGCTGCTCTTCAGGTAGAATATCGTGCATCTTCATCATTAATCCTGAATAGCTTGTCTGTAAAATATGCTGCAATAAAATTCGTGCGGCATTTCCTTCGCGACCGTTTTCCTCTAAAAAAGAAGAAGCCCCATTCAGGGCCTCAAAAATGGTTTTATGCATCTTCATTTAAATTGGATAAGCGTGTTGCCTGCTCATCTAAAATAAGTGCATCGATGATTTCATCCAACTTACCTTCAACGATTTGGTCAAGTTTTTGAATCGTTAAACCAATTCGGTGATCAGTTACACGGTTTTGTGGATAGTTGTAAGTACGGATACGTTCAGAACGGTCGCCTGTTCCTACTGCTGTCTTACGTGTTGCATCGATTTCAGCCTGTGCTTCTTGACGGTGAAGGTCAGCTACACGCGCAACTAAAATTTTCATCGCTTTTTCACGGTTCTTAATTTGTGAACGTTCATCTTGCATCGAAACGACAACGCCTGTCGGTAAGTGGGTCATACGAACAGCAGACATCGTTGTATTTACTGACTGACCACCCGCACCAGATGAAGCGAATGTATCAACGCGAATATCTTTTTCATGAATTTCTACATCTTCTACATGTACTTCCGGTAAACATGCTACCGTAGCAGTTGATGTATGGATACGGCCTTGTGATTCTGTCGCTGGTACACGTTGAACACGGTGTGCACCGTTTTCATATTTGAATTTTGAATATGCACCTTGACCGTTAATCATGAAGATTACTTCTTTATAGCCGCCTGCCGGGTTTGGTGTAGCTTCCATTACATCTACTTTCCAGCCTTGCGTTTCCGCATAGCGTGTATACATACGGAATAGGTCACCAGCAAAAATGTTGGCCTCGTCACCACCAGCAGCTCCGCGGATCTCCATAATTACGTTTTTTGAATCGTTCGGGTCTTTAGGAATTAATAAAATACGCAGACGGTCTTCTAACTCCGGAACTTGTTTGTTTAAATCGTTAAACTCTTCCTTCATCATTTCCAGCATATCTGCATCTTTTTCAATTTCCATTAATTCGCGTGTATCCGCCAATTGTTCTTTAACCGATTTGTATTCACGGTATACTTCTACCATTTCCTGAATATCGGATTGCTCTTTCGAATATTCGCGAAGCTTATTGGAATCGCTGACGATATCCGGGTCGCTTAGTAATTCATTTAATCTTTCGTAACGGTCTTCAACCGCCTGTAAACGATCAAACATCTATATTTCACCTCTAAAAGTTATTTTATTATTAGTTGTATTTCACTCGCCTTATCACGAGTCACGTTAAAATGCACCTTTACTAGTATAAAGAAATTTTACGGTTGTTGCTACATCTATGTTGAACTTTCTTCATATCATTTACACATTGGCATTCATATATTTAAATTTTGGTGTGCCGTTTACTTTAAATTATAGTGGCGGATTGGAATGGCATTTGCGACAAACAGGGTAATAACTATCATTACCCCCAATTTGAATTTGATCACCTGTACGGACAGGTTTTTTATTTTCATCTACCCGTAAGTTCATCGTCGCTTTCTTATGACAGAACCAGCAAATTGTTTTCATTTCCTCGATTTTATCCGCGTAAATCGTCATATAACGGCTGCCTTCAAACAGTTCGTTCTGGAAGTCATTTTTTAAGCCAAAGCCCATAACAGGAATGTTCAGCTCATCGACAATTTTTGTCAGCTGCAAGACATGTTCTTTTGATAAAAATTGTACTTCGTCTACAAGTACACAATATAATTTTTCTTCGTGTTTTTCCACGATTTCGTATATGTTTGTATCTTCAAAAACCGCAATTGCCGGGCGTCTTAAACCAATTCGGCTTGAAACCGTTCCGACTTCATCGCGCGTATCAATTCCTGAAGTAAAAATCAGTACCGCTTTATTTTGTTCTTCATAATTGTGGGCAACTTTTAAAATTTCAATCGATTTCCCGCTGTTCATCGCCCCATGTTTATAAAATAATTGCGCCATTTCTTTTTCCTCGTTTCTAGTTAAAATTACAAGTTCGTTTTTCACCAATAAAAAACCTTGAGTATCAAACTCAAGGTCAACTTTTCACTTCTTTTATCTTAGCTAGTTTTTTGTCATTCGTCTATTGCAAAAGGTACTCTATTTATTAGAATCTTTCTCTTTGGAAATACATGTGCGAAAGATTTCTAATATCTTGTAATTTCTTCTAATATATTTTTATTTCTTCTAATAAAAGCCTGAACTTCTAATATAATATGTACATTTTCTAATATCGGGTTGCGGTTTTCAAATAAACGTTTCAGATTTTCTAATAACCTGCAAAAGTTTTCTAATAACTGCGCAATTCCTTCTAATTAAACAAATTAAAAACCCATTTCCAGCAATGTGGAAATGGGCAGAGGTATTACTTAATACCGTATTTTTTGTTGAAGCGATCAACACGTCCGTCAGCAGAAGCGAACTTTTGACGACCTGTATAGAATGGGTGACATTCGTTACAGAACTCGATTGAGATCTTTTCTTTAACTGAACCTGTTTCAAAAGTGTTACCACAAGAGCAAGTTACTGTTGCTACTTTGTAATCTGGGTGGATACCTTGTTTCATATTCGTTTTCTCCTCTCGCCCTGAACCATCCGGAACAGAGTATTTTCGAACTGCACCTTACATAGCCCGAATATGTCACTACATACGTAATGTGTTGAGGTCAGCTATATATGTGCACGTTTCATACTTAAAGAAGTATAGCAAGTTTTAAAAAAGGTTGCAACTATTTTATATTATTTTACGAAATTGAATGTATGTAGTTCCTCACTATATCAAGAACTTGTTTTCCATTCCGGCTCAATCTTCTAAAATCTATAACAACCCTTTACCGTTCGTCGCTTTCTTCATATCTGTATCAAGCTTTTCAAAGAATTCTTCGTTTGTTTTTGTTGTGCGTAGTTTACGTAAGAACTTTTCACCGAAGTCATGTGAATCGCTGAATGTTTTACGGATTGCCCATAGTTTATCAAGCTGGTCTTTCGGAATAAGAAGTTCTTCTTTACGTGTACCTGAACGTCGGATATCAATTGCAGGGAAAATACGGCGTTCTGCCAAGCTGCGATCTAAGTGCAATTCAAGGTTACCCGTTCCTTTAAATTCTTCATAAATTACTTCGTCCATACGGCTGCCTGTATCAACAAGAGCAGTCGCTAAAATTGTTAAACTGCCGCCCTCTTCAATATTGCGGGCAGAACCGAAGAAACGTTTCGGACGGTGGAATGCAGCAGGGTCAATACCACCTGAAAGTGTACGGCCGCTTGGCGGAATTACTAAGTTATAGGCACGTGCCAAACGTGTAATCGAATCCATTAAAATAATAACATCGCGTTTTTGTTCTACTAGACGTCGTGCACGTTCCAATACGATTTCCGCTACTTTTACATGGTTTTCAGGCACTTCATCAAACGTTGAAGACACAACGTCTGCATTAACTGAACGCTCGATATCCGTTACTTCTTCCGGACGCTCATCGATAAGTAGTACAATCAGTTCCGCTTCCGGATGGTTTGTTGTAATAGCATTGGCAATTTCCTTTAATAAAGATGTTTTACCGGCTTTTGGCGGTGCAACAATTAAACCACGCTGACCAAAACCGACTGGCGCTACTAAATCCATAATACGCGTCGAAAGTTTTGTAGGAACCGTTTCCAATTTAATGTGGCGATTCGGGTAAAGCGGTGTTAATGCAGGGAAATGCACACGTTCTTTTGCAACTTCAGGGTCTTCGCCATTTACAGCATCAACTTGCAATAAGCCATAGTAACGTTCATTTTCTTTTGGCGGACGAACTTTACCTGAAACTTTATCACCATTTCGTAAATCGAAGCGACGAATTTGGGAAGCAGAAATGTAAATATCCTCTTTTGAAGGAGAGTAGTTAATCGGGCGCAGGAATCCGAAGCCGTCTGTAGGAATAATCTCCAAAACACCTTCCATGAAGAAGAAGCCTTCTTGTTCAGAGCGGGTTTTTAAGATTGCAAAAATTAGTTCCTTTTTATTTAGCTTACTAGCATTTGATAATTTGTATTGCTTCGCTAAAGCATATAATTCTTTTAATGTCATGCTTTCTAATTGAGCAATTGTTAATGCTGTCATACGTTTTCTCCAGTCTATTAAAATTTAATTTTGAAAATTTAAGTTATTGAAAGATTGTTTAGGAATTTGTGTAAGAGAAGTATACTACACTTTATTTGAAAGATGCCCAGTTTTTACACTGGGCATTTATTATATTATAGTGCAAGTAATTTGAAAATGGGCATTTTCTATTTGAGGCTACTTACATTATATGGGAAGTTAAATTTGGTCATACTTTGGTTTTTTTTCAATGCTGTGGCGTCCTTCGATAAAACGTACTGTTCCTGTTTTTGCACGCATAACAACTGAATGTGTAAGTGCATAAGAACCTTTATATTGAACACCGCGTAAAAGCTCAGAATCTGTTACAGCAGTTGCTGCAAAAATCGCATCATCGCCTTTTACTAGATCTTCCATCATTAATACTTTATCTACGTCGACTCCCATTTTAACGCAACGCGCAAGCTGTTCTTCATCTTCAGGCACTAGTTTCGCTTGGAAATCGCCACCTAAACATTTTAATGCAACTGCTGCAATAACGCCTTCTGGGGCACCACCCATACCGAACATAATATCGATACCAGTCTCATCGAATGCTGTGTTGATCGCTGCACCTACATCACCGTCTTGAATGAATTTAATACGTGCACCGGCTTCACGAATTTCATCGACAATATGCTGATGGCGAGGTCGGTCTAAAAGTGTTGCTACTACATCGGAAATATCTTTATTTTTTGCTTTAGCCACTTGCAATAAGTTGTACGTAACAGAAGCGTTAATATCAACTTTCCCAGCAGCTTCCGGTCCTACAGCTATTTTATCCATATACATATCAGGCGCATTTAATAGATTGCCACGGTCTGCAATTGCCAGTACTGTCATCGCACCATTTGTACCTTTTGCTACGATATTTGTACCTTCTAATGGATCTACTGCAATATCAACTTCAGGTCCGCCATTTCGAAGCCCTAATTCTTCACCGATATAAAGCATCGGTGCTTCATCCATTTCTCCTTCACCAATTACAACTGTCGCATGCATTGGGATTGTATCAAACATAACACGCATTGCTGTTGTTGCTGCGTCGTCCGCTTCATTTTTAAGTCCGCGTCCCATCCATTTCGCTGATGCAATCGCTGCTGCTTCTGTTACACGTACTACTTCCATTGATAAACTACGTTCCATTTTGTGTTTGCCTCCTGTAATCGGTAAAAACCGATTTTAACAGCCTAAATTAACTGCTTTTTTGAATTGTATTATGAACTAACATATTTTTATTACCCTAATATATATTATCATACTCACATAATTACGCGGTTCTGATCACGAATTATAGCAAATTTATGCATTATTCTTTGTATTAATGACAATGGACTCTTTACGAATATTTGCACCGATTGCACACAGCTTTTCGATTAATGAACTATAGCCACGCTCAATATGGTAAATATCGTGAATTTCTGTTTCACCTTTTGCGATAAGTCCAGCCAATACTAATGCGGCACCCGCGCGTAAATCTGTTGCCGTTACCGTGGATCCTTCCAAAGATGCAGGTCCTTGAATGATGGCAGTATTGCCTTCAACACGAGCTTTTGCATTCATACGTCGCAGTTCATCTATATGCTTGAAACGGGCAGAATAAATCGTATCTGTAATCATCGATGTACCTTCCGCCTGTGTCATTAATACAGATAAAGGCTGTTGAACATCAGTCGGGAATCCTGGATAAACAAGTGTTTTTACATCAACTGCCTGCAGTTTCGTTTGCTTGGCAATGAAGATGCTTTCCTCATTCTCTTCCACACTTACACCCATTTCACGAAGTTTCGCTGTAACGGCTTCCATGTGAAGCGGAATAACATTATCGACAAGTACTCCATCACCAATTGCTGCAGCCATAATCATAAATGTAGCTGCTTCAATTCGGTCCGGTATAATGGTATGTTTTGTACCTTTTAACTCATCGACACCTTCAATACGAATAACGCTCGTTCCTGCCCCTTTAATGTTTGCACCCATATTAGTTAATAGTGTTGCAACATCAATAATTTCAGGCTCTTTCGCTGCATTTTCGATTGTAGTTTTCCCTTTTGCACGCACTGCCGCCAGCATAATGTTAATTGTGGCGCCGACACTTGCAACATCCAGATAAATCTTCGCACCGATTAGTTCTTCTGCGCGTAAATAGATTGCCCCATGCTCATTTGTTACTTTTGCTCCTAAAGCTTCAAAACCTTTAATATGCTGATCAATTGGACGCGGCCCTAAAAAACACCCGCCTGGCATGCCGATTACCGCTTGTTTAAAACGTCCCAGCATGGCACCCATCATATAATAGGAAGCACGTAATTTTTTAACATTGCCGTTTGGCAGCGGCATCGCAACCATTTTTGATGGATCAATCGTCATCTTGCCATTTTCAAATGTGACTTCGCCGCCAATTTCTTCTAGTAGTGCCTTTAACGTCCATGCATCTGAAATCTCTGGAATTCCTCCAATGGTAACGGAAGAATCAGCCAAAATTGATGCAGGAATTAAAGCAACTGCACTATTTTTTGCACCGCTAACGGTTATTTTACCTTTTAGACGATTTCCGCCTTGAATTTTATAAACATCCATTTTGTGTTCTCCCTTACATTGGACAAATTTCACAGTAAAGTAGACTGCTGTGAGGTATTCTTATTATTTCCCTTCACGCTTTGCCCAATCCGCTAAAAATCCTTCAATTCCTTTGTCTGTTAATGGATGATTAAACAGTTGCTGTAAAACTTTGTATGGAGTTGTTGCAATATGTGCGCCAGCTAATGCGGCTTGCGTAATATGTTGCGGGTGACGAATAGATGCGGCAATGATTTCCGTGTCAATTTCGTGGATAGCAAACATTTCAGCAATTTCACGGATCAATTCTACGCCATCTTGACCAATATCATCTAAACGTCCTAAGAATGGAGATACATAAGAAGCGCCTGCACGTGCTGCCATCAATGCTTGGTTAGCAGAGAAAATTAATGTGACGTTCGTTTTAATCCCTTTTTCAGAGAAATGTTTACAAGCTTTTAATCCTTCCGGTGTCATTGGAAGTTTTACTGTAATATTCGGGTGAATTGCTGCCAATTCTTCCCCTTCACGAATCATTCCTTCAGCGTCTAAAGAAATTACTTCACCAGAAACCGAGCCGTTTACTAACTCAGCAATTTCACGTAAGCGGTCGTGGAAATTCACGCCGGATTCTTTTGCAACTAATGATGGGTTTGTCGTTACACCTGAAAGAATTCCCCAAGAGTATGCTTCTTTAATTTCGTCAAAGTTTGCTGTATCGATAAAAAATTTCATTATAATAGCCTCCGATTTACATTTGATTATAAAAACACATCTCGCTCAATTTGTGAACGAGATGTCTTATGTTGAAAAACACGTGTTCACAAAGAAAAGTACGCTTATTTTGTGCACTTTTCTTTTGTGGATTCATTATTCCGCATTAATAGGTAATAATTTAGCTGCCTTAAAAGCGTATCGGCAGAGGAATGACTTCCGTAAAAGAAGTTTTACTCTATCAATTAAGCTTTTCCAGAGCTGCCGAATTCGCGCATTTTACCGATTACAGTAGCTTTAATCGCTTCACGAGCTGGACCTAAATATTTACGTGGATCATATGTTTTCTTATCATTTTCTAAAAATTCACGGATCACTTTCGTAGCCGAGATTTGGTTTTCAGTGTTGACATTAATTTTTGCTGTACCTAAAGAAATTGAACGTTGAATATCTTTTGTTGGAATACCAGTTCCACCATGTAATACTAACGGAACGTCTGTTAACGTTGAGATTTCTTCCATTTCAGCAAATCCTAAGTTTGGTTCGCCTTTGTAAGGACCGTGAACAGAACCTAATGCTGGAGCTAAACAGTCAATACCTGTAGCTTCAACTAGTGCTTTACATTCCTGCGGGTTTGCGTACATAATGCCGCCAATTACACCGTCTTCCTCGCCGCCTACAGTACCAAGTTCCGCTTCAACAGATACACCTTTTGCATGTGCATAGTCAACAACTTGTTTAGTTGTTTCAATATTTTCTTCGAATGGATGGTGTGAAGCGTCAATCATAACAGAAGAGAAACCAGCATCGATTGCTTCTTTACATTTATCGAAACTTGAACCATGATCTAAATGAATTGCTACTGGAACAGTTGTTTTGTAGCTTTCCATTAAGCCTTCAACCATTTTTACTACAGCAATGAAACCGCCCATATATTTTCCGGCACCTTCAGAAACACCTAGAATTACTGGTGATTTTTCTTCTTCTGCTGCTTGTAAAATGGCTTGTGTCCATTCTAGGTTGTTAATATTGAATTGACCTACTGCATAACCTTCCGCTTTTGCTTTAATTAACATTTCTTTCATTGAAACTAATGCCATTATTAAAATCCTCCTCGAAGATACATAAATAGTTTGCTGCTAGAAAAACATAGTTTGCGCAAAATGCTTTTTTTAAGTATTTTTTTCATCGTCTATTCTATGCAAAATCACATGAATTGACAAAAACATTTAGATTAATCATAACAAAAACAGACAGTATGCGCTACTGCCTGCTCGCCTGTTTCATTTATATTTTTTCAGTCTTTTCTACTAGTTTATTAACTTCATCACGTACTTCAAAAATATTAAAAGGTTTGGTAAAGTATTTCACCACACCTAATTCGTTCGCTCTGTCCATCATATGCTGTTCCACATAAGCAGTCATCATCATTACAGGCAGCTCCGGGTGATCTTCTTTCAAACGGGCTAAAATCTCCAATCCGTCCATTCCGGGTATTTTCATATCCAGCAGAACGCAATCGAGCGCATTTTCCTGTGCAATTTTTATTGCATCAAAACCATTTGCCGCTAAATATGTTGTGAATCCTTCTTTTTTAAATACTTCATTTAGAAGCATCCTTATCCCCTGCTGATCATCTACTATTAGTATCCCCTTCAATGTGATCCCCCATTATAATAATAATTTATCCCGCATTAACGGGTAGTAAGACTCCCGCCTCTAGACTTAACAAAGGCGAAATGGATAGGCGGGAGATCAACTACCCATAAATGCCCGATTGGTTCAACTAACAATCAGTGGGCAAGACCTCCCCACTGATTGAAGTTTCACTTTATATAGTTACATTCTATTACTAAATTGATTTCCCCTCTTTTATAGAGAGAGTTTGTGCTTTTGCTTTTTTATGTGCACAATTTTATAATAACTTTGAGGTGTAAATATGTCTAAAATTTTAACTACGCAATTAACAGGTCTTCTACAGCGCATTCAGCAAACTGAGGAAGAATCTATTGAAGAAACTGCACGATTATTGGCACAGGCGGCAATCGGACAAGGAACAATTTACTTTGCGGCATTTGGTGAAATGGAAGCTGTTGCAATAAATGCAGAGCTTGGTGAAGGTAAATTTGCTAAGTTTGCACGCTATACAGAAAGCGTTGAACTTTTGCCTGCTGACCGTGTCATTATTTTTACGCGTCACGCTAAAGATGAACAAGCATTAAAACTTGCACAGCAACTGCATGCAGAGTTCATCCCATTTGCGGCTGTCGCAAGTGAAGTGGCAGGCGACGATAATCCGTTATGCGATCTTGCTTATACGTATATTTCATTGAAAGTGCGCGGCGGCATTTTACCGCATCCTACAAAGCTCGGCGAACGTATCGTATTTCCGCATCTAATTGCAGCTTTATATATTTATGAAGCGATTAAGATGGAATTCGATGAAATGCTCGTGGACGATGATGAAGAGGATGACGAATTAATGGACAGCCACCCGTCACCATTCGCATAATTTATCGACGACTCTTATGACCTGTTGGCATAAGAGTCGTCTTTTTATGTAATGAAACAATTCTTAAGAAAAAAGCACGTCCCTTAAAACAGGACGTGCAAAATTAATTACTTTTTATTGTTAAACGCTGCGCCAATAAACTCACGGAATAATGGTTGTGGACGTTGTGGACGTGAAATTAATTCTGGGTGGAATTGACCAGCCACAAAGAATTTCTTCTCCGGTAACTCAACAATTTCTACTAATTTATTGTTAGGAGATAATCCTGAGAATACCATACCTTCCGCTTCCATTGCTTCACGGAATTCATTATTGAACTCGTAACGGTGACGGTGACGTTCGTATACTAGCTCTTCACCATTGTAAGCCGCGCGTGCACGAGATCCTTCTTTTAATTTACATGGATATAAACCAAGACGTAATGTTCCGCCGATATCTGTATCTTCTGTTTGATCTGGTAAGAAATCGATAATTGGGTATTTCGTATTTTTGTCCAGTTCTGTTGAATGTGCACCTTCCAAGCCCATAACATTACGTGCAAATTCTACAGTTGCCATCTGCATACCTAGGCAAATACCGAAGAATGGTACATCGTTTTCACGTGCATAACGGATCGATTCGATTTTCCCTTCAACACCACGGTCGCCGAAACCACCTGGCACTAAAATACCGTCTGCTTGTCCTAGCAATTCATCAACATTTTCCGCTGTAACGTGCTCAGCATTGATCCAGTCGATTTCGATATCTGAATTGTATACATAACCTGCATGTTTTAACGCTTCTACAACTGAAATATAAGCATCTTGCAATTCAACGTATTTACCTACTAAAGCGATACGTGTTTTGTGCTCCAAGTTTTTCACTAAATGTACAAGCTCTTTCCAATCTGTCATATCCGCTTTTGGCGCTGTAATGCCGAAATGATCAAGAACGATTTGGTCAAAGCCTTGTGCATGAAGGTTTAATGGCACTTCATATAAATGTTCTGCATCACGTGATTCGATAATATCAGAAGGTCTTACGTCACAGAATAACGCAATTTTTTCTTTCATATCTTGTGGCACTGGTTGTTCTGTACGTAAAACGATAATATTTGGCTGAATACCTAATGAACGTAACTCTTTTACAGAGTGTTGTGTCGGTTTCGTTTTCATTTCACCTGCTGCTGCGATATAAGGCATTAACGTACAGTGGATGTACATAACATTTTCATGACCTAAATCACGACGCATTTGACGAATCGCTTCAAGGAAAGAAAGTGATTCGAAGTCACCTACTGTACCGCCGATTTCCGTAATTACAACATCAGCAGAAGTTTCACGGCCAGCACGTTGAATACGGTCTTTAATTTCATTTGTTACGTGAGGAATTACTTGAACAGTACCACCATTGTAATCGCCGCGGCGTTCTTTATTCAGTACCGATTGATATACTTTACCAGAAGTAACAGTTGAGTGTTTACCAAGGTTAATATCGATGAAACGCTCATAGTGACCTAAGTCTAAGTCCGCTTCTGCACCATCATCTGTAACGAAAACTTCACCGTGTTGGTATGGGCTCATTGTACCTGGATCAATATTTAAATATGGATCAAATTTTTGAATTGTTACTTCCAATCCACGATTTTTTAATAGACGACCTAAAGATGCTGCTACTATCCCTTTACCAAGTGATGAAACTACCCCACCTGTTACGAAAATATACTTTGTCATACAAATTCCTCCTTCTTTTAAAACAAATTAGAAAAACACTCTATTGCTTCCTAAATGCAAGGGAATGTTTTTCTAACTAAAAACGCATGAAAAAATAAAAAACGCTCCTCCTGCACTATTTTGCAGGGGGAGCGTATAACTTATACGGTCAATCTCCTTTTTAAAGGAGCCCAAGTAAAAGATTATACGGAACTGAATTAGAAGTCAAGCACTTTCAATTTCCAAAGTAAAAATCTTATTTAAGATCTTCGTCTTCTTCTAGTTCCTCATCTAACTCTTCGTCTATTTCTTCTTCATCATCCTCGATAATAAATGTATCATCTTCATCGATTAATTCTTCATCGATGTCAGGATCGATTTCTTCAATGTCTTCTTCAACGAAGTCGATGTCCTCATCCACTTCTTCCTCTTCTTCTTCGTCGTCAACGAATTCATCGTAATCTTCCTCGAATAATACATCCTCTTCTTCAAGGTCGATGATTTCATCTTCATCTTCGTCGTCAACAGCTTTTGCTTTCTTCTTACGTGTCTTAATTGTTGGCGCTGTTTCTTCTTCGATTGTTTCTACTTTATACCACTCACGTAAACCCCAGCCATTTTCATGGTTTAATAAGAAACGGCCTTCTACATTTAAGTCTGTATAAAATTGCACTAAACGTGATTTTAGTTCTTCATCTGAAATACCATTTAATGCTTGAATTCCTTTTAATAATTCATTTAACGGCATTGCTTGTTTTTTATCTTCTAGTAGTGCGTATGCTAAGTCGATTAATGACTCTTCTGCTAATTGTTCATCTGTCATACCACGAAAGTTCAAATCGTGCACGTCCTTTCCATTCTTACATGTCTATTTATCAATTACGACTCGGCGTAATTGCGTTTGGATTCGTCTTCCAAATCCTTAACATCTGCCGAAGATCTTATACCCGTTCTTCCGTTGCTTGTACAACAACTGGATGGATATAAGCATAATACCCATTATATACAAACATGCTATCACTATGCTAGTTTCATTTCTTGTTTTTTAAATTTGTTACTTTTTTATAGGCAACATAAAATAAAATGAAGGATAAAAGCAGCAAAGGGATTGCTGCTAGTTGTCGGTTATATAAAAAGAAGGTTGCGATTAGGCATGCTAAAATTAAAATATAATGTACATACTGTTGCACTATTGCGCACCTTCCTTCATCAGATCGTCCATGTATTTACTAGTATAACGAAAATTCCCGCACTCGTGGTATTCTAAGTTCATTTTTTTGCATTTTTTTCTAATAACTAAGTAAATAAGGCTAGTTATTAAGTTGTTTTCTGTTATTCAACAATAATAAATCTGTCTTACCTTACATATTTCGGCGGTATTGGCCGCCTACTTCATATAGCGCCTGAGTAATTTGGCCAAGGCTTGCTACTTTAACCGTTTCCATTAATTCTTCAAAAATATTACCGCCTGTTTTAGCAACTTCTTTTAATCGATCAAGCGCTTTTTGGCTATTGTCCGCATTTGCTTCTTTAAAGCTTGCCAAGTTTGCAATTTGCAAATCTTTTTCTTCTTTGGAAGCACGGGCAATTTCCATATTATCGATTGCTTCTTCAGATGGCGGATTCGGGTTTAGATATGTGTTTACGCCAATAATCGGCAGTTGTCCTGAATGTTTTAAATGCTCATAGTGCATCGATTCTTCTTGAATTTTTCCGCGCTGATACTGTGTTTCCATCGCGCCAAGTACCCCGCCGCGATCATTCATTCGGTCAAACTCTTCCAGCACTTTCTCTTCCACCAGCTGTGTAAGCTCTTCAATAATGAATGCCCCTTGTAATGGGTTTTCGTTTTTCGATAAGCCGTGCTCTTTCGTAATAATCATTTGAATCGCCATCGCTCGTCGTACCGATTCTTCTGTAGGTGTAGTAATTGCCTCATCGTACGCATTTGTATGCAGTGAGTTACAGTTGTCCTGTAATGCCATTAATGCCTGCAATGTTGTACGAATATCATTGAAGTCAATTTCCTGTGCATGCAGACTGCGGCCCGATGTTTGAATATGATATTTCAGCTTTTGCGAGCGGTCATTTGCGCCGTATTTTTCACGCATCACAACAGCCCAGATGCGGCGGGCTACACGACCGATGACTGTATACTCAGGGTCAAGACCGTTCGAGAAGAAGAAACTTAAGTTCGGTGCAAAATCATCGATATTCATACCGCGGCTTAAATAATACTCAACATACGTAAAGCCGTTTGCCAATGTAAATGCAAGCTGTGAAATCGGATTTGCCCCGGCTTCGGCAATATGGTAGCCCGAAATGGATACCGAGTAATAGTTACGTACTTTATGATCGATGAAATATTGCTGGATATCGCCCATCATACGCAGCGCAAATTCAGTAGAGAAGATACATGTATTTTGCCCTTGATCTTCTTTTAATATGTCCGCCTGTACGGTACCGCGCACCACTTGCAATGTTTGTTCACGTGTTTCTGTAAATTCTTCCACCGTTAAAGTACGGCCCAGCTCCTGCTCACGCTTTTGCACTTGCTGATCGATTGCTGTATTCATAAACATTGCCAGAATAATCGGTGCAGGTCCATTAATCGTCATCGACACAGATGTAGAAGGCGCACATAGATCAAAGCCCGCATAAAGTTTTTTCATATCATCCAATGTACAGACACTCACACCAGACTCCCCGACTTTTCCGTAAATATCAGGACGTGTATGCGGATCTTCCCCGTATAACGTTACTGAATCAAATGCCGTCGATAAACGCTTTGCATCATCATCTTTTGATAAGTAATGGAATCGCTTATTCGTACGTTCCGGAGTTCCTTCACCCGCAAATTGACGCTTCGGATCTTCTCCTTCACGTTTGAACGGGAAAACACCTGCTGTATACGGGAATTCACCTGGTACATTTTCTTTATAAACCCAGCGTAAAATTTCGCCGTAATCTTTAAAGTTCGGCAGCGCGACTTTCGGAATCTTCAAGCCTGAAAGAGACTCTGTACGTAAAATTGTTTTAATCTCCTTATCACGCACTTTCGTAATAAGTTCGTCGCCTGCATAAGCTTCTTTTAATGCATTCCAATTTTTTAGTATACGCTTCGATTCCGCAGTTAATTCATTTTGAACGCCTTCCAGTAAAGAATCAATCGATGCAATTAATGCCGTTTCACTATCTGCAAGCAGTGCTTTTGTTCCTTCAAGCTGATACCATTTCGTCGCAAGTGCTGCCTGCTGTTCTGCATGCTTATGATAGTTTCTGACTGTTTCCGAGATTTCGCGTAAGTAGTAGCGACGATCATTCGGAATAACAATATTTTGCTTTTGTGTTTTGACAAATTGCTCATACGAAGTTTCCCAATCCAAGCCGAATTTCTCATTAATTTTTGCTACAAGTGCAGCAAATAATGAGTTCGTTCCTAAATCGTTGAACTGTGAAGCAATCGTCCCGAATACAGGCATATGATCAAGCGGTTCTTCCCATAGTTCACGTGAACGCTGGTATTGTTTCTGAACTTGACGCAATGCATCTTCAGAGCCTTTTCGTTCAAACTTGTTGATCGCAATCAAATCCGCAAAATCGATCATATCGATTTTTTCAAGCTGTGTCGGGGCACCGAATTCGCTCGTCATTACATACATTGATAGGTCTGTATATTTTGTAATCTCGGCATCGCCTTGCCCGATACCACTTGTTTCAACAAGGATCAGATCAAATCCTGCTGTGCGCACAACATCGAGTACATCCCCAATTGAACTTGATAATTCCGTATGGGAGCCGCGCGTTGCTAAACTGCGCATATAAACGCGGTTGTTAAAGATGGCGTTCATACGAATACGGTCACCTAATAAAGCCCCGCCAGTTTTTTGTTTTGTCGGATCGACTGAAATAATCGCAAGTTTCTTATCAGGGAATTCTTGCAGGAATCGGCGGATCAGTTCGTCTGTCAACGAAGATTTCCCTGCACCGCCTGTACCTGTAATCCCAACTACCGGTGTATTTAAACTTTTTGTTTTTGCAAGCTGCAGCATTTCTTCAATTTCCGCATCCCCGCCATTTTCGGCAGCTGTAATTAAATTCGCCAAAATTTCCGGTGTATCGGTTGTAAGCTTTTCTAAAAGTTCTTTGTAATTTCCTTTCAGTGTTGAAAAATCAGCACCTTCAAGCTTCTTGTTTATCATTCCTTGTAAACCTAAATGACGCCCATCTTCCGGTGAAAAAATACCGGAAATTCCGTAATCATGCAGTTCCTTGATTTCACGTGGCAATATTACACCACCACCGCCACCGTAAATTTTAATATGCGGCGCTCCTTTTTCGCGAAGCAGATCGTACATATATTTGAAATATTCAATATGACCGCCTTGATATGAAGATAGTGCCACCCCTTGCGCATCTTCCTGAATCGCAGCATTCACCACTTCCTCTACGGAACGGTTGTGTCCTAAGTGAATGACCTCTGCTCCGCTTGACTGTAAAATTCGACGCATAATATTAATCGAAGCATCATGCCCATCAAAAAGACTTGATGCCGTGACAAAGCGAATATGATTTTTTGGTTTGTATACTTCAGTTTTCCCCATTTTAATAACCCCTTTGTTATGCTGAAATAATGAAAAATCACCATGCGAAGCAAACTCTTTAAATAGTTGCTCTACATGGCGATTTTCCTTTCCTAATTTTCAAACTGCATAATGCCTTGTAAAAACATTGTTGTTTGCAATTTTATATATTGATCGATCGTATATCTTTTTTGCAGTGCCCACTTACGGAATGCCCAACTTTGCCCTTGTACGACGATGTGATTTGCCGCTAAATAGATTGCATCTTCAGACAGCGATAAATTGCCTGCTTCAACACAGTCTTTTAATATGCGTTCAAAAATTGCGACCATTTCAAGCTCTTTATCGAGAATGTAATGCATCGCAGCTTTTTGCAATGACTTCGTTTCCTGATACATAATCGTAAACTCCTCAGGCATTTGGTCAATAAGCAAATAATATTGACGGATTGCCTGTTTCAAGCCTTCGATTGTACCTGTATCGGAAGGAAAATCGGTTAAGCATTTCGTTACTTCATTGAAGATATTGTCACATACTAAAAATAAGACATCTTCTTTCGTACGAATATATTCATATAAAGTTCCGATAGAAAAACCGGCCGCTTTTGCAAGTTCCCTTGTCGTTGCACGATGGAATCCTTTTTCCTTAAAAAGCTTAACACCGGCATCAATAATTTGCTGACGGCGTGCAATTATTTTATTTTCATCTTTTATTGACGATTGGACGTGCAGCTTATCATTTTTCGCCATAGGCTATTTCGTAATCATACGCGAAATTACGAGGCGTTGGATTTCTTGTGTACCTTCATAAATTTGCGTAATTTTCGCATCGCGCATATAACGCTCTACCGGGTAATCTTTCGTATAGCCGTAGCCGCCGAATACTTGAACAGCTTCTGTTGTCACTTTCATCGCTGTATCACCTGCAAGCAGTTTTGCCATTGCCGATGCTTTTCCGTATGGTAAGTCGTTTGATTCCAACCATGCTGCCTGGTACGTCAATAAACGAGAAGCTTCAATTTCTGTCGCCATATCCGCTAACTTGAATGATACACCTTGGTTTGCTGTAATCGGCTTGCCGAATTGAACACGCTCTTTTGCATAATCAACCGCTGCATCCAATGCCCCTTGCGCGATACCTACCGCTTGTGCTGCAATTCCGTTGCGTCCGCCATCAAGTGTTTTCATTGCAATAATGAAACCTTGACCTTCTTCACCTAGTACGTTTTCTTTCGGTACACGACAGTTGTCAAAGATGATTTCTGTCGTCGGAGATGAACGAATTCCTAGTTTCTTCTCTTTTTTCCCTACAGAGAATCCTGGGAAGTCCGCTTCAACGATAAAGGCTGTCGTGCCATTTTTCGCTTCTGGATCAGTTACAGCAAATACTACATAAATATCTGCTACCCCACCATTTGTGATGAAGATTTTCGAACCGTTTAAAATATAGTCGTCGCCGTCTTTTACGGCATATGTTTTCATTCCGCCTGCATCACTGCCTGAACCTGGCTCTGTTAAGCCGTATGCACCGATTTTTTTACCTTCTGCCATTGGACGAAGGTATTTTTGCTTTTGCTCTTCGTTTCCGAATTTGAAAATCGGCCAGCCAGCAAGTGATGTATGTGCTGAAAGTGTTACCCCTGTCGATGCACAAACACGTGATAATTCTTCAACTGCGATACAGTATGCTAAGTAGTCAAAGCCTGCCCCGCCGTATTCTTCCGGCCAAGGAATACCTGTTAAACCAAGCTCAGCCATTTTATCGAAAATGCCGCGGTCAAATTCTTCATGCTCATCGCGGTGCTCAGCTGTTGGTGCTACTTCATTGATTGCAAAATCGCGAATCATTTCGCGTAATTGTTGGTGTTCTTCTGATAATTGAAAGTTCATTTCCCCATGTCCCCTTTTTTAAATATAGTAGAAAGGTTTACTTCACCCGATCACATGCTTACTAATAACGATGCGTTGGATTTCGCTTGTGCCTTCGTAAATTTGTGTTACTTTTGCGTCGCGGAAATAGCGTTCTACCGGATAGTCTTCGGTATAGCCGTAGCCGCCGAAAATTTGTACGGCTTCGATTGCTGTGTCCATAGCTGTTTGAGATGCGAACAGTTTTGCCATTGATGCCTCTTTTCCGCATGACAGCCCTTCACTGCGCATGTTTGCAGCCCGGTAAACGAGCAGTTTTGCAGCTTCCACCGCTGTTGCCATATCAGCAAGCTTAAAGCCGACCCCTTGCTGCTGGGCGATTGGTTTTCCGAACTGGATGCGCTCTTTTGCATAGGCAGTTGCCGCTTCCAATGCAGCTTCGGCAATTCCTAAACTTTGAGCTGCAATTCCGATTCTTCCTACATCCAAGTTGGCCAAGGCAATTTTAAAGCCGTCTCCTTCTTGCCCGAGCAGGTTCTCTGCAGACACTCGCATGTTTTCAAATGTAAGCTGAACCGTACGTGATCCGTGCAGCCCCATTTTCCGTTCATCTTTTCCGATTATTAAACCGGGTGTATTTTTTTCTACAATAAATGCTGAAATTCCGCGCGAACCGGCTTCCGGATTTGTAGATGCAAAAACGATATATACATCTGCTTCCCCGCCATTTGTAATGAACACTTTCGCACCGTCCAATACGTAATGATCGCCGTCTCGTACTGCCTTTGTTTTCAATGAACCAGCATCACTACCGGCACTAGGCTCCGTTAAACAAAATGCTCCGATCGATTCTCCGCTTGCCAGCTTCGGTACATATTTTTTCTTTTGGTCTTCATTGCCGAAATATAAAATCGGATTTGTGCCGACAGAAGTATGGACTGACAAAATAACGCCCATTACCGCGCTTACTTTCGACAGCTCATGGATCGCGATAATATAAGAAGTAAAATCCATTTCCGCCCCGCCATATTCAGCAGGTGCCGTAATTCCCATCAGCCCAAGCTCACCCATTTTCGTCAGCAAATGCCTCGGGAACTCGCCCGCTTCCATCTGCTCGATAAACGGCTCAATTTCAGTTTTGGCAAAATCACGGACCATGTTACGCATCATCAACTGCTCATCAGTAAATTGTAAATTCATAGAAGTCCCTCAGCTTTCGTATATGTAGAATCCTCGACCGCTCTTTTTGCCTAACCAGCCGGCTGCCACATATTTGCGTAATAACGGACATGGGCGATACTTACTGTCTCCAAGTCCTTCGTGTAAAATTTCCATAATCGACAAGCATGTATCCAATCCGATAAAATCAGCCAATGTTAATGGTCCCATCGGATGATTCATCCCCATTTTCATTACATCGTCAATTGCTTCTTTCGTCGCTACCCCTTCATACAACGCATAAATTGCTTCATTGATCATCGGCAGTAATATACGATTTGAAATAAAGCCAGGGAAGTCATTCACTTCCACACCCGTTTTCCCTAGCTGCTTTGTCATGTCAGCAACCGTTTCGTACACTTCATCAGATGTTGCTAAACCACGGATAATTTCCACAAGCTTCATGACCGGAACCGGATTCATAAAGTGCATGCCAATTACTTGCTCCGGTCGTTTTGTCACAGCCGCAATTTCAGTAATCGGTAAACTTGATGTATTCGTCGCTAAAATCGCACGCTTAGGTGCAATTTCATCCAGCTGCTTGAAAATTGATTGTTTAATATCCATGTTTTCGACTGCTGCTTCAATGATAATGTCCGCGTTTTTCGCGTCTTCAATCGTCAATGATTTAGTAATACGGGCTAATACACCCGATTTTTCTTCTTCTGTTTTACGCCCCTTTTCAACATCACGGGCCAAGTTTTTCGTAATTGTATTTAAACCGCGTTCGAAAAACTCATCTTTCATATCATTTAAAATGACTTCGTAGCCTGCCTGTGCACAAACTTGCGCGATCCCGGAACCCATTTGTCCTGCTCCGATGACCATTACTTTTTGAATCGCCATTTATTTCATCCCCTTAGTTTGTAACTTCGATTAATACCGCGTCCCCTTGACCGCCGCCTGAACAAATAGCCGCAATTCCCAAACCGCCCCCACGACGTTTCAATTCATAAGCGAGCGTTAAAATAATACGGGCACCACTTGCTCCAATTGGATGACCTAATGCTACGGCACCCCCGTTAACATTTACTTTACTCTCATCCAGTCCGCTAATTTGATTGCTTACTAGAGCAACGGCTGCGAACGCTTCATTAATTTCAATTAAATCAATGTCTGCCAATGTTTTACCTGACTTTTTAAGCAACTCAATTATTACAAGTCCTGGTGTTTGCGGGAAATCTTCCGGCGCTACCCCAACTTCCGCATGTGCAAGAATTGTTGCGAGCGGTTGACGATTTTCCTGCTGTGCTTTTTCTTCACTCATCAGTACAAGTGCACACGCCCCGTCATTCACTCCTGGAGCATTTCCGGCTGTAATTGTGCCATCACTGCTGAACGCCGATTTTAATTTTGTTAGCGTTTCCAAAGTTGTTCCTGCTCGTGGTGCTTCATCCGTTTCAATACGAAGTGGATCGCCTTTTCGCTGTGGAATTTCCACTGCTACGATTTCCTCTGCAAATTTACCTGTATCAATTGCTGCAAGTGCCTTTTCATGACTGCGAACTGCCCAAGCATCCTGTTGTTCACGGGAAACTTCAAACTTACTCGCTGTGTCATTGCCGTAAATGCCCATATGCACTTGTTTCGGATGGAAGGCACAAGACAAACCGTCATAAATCATGCCGTCTACTAAACTCGCATCTCCCATACGCAAACCAAATCTCCCTTTTGGCATATAGTACGGTGCGTTAGACATCGATTCCATTCCACCAGCCACGATCACCTCTTCGTCCCCTAATCGAATGAGTTGATCTGCAAGTGTTACACTGCGCATTCCTGAAGCACATACTTTGTTGATTGTTTCTGTTTTCACATTCCATGGAATTCCCGCTTTTGTTGCCGCTTGGCGAGAAGGGATTTGCCCCTGACCTGCCTGCAATACGGTTCCAATAATGACTTCATTTACTGCATCTGCTTCTACATTCGCCTTTGCCAATGCTTCTTTAATTGCAATTCCACCTAAATCACTTGCTGTTAATGAACTTAATGCGCCACCAAATTTACCGAATGGTGTTCGTGCGCCGTCTAAAATGACTGTTCTCGACAATCCATACACCCCTTTGTTTGAATTAATCCGAATTTTTACATCGCCATCCGTAATATGACTTTCTGCTGCAGGCTATTAATCTATTAATAACGATCCCCATCACTTACTAATAGAAACACCGCTTGCAGTCTGTAATTTGTAATTCGACTGAACGCTCGCTCAATCATTATTTAGAAAAAAATGAGAGTATTTACTACTCTCATTTCTTCGCTTACTTTCATTGTATTAAATCCTTTTTGAATTCGCAACAATTATTCAAATATACTGACTATAAATTTTATTCTCGTTAATTCCTAGATTATTTGTTTTGTTCGTTATTTTCATCTTCTGCCGGTGCTGCATCTGTTGCTACTTGCTGCTCTTCCGGAAGCGTTGAAGATTCATCAGGTGTTGCCTGTTTCTCAGCTTCAATCGGTTCTACAGGCGCTACAACCGTTTCTTCCACTACTTCTTCTTGCTCTTGTTGAACTTGTGCTTTTTCCGGTGTTCCGAATACCGCACGCTCTAAAATTTCCGCAATATCATAAGTACCGACTGTATCTTCCACTTCTTTTGCTTTCGTTCCATCAGAAAGCATTGTTAAGCAGTAAGGACAGCCTGAAGAAATTACAGATGCCTGTGTTGCGATTGCCTGCTCTGTACGGGCAACGTTAATACGGTTTCCGACATGCTCTTCCATCCACATTAAACCACCGCCGGCACCACAGCACATACCGTCTTCACGATTACGTGCCATTTCAACTAGCTTCACGCCTGCAATACCTTTTAAAATTTCGCGTGGTGGATCGAATACATCATTATATCGTCCTAAGTAACATGAATCATGGAATACAATTGTTTCATCAACACGGTGATCCATTGTTAAACGGCCTTCCTGAATCAGATCGTACAATAATTCTGTATGGTGAAGTACCTCACCGTTCCAGCCGAAATCCTGATACTCATTTTTGAAAATATTGTATGCGTGCGGGTCAATCGTTACAATTTTCGTCACACCATTTTTCTCAAATTCATCAATGTTGGCTGTAGCAAGCTCCTGGAACAGGAATTCGTTACCTAATCGGCGTGGTGTATCCCCTGAGTTCTTTTCTTTGTTACCTAAAATGGCAAACTTCACGCCCGCTTTGTTCATTAGTTTGGCGAATGCCAATGCAATTTTTTGTGAGCGGTTATCAAATGAACCCATTGAACCGACCCAGAATAAATATTCCATTTCTTCGCCTGATTTTTTCAATTCTTTAACTGTTGGAACGTGAACTGTTTCGTCAAGCTCTCTCCAGTTTTCTTTTTCTTTACGGTTTAAGCCCCATGGATTCCCTTGTCGCTCAATGTTCGTCATTGCGCGTTGAGCATCCGGATTCACTTTACCTTCTGTCATCGTTAAATAACGACGTAAATCGATAATTTTATCAACATGCTCGTTCATTACCGGACATTGATCTTCACAGTTACGGCAAGTTGTACAAGCCCAAATTTCTTCTTCTGTAATAACATCGCCGATTAATGACGGGCTGTAAATATCTTCGATTACCGCACCTTCAGCACCAGCAGCCATTGCCAATTGGTTACCTTGTGTATTATTGAAGAACGAGAATGGTACCCAAGGCTTTTTCTTTAACTCAACTGCACCAGTAAATGTTAGATGATCACGTAATTTTACGATCAGGTCCATCGGTGACAGCATTTTTCCTGTCCCTGTTGCCGGACACATATTCGTACAGCGTCCACACTCTACGCAAGCATACAGATCAAGCATTTGCTTTTGTGTGAAGTCGTGAATTTTTCCGACTCCAAGCGGCGGCATACTTTCCTCATCTTCCGCTTCTTCCAATGCGGCAAAATCGATTGGACGCAATGTTCCAATACGGTCTTGACGGTTGTAATAAACGTTGAAAATCGATGTGATTAAGTGGAAGTGCTTACCTTGCGGGATATAAACAAGGAATGCTAATAACGCCAACAAGTGTGCCCACCACATAACGAAGAACATGACTGCAGCAATCGTCGGATTCATCCATTGGAATACCCAGGCAACTGCAGACGCTACTGGTTCTGATCCTGTTAAACCGTGATCATGCCAAATTAAGTAAAAGCCATTGCCAAATAATGTAGCAAACATTAAAATAGCTAAAAACATATAAACTAAACCGTTTTTAAAACCTTGCTTTAAACGTGCAAGTTTCTCCATATAACGACGGTAAAATGCAACCGCAACCGCGATTAAAATCGTTAATACTACAATTTCCTGTGTAAATGTAAATACCGGGTACAGACCACCTAGCGGAAGATGTGATCCCGGTGCGAGCCCTTTCCAGATTAAATCGATAGCTCCAAATTGAACCATTAAAAATCCGTAGAAAAACAGAACGTGTACAAGTCCCATCTTCTTATCTTTTAATAGTTTTGATTGACCAAATACTTTCTCAACGATATCTTCTATACGTTCAGAAAATTTATGATTGAACTCTTCTTTACGACCAAGTTGAATATAGTCATAACGTGTTTTTAGTAAATATGCGAATAACCCCAGCGCATAAAGTAACACGGCGATGAATGCAATCCAGTTAATAATTAAAAATGTATTCATTGTTTTCCCCCCTGGAATACGAAGTTTTTACCCCTTTGTTTATCCAATTCACCCCGATAAACTATATGAATCTATAAACCCATTGTAGTTATGAATGAGCATTCAGTCAACAGATTTCGTCATTAATTCTGAAAATTAAATCAAAATATAAAAAATGCTAGTTAGACAATTTTATTGTCTTAACTAGCATTTTTCGTTTATTTGAATACGTCGGCACTACGGATGTATTCGACATCCTGGATTGATAATCGGTAGTTTACGACACGTGCTGCAGCAAATAAATAATCCGATAATCGGTTTAAATATTTCTGTACAACTGGTGATACATCTTCAATTTCTTTCATTAAAGATACAGTCTCCCGTTCCGCGCGACGGGCAACAGTGCGGGCGATATGCAGTGTAGCAGCTGCCGGCGCTCCCCCTGGTAAGATGAAACGTTTTAATGGCGGTGCTTCTTCGGAAAGTACATCGATACGTTTTTCCAAAACAGCAATCGGTTCTTCCGTAAGTTTGTAATGACGTTCTTTCATTACATTCGCCAAGTCCCCGCCTCCATCAAACAATTCATGTTGAACGGCAGTTAAATCTTCAATCAAATCTTTGAACTTTTCCTGGTCCAGTTCGCTGACAGCTTTACCGATAAATGAATTCAGCTCATCAATTGTGCCGTATGCTTCAACGCGCAGATGGTCTTTATCGACACGTCCTCCAATAATACTCGTTTTCCCTGTATCGCCTGTCTTTGTATATAATTTCATCCATAATCACCCTTTCGATTTAATATTATTTCTAGGCTTTTTGAAAATTCCCTTTAACTATAATGACACTCTTTTATTAAGCGGAAGTTTTATTCTTTTACTTATTATAATGGTGTTTATATTTCTTAATTGCTTCTATTGTAACTTCGAAAACAGCCCGACCGATTAGTTTGCCAATTTCCGTAATAGGTCCGGCATACGGCATTTCTTCCCCTTGTTGGGTAGCGGCGATCAATAGACTGTCAGTTGCAGTACTTGTTGCAATCGTATTTGTTACTGAATCTTTTATTTGCTGATCTGCCAATGCTTTCGTTTTTGCTTCTGTTGCCGTAATCATTGCCTGAATAAATGCTTCATCTGTCAGCTTACCATTAATGATTACCCATGTATTAATCGTACCAACATGTGGCTCTTCTTCCCGCAAATATGTTTTCGTAACGTCTACACTGTTTCCTACCCCTGCTGTTACCATGACTAGAATTTCTACATTATTTTTCGAGAAATGCCGAATTACTGCGCAGCTTGTTTCTACTGCTGTCAGCATAACGACCGTATTTGTTGGAGAAAATTTACGCTCTTTTAAAAATTGCTCCGTTTCCTCTTTCACATTATAAATATCGTATTCCGGAGCAATGGAACGATTGAGTAATGTGTCATACCAGCCTATGCCGGCATTATGCACAGCAGAAGAAATTACTTTCAGCGGTGCCTGTGCCTGATATTCGATATAGTCTTCTGTTATTTGAAACTGTTCCATCTGAATTGTCGCAGCTTTTCGTTCCATTTCATTCGTCGGCAGCATCGTAATTTGCGGTTTAGGCAGCTCCGGGTGAGGGTATGTCGCAATTCTAGCCTGATATACATCGGCAATCTGTTCTTGCAACACGACTTCATGCGGCTCACCAAACGCCCGTACTTCACCATTCTCCAATAGAAGGAGTTCATCACAATAAAGTGATGCCAAGTTAATATCATGAAAAATCGAGACAACCGTCAGCCCCTGCAATTCTACTTGCATCCGTATCATATCCAGAATCTGCTTTTGATGGGCGATATCCAAATGGTTTGTCGGTTCATCCAATAGAAGCAGTTCCGAATTTTGTGCAAGCGCCTGGGCGATAAATACCCGTTGCTGCTCGCCCCCCGATAAAAACTCCAAATACTGATTTTTATATTGCGACACACCTGTGCTTTCCATTGCCCGCTGAACTGTCTTTTCATCTTCTTCGTTCCAGGAAGAAAAGAAGCCACTTTGATGGGGGTAACGGCCTAACGAAACCGCATCATATACACTGTTCGTAAATGCACTTGCATTTAATTGAGGCAGAACCGCCATCTTTTTCGCCAATTGCTTGTTATCATAGCTTTTAAGTGGCTTCTCTTCGATAAAAATTTCACCTGTTTCAGGCTTCAGCACACCACTGATCATTTTCAGTAATGTCGATTTCCCGCTACCGTTCGGACCAAGAATCCCGAGAATTCTTCCTTTTTCCACGTGAAACGTCATATTTTTTATAATCGTTTTCCCGCCGTAACCACCTGATAAATTATTTACTTTTAACATTATGCAACAACCTTTCTACGTTGCTTGAAGAAAATATAGGCAAAGACAGGCGCGCCAATAAAGGAAGTAATAACACCAATCGGCAGTTCGATAGGAGCAATAATTGTACGTGAGACTAAGTCGCAAATGACGAGCAGGCTTGCACCGTTCAAAAACGACAATGTCAATAAATGTCGATGGTCTGCTCCGATTAGCAGGCGAATCATATGTGGTACTACTAATCCGACAAATCCAATTGTCCCGGATGCTGCAACAGCCGCTCCTGTTAAAATGGAGCCGCCCGCTAAAATCATGTACTTGCTGCGCTTAACATTTACACCTAAATACTGGGCACGCTCTTCCCCATAAACCATCGCATTCAGTTCACGGCGAGTGAGCCAAATAATTGCAGTACCGATCACCATAAATGGCAACACCATCTGAACATATGGCCACCCTCGCATCGACACACTCCCTAAAAGCCAGCCAATAATTTCTCTAAGCTGTTCACCAGTTAGTGCAACCATTAAGGAAATACAGGACCCTAAAAACGAGCTGAAAATAATCCCCGTCAAAATCAGTGTTTCCATTTTCATCGAACGGTCAACTAGACGGGCAAATGTCAGGACGATGATCATCGTACATGCGGCTCCGGCCATACTGAATACAGGCAATGTGAAGACACCGAGCACCGGTATTGAAATTCCTAAAAAAATTGTCATTACCGCACCTACAGAGGCTCCTGATGAAATTCCTAATGTATACGGATCCGCCAAAGGATTTTTAAGTAATCCTTGAAATGCGGCTCCGGCTATAGCTAATGATGCTCCGATTAATGCGGCTAAGATGACCCGGGGCATTCGGATTTTCCACAAAATACTGTATGCAACCGGATCCGTTGTTTTATCCCATAATGTTGAGAACGGGATATCTACAGATCCGAATGAAATGCCGATCCATATACTGCTTAAAAGCAATCCAATCGATAGTACATAGGCGATTGAATATTTTTTATTCATTAAATACCTCTGGATAAATCGCTGCACCTATTGATTCAATACCTTCTACAATACGAGGACCTTGTCGACTTGTCGTATCGCCATCGACCAATTTCACATTGCCGTTTTTCACTGCATCCATTTCGGCATATGCATCGTTTTTCTCGATTGCCGCCATATCGTTTTCATACGTTACTAAAATGACGTCCGGATTGCTGTTTACAAATTGCTCAGAGCTGTACATCGGCCACCCTAGTTCAGGAACAGCATTTTCTGCATTTAACACGTCCAGCATTTCACTGATGAATGTCTCTTCTCCTGCTGCATAAAGATCCGGATCTGTTCCCACAACGATGAACACGGACTTCTCTTCAAGGTCGGCTACTTTCACTTCAATTTCTTCGATGCCCTCTTTGATTGAGGCAACCATTTTTTCGGCTTCTTGTTCTTTATTTGTCAGCTGGCCGATTTGTTCAATCGTTTCATACGTTTCTTCAAATGTTTTCGCATCTTTTACAACAAATACGGGAATTCCTACTGATTCAAGCTGTGCAATTGCCTGTTCATTGAAGCTGTACATTCCGGATTCATGTGCTAAGACTAAATCGGGTTGCAGGCTGATTATTTGTTCTAAATTGAACTCCATGCCGCCAACCGATTCTTTTGTTAATGCTTCTTCAGGGTATGTATCATTGTCGTTCACAGCGATAATTTCATCGTTCAATCCTAAGCCGAATAAAATTTCCGTATTCGATGGAGCTAATGTAATGATGCGCTCTGGTGCTTTTTCAAGCGTAATTTCTTTGTCCAAAGCATCTTTTAATGTAACCGGAAATTGTGCTGCTTCAGTTACTTCTGTGCTTCCCTTTGATGATTGTTCATCTGTTGCTTTTTCCGAATTACATGCAGTCAATGTTAATGTGAGTAATGCTGCGGAAGAAAGCAGTTGCCATTTTTTCAAAATAAAAACCTCCTGAGATTTCGTTGTATAATTTTCTACAAAAATAAAAAGCTCCCTACCATAAATGAAGGAAGCTTTATATACGCAAATAATATTCAATAAAAAGAATTTATCCGCCATATCCTATCCTCGTAGGTTTAATTTAGGGCATTATAAAGGCAGGTCTCCTGGCTTATGCATAAACGTTGAAAAGCGCCTTCCCGAAAGTTTTTCAGTGGCCTGTTGCTCCCAACTAGCAATTACAGTGGCGGGACCGCATCGGAATTGAACCGATTTCCCTTTTACTTCTTACTCAATCCAACGAGTAAGAACCTTTATCGTCCATATAAAGTTAATAGCTCTATTATAGCGGATATGCGGGAAAAATGTATGCTCATTCGCTAAAATTTCAGATAATTTGTCTTAATTTGTTGAAATCACGAATAAAAGAACTGCTTATTCTATTTCTTTCAAGTTTCGTTCAATTGCCGTTTCGGCTAAACGTTTAATCGTAATGTCATCCATCGGCGGATTGTGCAGACCTGCACGTACATCACGGTAATAGCGTTGAAGCGGGTTTGATCTTTGCAGGCTTTTTGCCCCTACTAGACGCATTGCTTTATCAACAACTTCGATTGCTGTATTTGTCACTACATGTTTCGCAATATTGATTTCATTGACTAATGTCGCCTTTTTAATCGGATCATTATAAAGCCCCGCAACACCGTAAATTGTAAAGCGTGCTTTCGTCAACGCCAAATCCATTTCTCCGATCAGCGTTTGGACATTTGGCAACTGGGCAATTGTTCCTTGAATACTGTTTGGCGAATGGCTATTCGCAAAATCAACCGCGTAATCGCGTGCAGCCTGGGCAATCCCTAAATATGTTGCCGGGATGAGCAGCAGCCAGCCGTTCAGCTTAAATCCGGTTGAATAGTTCGGGATTTCCACTAAGTTTGTTTTATCAACACTTACATGATCGAGCACTAAATCATCGCTTCCCGTACCTCGCATTGATGCAACATCCCACGTATTTTCAACCGATACTCCTTCAGCCGTTTTCGGTACGAGGAAAAATCCTAATTGGCCATCATCCTCAATCCATGCCGATACTAAAAAATAATCGAGGTCCGGTGCACCGCTCGTATAATTTTTACGTCCATTAATTACATAGTAATCATCATCAAGTTTTGCCAAAGTCCCCGGACGTCCGCCTCGTACCGGGCTTCCCATCGCAAACTCGCTTACCGCACGATTAACCGTCGCACCATTTGCGATTTCTTTGCCAAACCAGTCGAGCTTTTGTTCATCCCAATAGCGATTTTCAAAAATTTCGCCTACATTTTGAATTGTCCATGAAACAGCCAGCCCCGTGCTTCCGCAATAACTCGCCAAAGTTTCCTGCAATAGTAGCGCATCATATACTGTGAAGCCATCTCCGCCATATTCCTTTGGCAGCGTTATTTTCGTATAGCCGATTTCTCTCAGCTTTCGGAAATTTTCAAATGGAAATGTCGCTTGTTCGTCTGTTTGCTTAGCATGTTCTTTCACGCTCTCTGATATTGTTTCGAGCTTTTTCAGCCATTGTTGCTGCTCGTCGGTTTGAATAAATAATTCCTTGCTCATGAAAAGCACCACCTCATATTTATTGTCCTGTACTGTATATAGAAGTCAAATTTAATAGTACGTTTCGGAAAATTACAAGTCAATAAATATCCCCAGTTCCTTTATAGGGATTCCATGCGCTTTCTGTCTTATTAATTAGAAGAATTGCTGGTGAATGTAGAATGGTTGCGAAAGAAAAGAGAACTTATTCACCTTAATGTAGAAAACAGCACTGTAAAAGGAGAACCATTACGTTGAAATGTAGAACAAAGCGCTCATTAAGTAGAAACCCCTTCCTCAAAGAAAAAAACACCCTATTTCCTTATATAGAAAATAGAGTGCTTAAAAATATTGAATTACATTTTTTCCGGTGCGCTTACGCCGATTAGTTTCAGTGCATTCGCTAATGTAGTTTTTACCGCTGTAATTAATGCTAAACGAGCTTCTGTCAGCTCTTTGTTATCTTGGTTCAATACTTTTTCTGCATTGTAGAAGCTGTGGAATGCAGCTGCCAAGTCTTGAATATAGTTTGCGATACGGTGTGGTGTGCGGTGTTTCGCTGCATCTGCCACAATTTGCGGGAATGCGCCCACTTTTTTAAGCACATCTTCTTCTTTTTCTGCTACTAGCAAGTTCAGGTTTTCCAATGATGCTTCGAAACCTTGCTCGTTTGCTGCACGTAAAATTGATGAAATACGCGCATGTGCATACTGTGCATAATAAACCGGGTTTTCGTTCGATTGTGATACCGCTAAGTCTAAATCGAAGTCCATATGTGAATCCCCTGCTGTTTTAACGAAGAAATAACGAACAGCATCCAAGCCTACTTCTTCTACTAATTCACGCATCGTTACAGCATTACCTGTACGTTTACTCATCTTGAATTTCTCGCCGTTTTTGTACAGCTGAACCATTTGGATAATATCTACTTCCAATGTACCGCGGTCATAACCAAGTGCTTCGATCGCCGCTTTCATACGTGGAATATAGCCGTGGTGGTCAGCACCCCAAATATTGATCAGCTTATCAAAGCCGCGACGTAATTTATCTTCATGGTAAGCAATATCCGGAGTTAAATATGTGTATGAACCATCGTTTTTAATTAATACGCGGTCTTTGTCATCACCGAATGTTGTTGAACGGAACCAAGTCGCGCCTTCTTCATCAAATACATGGCCATTTGCTTTTAGTTTGTCTAATGCTACATCGATTTTACCGTTTTCATATAAAGATGTTTCTGAATACCAAACATCAAATTCAACACGGAAGTTTTTAAGGTCATTTTGCAGTTTCGCCAATTCCAGTTTCAAGCCATGCTCACGGAAAAATTTAAAGCGTTCTTCATCAGACTTGTCCAAAATTGTTGCACCGAATTCTTCAGCAAGCTTACCGGCAATTCCGATAATATCAGGACCGTGGTATCCGTCTTCCGGCATTTCTGCATCCATTCCTAATGCTTGCTTATAACGTGCTTCCAAAGAATACGCCAGATTATTAATTTGGTTACCGGCATCATTAATATAATATTCACGTGATACGTCAAAACCGGCAAAATCCAATACATTACATAATGAATCCCCTACAGATGCACCGCGCGCATGACCTAAATGCAAGTCGCCAGTCGGGTTAGCTGAAACGAACTCGACCTGTACTTTTTCTCCTGCACCTGCAGTTGAACGACCATAGTTTTCACCTTGTTCAAATGCTGCTGTAACAACACTCGCCAAGAAGTCTTTACGAACTGTAATATTCATGAAACCTGGTCCTGCAATTTCAATCTTCTCGATGTCTGTGCCTTCAGTCGTTAAGTGTTCTAAAATCGCTTCTGCAATTGCACGTGGCGGCTTTTTCGCCAGTTTAGTTAATTGCATTGCGATATTTGTTGCAAAGTCACCGTTTGCTTTATCCTTTGGTGTTTCTAAATGGATGTTGATTTCCGTGCCCGCTTCTACCAGGCCTGCTTGATCGATTGCTGCTTTTAATGCCGCTTTAATCGATTGCTGTAATTGTTCTACTGCATTCATAGTTATACCTCCGTAAATTCAATGTCTAATTTGTAATGGCCAACTGAATTGCCACCTATGATAAGGTCATATTGCGTTTTAAATTGCCCTGACACTTTTTCGCTTTGTACTACTTCAATGGCTAACTGATGTGTATCGGTAACAAGAGGTAATGAACCGAATGGACTGTCATAATGACCATTCTCGCGTAAGTCCGGATTTAAAGGCAATCGCATGTTCACACCGCCTTTTCGCATAATAAACGAATTCGCTTCATTGAGTTTGATCGTCGTTTGAATTTGCAGATCCTCCTGAACTTCCTCATAGCGCAAATAATGACTGTTCCCTTTTTCTACACAATTGCCTTCAAGCCACATTTCATATTGTTCAAGCTCGCCCTCGGTTGGAATGATTGAGGAAACTAGTTTGATTTTGACTGTTTTCCCGCTCTCGTTCGCCATAGCAGTCAGCTCCTATACATATATTTCTATAACCTTTTTATTATAGGATAAGTAACTATCTTTAAGCAACAACGAACTTAACTTTGCGCTTACTCCTTCAATCAACTTGATTTGAACGATTTTTATTTAATTCCACTATTTTTATAGTAATTTTCGTTCAGAACTGTAATGATTAAAGTATAAAGGAGCTTATTATGTTAATCGAAATATTATCTTACTTCTGTATATTATTTACGTTTACACTTTTAATTTATTGGCCATTTATCAACCACTTTAAACAAACACCATTCATCCATCGCACACGCCCTTATGTAATCGGAGTGAAATTTGGTATAACAGGCATTGTGCTGACATTCTCGGCTGTTCACCTTACGAATGATTTCATGATGTACATTCAGTATATTCCGGTATTGTACAGTGGTCTATTAGGCGGGTCATTTGCTATTCTGATCAGTGGTCTGATCATAGGAATCGCACTGTTTTTCCTGCCATATCTGGAATTGGTACCGATGATCCTGAATATTAATTTTCTTGTTCTTGTTGTGACTCTTTTCTTTGTCACAAGAAAATATAAAATGACTAATAAAAATATATTTATATTTTTTTGGGCATGCTTTATTGAAACATTTATCGCATTATTTCTCGGGCTTTGCTTCCATACTAAAAGCTTTGAATATTTATTGCTTTACGGCATATTTACGATTTTTTCATTTTATTTCATTTACATCGTCATTCGCCAAGTAAAACTTGCCAATGATACGGTAAAACAGACAACTTATTTAAAGAAGATCGATTTTTTAACACAGTTGCCGAACAATAATGAGAATGAAAAATATATTAAAAACCTGATTAAAAAGAAATCAGCTTTCAATTTATTGCTCGTAGATATTAAGGATTTTAAAATGCTTAATTTGCAGTATGGTTTTTCTACAGGCGATCTCGTTATTAAACAACTTGCCCAACACTTGATGGAATATGCCAAAAAAAATGGTGCTTATGTTGGCCGATTAGGCGGTGAGGAGTTTCTTGTCGTTTTAAAGGATGTGCCTCCTGCTGTTGCAATTGTAGAGGCCAATAATCTAATTAATATGATTGCCCAACAGCCGTTCGAAGTATCCAAAGATTTATCTTTTCATATTTCCGTTACAGTAGGAATTAGTTCCTATCCAGATAATGGGCAAACATCTTTGGAGCTTCTTGAAAGTTTAGTTATAGCAAAACAGCAGGCAAAAACAAAACTATCTTCTTATTTCCATATAAATAATTTAAAATAACGGGTAGTGATATATTACCAAGGTGGGTGATGCCATGTTTTTTGAGCTGACAATCAACTTTTCGATTCTGTTCTGCTTTACGATTTTAATTTTCTGGCCTTTCATTCAATATGAAGATAATCCTTTCATCCATAAATATAAGTCCATCATCGTCGGTGTGACATTCGGATGTGCAGCCTTTATATTGACTGCATTGGCTACTCCCTATGCTCACGGCATGCTAATAAACAATCGGATTATTTTTGTGCTATTCAGTGGTGTGCTTGGGGGACCTGTTTCAATTTTCATTACAGGTTTTATGATTGTAATTAGTCGGTATGTTTTATTGTACACATCATTATTGTCCTTTATTATCATGCTGAATACTTTAGTAGTGACCGTCGTTGCATGCTATTTTGCATTAAAACGTCCGATTACGTTTCAAAATTTACCGATCTATTTTTTCGTCATAACAATCGAACACATTATCATCCTACTTATTTATGACCGATTTGAAGTAAATAATCTATTCTATTTAATACTTTACTTTGTTGTTTCAACCTTCACTTTTTATGCTGTCCGAAAAATATTAATGCAGCTTGACGATAAAAATAAACAAATTAAACAAATCTATGCACTAAAGAAAACGGATTTGCTCACACAACTACCTAATAATATCGCGATTGAACAGAAGTTATTGTCTTATGTGAATGCAAAAATACCTTTTGAACTGCTTCATATCGATATTCGCCAGTTTCGCGAATTAAATTATATGTATCACTATAAAGCCGGCGATGAAATACTCGTACAAATCTCTCAACTAATAAAAGACCAGCTTCCGGAAAAGACACTTATCGGACGAATAGATAGTGATGAGTTTTATGTTGTGCTGCCACAGATGGCACCTGCAGAAGCGATTACTTTAGCCTATTCAATTAATAAGTCTGTGCAGCAGCTTACTTTTGAAAACTATCCATCCTGTCAACTGACTCTTGCGATTGGAATCTGCTCATTTCCTCAAAATGGACAAACTGTTAAAGAGCTTTACCGCTTTTCAAATAAAGCCTTATTGAAAGCAAAACAACAGGCAAATGTTCCGATCTGCCACTATAATCAAATTAAACAGCGATATTAAAAAGAGTGCGGGACATAAGTGGAATGACCGTTAAATAACAGGAAAGCCTTTGTTAAGAAACGGATATTTTGCAAAATTGATTGGAATGCAGGGCGAGTGTAGCTGACGGCTAGCGCCTTTCGCTACAAGCAAAGCTTCCTGCGGGAATAGCGAAATTTATTTTGCGACGAAAGCGAAGCGTCAGGAGCACTGACGCCTGAGACTACAGGCTCAGGCCACGCCCGCGGAAAGCGTCCCGGAATGGAAATCAATTTTAACGCTCAGCAAAAAAAAGCTATTTTTCTCTCAGAGAAAAATAGCTTTTTTGGGTTATGTCCCAGCATCTTTTTTCTTATTTATCCATTCCTAAGATTTCCACTTTATAAAATTTATGATTTCAAACACACAAGAATCCTTTATATCCGTGATTTCCCGTTTATATAACAATTACATATCTTTACTGTTACATTCCACTATTAACACTAATAAAGGGTATATAATAGCAGCATATTTTTTTAGAGGTGTTATTGATGAACAAAAAACGGATAACGTGGGTGGATATTACGAAGGGATTCCTAATGATCCTTGTCGTCATCGGGCATTTTCCAGGAGAGCTTGAATTTCCACTCGCGAAATATATTTATTGGTTTCATATGCCTGCATTTTTCATATTAAGCGGTTTGTTTTTTAAACAGGTTTTAGATAAAAAGGATATAAAGCTGACAATTTACAAGCGTTTCATGCAATTAATCTTCCCTTACCTATTTTTCCTTGCCAGTATTACACTAGTCCGTTATGGAATGGAGATTTTTTCAGGCAATTGGGATTTAGAATGGTACCTTAATGACTTATGGACACTTGCGATAGGCGGACGTTTTATTCGTGGAGCATATGGTGTTTTCTGGTTTGTAACAACTTTATTCTTCACATATTTATTATTCATGTGGTTGACGACCTACTTCAATCGGGTGAAACAGTTTATAATTCTAGGAGTCTTTTATGTAATCGCACATTTTGAGAGCATTTTCGCTATGAAAGTCATCAGCGGCAAGCCTTCCGAAGCAGCGCAATCGATTCCAATGATTTGGAACATCGATGTTGCGATGATGGCAATCGTCTATTTTGCAATCGGGTATTATTTTAAAGACTTTTGGATGGACATTTCAAAACGATGGATGGGTACGGCCGTGTTGCTGAGTGCGACGGCGTTGTTGCTTGATAGGTTTAATATCATCGATTATCGACTGAGTATGAAGTTTTTACGGTATGACCATTTGATATTGGATTTGGTCATTCCTATATCATTTACCATCGTATTAGTAGGATGCTTCCAGTTGCTTGCAGCAAAACTGTCGCTCAACTGGCTGCAGAAAATAGAAAATCACTCGCTTACCATTATGTATTTGCATATATTTGCAGATATAATTTTAAATGATTATTTCACTTACGGGCTTATTGGTTACACAACGATTGGGATATTCATTCCTATCATTGTTTCGATTTTAATAAAAAAATGGCTACCGAACGGGACAATTCTACTTGGCGGGTTTTCAATCAAGAAAGAAAAGACACCTATTCCGACGTGAAAAAAGCTGGATCTCATTTTTGAGGTTCAGCTTTTTTAATTTATTTTATTTTGAAAGAATCCTATCGACCCAAACTTCATACCCTTTCCCGTTTAAATGAAGCCCATCAACTGTGAATTGCTTATCGAGTTGCCCGTTTTTATCAATTAAGCTTGAATGCAGATCGATATACTCAATCCCCTTATCAGCCGCAATCTGTTTCAAAATTACATTAAACCGCTTCACTTTGTCATTTGTCACTTCATTTCCCAATAACCCGTTATTCACAGGCAGGATTGATTGAATAGCGAGCCTTGTATCTTTTCCTTCGAACGAATCCACGATTTTCTCGACGTTACTTTTAAATACTTCGGCTTCTGTTCCATAACGGATATCATTGACCCCGATCATTAAATACGCCTCTTTCGGATTTCGTTCGACTACTTCCTGTATACGGTTCAAAACACCTTCTGTCCAATCATTTCGTATTCCTCGATTCAGCACAACTTCATAGGGAAAGTACTCCTGGAATTCTCCGTAATCGGAAATACTGTCACCAATAAATACTTTATCTATATTACTGATTGACGAATGTTCAAAGACGCTTTTTTTCGTAAAGTAATAGGCGGAATCCTTATTGGGAGAAGGTGTTGACTGCATTTTTGTTTTAACAAATTCAAGCCCACCGATATTTCTCACCACATAGCTCCCTGTTCCTAACAACAGTACATTTACTAGTAATGAAATTATTAATACAATATGACCCTTTTCCAACATAAACACTCCTATTTCTAACTTGGCTCTATGATGCTACTCCCGCTGAGGTGCCGAACAAAATGCAAAGTTTATTTCGTACTGTTGCAACGCCCTATTTCCACATTTCCTCCAGACCGATTTTACTGGCAGTTGAACCCTGTATTGATGCAATACTCTATGTATAATTTGGGGTTTTCTCGAAGTAATATACGCTTCTTGATTAAGGGGTGCCTCGAAATACGAGATTAACCGATCACTTGTCATGACAGCAGCATACCGTTCTTTACCCGATTAAAATTGAACTGTAACATGGCATATGCTTAAGCATTTGTCTAAATGAAACTTTATGTATTAAGCTGGCTTTGTTTTCTCCCTAAAGAGATGCAATGCTTTTAATTAAACCTTTTTACTTTTCTCCCAGTTAACGATGCATGCTACCTCCAAAATTCAATAAAAAAAGGTACTCCGTCGAGTACCTTTTAATTAACATTAACGGTTAACCCGCAATGTCTTACTATATTTACGTTTATAAATCTCTGCTATTTCACCCAGCCTAAAATCATTTCGCGAATTAATTTTGCAGCTGTATTTACTGTAATTTCTGAGTGGTCATAAATTGGTGCCACTTCTACTAAGTCAAAGCCGACAACATTTACTTCAGAGCGTGCAATTTCATGAATTGATGCTAATAGTTCCTTAGGTGTAATACCGCCAGCATCTACAGTGCCTGTCCCAGGTGCATGTGCAGGATCCAATACATCAATATCGATTGTTACATAAACATTGCGTCCTTTTAATGTAGGCAGCACTTGCTTTAACGGCTCGAATACTTCAAACAATGAAATATGCATACCGTTTTCTTTTGCCCATTGCAGCTCTTCTTTTAAGCCTGAACGAATTCCGAATGAATAAACATTTTCAGGTCCGATTGTATCCGCAATTTTACGAATCGGTGTTGCGTGTGAGTATTGCTCCCCTTCGTAATCTGTACGTAAATCTGTATGTGCATCAAAGTGGATGATTGCTAAATCTTCATACTTTTCATATACAGCTTCCATTACCGGCAGTGATACTAAATGCTCCCCGCCCATACCTACTGGAATTTTATCGTCTGCCAGTACTTGACGGACAAACGTCTTAATTTCTGCTAATGATTTTTCCGGATTACCGAATGGCAGTGGAATATCACCCGCATCAAAAAACGGTACATCTGCCAGCTCACGATCTAAGTAAAAACTGTATTCCTCTAGACCAACTGATACTTCACGAATTCGGGCAGGACCAAAACGTTGGCCTGGACGGTAACTTACTGTCCAGTCCATTGGCATGCCGTATAAAACAGCTTTACTTTCTTCATAGTTTTTGTGGCTTTTAATAAACATATTTCCTGCGTAAGTTTCATCAAATCTCATTTACAGTCACCTATACCTTTCTCTATTTTAAATTGCGTATTATAAATCGATTTCTTAATTTAGAATGCATAGCGATAGAAGATTTTGCTCATACTAAATCTAACATATGAAACTTTTGATTCGCTATTTTCGTATAATTAAGTGCAACTGACATAATTCGACATTATGGATTGCTTTTGTAATAGCTGCATATACGACTAAATTCGTAAGATGCGCTACGAAAAAGTATAGTTGTTTTCATTAAAAGTGCAATAGAATTTTCATTACTTTTTGTAATTCATTAAATTTATATTGCTCTCTATTAAATAAGAAATGAGGTGGAAAAACTTGAAAAGACAGCAATATAAAAAACGAAAAAAGCGAAAAAATTTCGCAAAAAAAATCGGACTCTTTATGATTGCCCTTTTATGTTTTTTCGCTGTTATGTTCCTTTCATTACGTATATATGCACAAGTTGCCGGAGCACCGCCACTTACCGTTCCGAAAGCTTCAATTTTTTTAGATAGCGACCATAATCAGATTGGTGACTATTTTACAAAGGAGCGTCGTTATTGGACAGACCTTGATGAAATTTCACCTTACTTAATTGATGCTACTGTTGCGGTAGAGGATAAAGATTTCTTCGAGCATAGCGGTTTTGACTTTTCCCGGATTGCAGGTGCCATTTTGGCAGATATTAAAGCCGGAAGTAAAGTGCAAGGTGCCAGTACGCTGACACAGCAATATGCACGTAACCTATATTTAACCCATGAAAAAACGTGGAACCGGAAATTAAACGAAGCCCTATTTGCATATCGGTTGGAGTTATTTTACTCAAAAGAAGAAATTTTAGAAGGCTATTTAAATACGGTTTATTACGGACACGGAATGTACGGTGCCGAAGCAGCAAGCCGTTACTTCTACGGCAAATCTGCAAAGGATCTGACATTGGCCGAAGCTTCAATGCTTGCGGGCGTGCCAAAAGGACCGACGTATTATTCACCGCTTAATAACTTGGAAAAGGCGACAAATCGCCAGCAAGTTATTTTGCATTTAATGAATGAACAAGGGAAAATTACAGACGACGAAAAAACTCGTGCTACATCAGAGCAGGTTGCCCTGAAAAGCGATGAGTGGATTGCGACAAAATCAATTGCACCTTACTTCTTGGATGTTGTATGGGAAGAAGCAAGCGATATTTTAGAAGAGAAAAACTTGAGTATTAGTGAAGGTGGCTGGACGATTCAAACAACACTCAACCAGGCACATCAACGCGCAGCAGAAAATGCGATCAAAACGAATATGCCAAACAGCGAATTGCAAGTTGGCTTTGTAAGCATGGAAGCTGATACTGGTTTTGTAACAGCACTTGTCGGCGGGCGTGATTACAGTGTAAGTTCGTTTAACCGTGTTGCTTTAGGTAACCGTCAGCCGGGTTCTGCCATTAAGCCAATACTGTATGCGGCAGCACTGGAAAAGGATTTCAATCCGATGTCCTTCCTGGATGTGAGTGAAACAACCTTTACGTATGATAGTGGACGAGCAACTTATACACCGCAAAATGTCAATAAAAAATACGCTGATCACGAGCTTTCCATGGCACAGGCATTGGCGATTTCCGATAATATTTATGCGGTAAAAGCACTGGAAAACATCGGCTACCGATCTTTCCGGGATGTGCAAAAACGTTTCGGACTTAACTATTCCGAAAAAGATATACCGTCCATAGCACTCGGAACTGCAGAAAACTCGCTGTATGATTTAACAAACGCCTATAACATCATTGCTGCGGGCGGAGAAAAACGACAACCTACTACTGTATTGTCGATTACAGATGCAAAAGGAAAAGTCGTTTACAAATATAAGAAACCTGAAAAAGAACAAGTTATTTCCAAACAGGATGCATTCATTTTAACGCAAATGATGACAGGTATGTTCGACCCTGTATTCAGTGATTATTCTCCGGCAACCGGGTTATCATTGCGTTCACGTATGAGTCACACATATGCAGCCAAATCAGGAACGACAAACAGTGACCAATGGATGATCGGCTTTACACCGAGCTTAACAGCAGGTGTATGGAATGGCTATGACCAAGGCAAAACATTATCTGTTCAGGCAGATATGGCCGCATCGAAGCAAGTGTGGATTGATTTTATGGAAACAGCACTTGATGGAAAGTCGAACGAAACATTTACAATGCCAAGCGGTGTAGAGCCCGTAACTGTCGATATTCGTACGGGTAAACTGGCGCACGAGTCATGTTCAAGCCAGCGTGTTATTTACATGAAGACCGAAGATGTACCAAAAGAATCTTGTGCATCATTTGATCTCTTCAATCAGGATTCATGGGGCAATTTCTTTGAATCATTGCCTTTTGAAGCGTTGCGCAACTTTTGGGAATAAATATAATTAAAAAAGCTCTTTTGTATCCGGTACTAGTCCGTGACACGAAAGAGCTTTTCTATTGTGGTGAATGAAAGGTTGAGAACCATGGGGCATTCGGCTTGGGAAGGTTCAAATGCCGCATACTGCTCAACCTGTTTCATTTCCCACATGTCCTAGCCTACTATTTCGCAAGCTTTAAAATCAGTTTACTTTCTTTTAGAACCAGTTTCAACCACGGATTTTTGTAGTTTTTGAATTGTCACATACTGTTCACTGAATTGCGTGATATTTCTTATAAAATATAGATCCTGTTAAAGAATGCAGTATTATGCTAAATCCCGTCTCAATTTCTCTTCACTGTTGTTCCACATTTCTTCATTGTGACTTTTCAGGAAGTCTGCCAGTATCTGCTTTGATGGCTCATCCATATGGTCCACAATAATGTGGCGCTTCATCGATTTATCCATTTTGTTCACATGGTCAGCCAAAATTTTGTAGCCACGGCGTTTTTCACGGTTTACAACCATTTCACAAGCCGTTACACCAGCAAAATAAGCACCGGACTCTTTATGGTCAATCGTTACCCATACAAGCCAGTAATCTTTTCCGCCTGCTGAGTCTTCACGGTTCATCGTAAACTTAATGCCGCGCTCTACTTCACTTTTCGCATGCATTGCTCCGATGTCAACAACTGCAGTTCCTTCCGCGACATCAACCATGACCGGCGAAACGTTTTCCAAAGAAAGCGAACCAATTCCGAATCCTTTATGCCCATCGGTAGGATCATTTTTTATTATTGTAAAACCCATTTTTGGTTTCGGTTTTTCTTCATTTGCCATTGTAAATCCCTCCAAATACGCTAATATAAATACTATACACTATATTTTAACTAGGAGGCGACTATATGCCAATCGTTACAATTAAAATGGTTGAGGGCCGTACAGATGAACAAAAACGCGCGCTCGTAGAAGAAGTTACACAAGCTGTTTCTAAAACAGTAGACGCACCAGTAGAAAATGTATCAATCATCATTGAAGAAATGTCTAAAAACCACTTCGCAAAAGGTGGCGTACGCTATAGCGACCAATAATGGTTGAGTAGCACAGAATTTCAGTAAATTAATAAATATGAAACACCTCAATTTTCTCCAAATTGAGGTGTTTTTAATTTTGTCAGTATTTTATTTCTGTAAACAAAGCGGAATCTTCCCCGCTATGACTCCTCTGCTTACATTAAACTTCTTCAATGAGCTGCTTAATTTCGTTACGCAATGCGGCTGGAATCCGCTCGTCTGTAAAAAGCTCTTCCGGATAATACACTTTATGGTCAACCTTAATACGACCGGCAATTGCTTCAACGATTTGACTTTCCTCTGATAGTTCACGCTGCTTTCCGTCCTGCATAAGCAGATAAATCGGCTTCTTCGTCCCTTCAATACCTGGGCGGTAAAAGTCATATGGTAAATCCGATGTAGAATCATGGACTAAATAATACTCCGGGTCAATCCCCGCCTGTAAAAATAGACGTTGCAGTTGTGCATATACTTCCGGCTGCTTGTAAGGATTCAAATTCGTATATTGGAACAGTTTCCGGTTGACGAATCTTCTGCATAGATCCCGTAAAATCTCATCGTCTTCTTCCATCCAAAATTGGAAATATGCCATCATGATATTTTCATCGAGTGCTATATAGTCTTCCAATGTGACATTCCCTCTGAAAAAAGATACGAAAGGCGTCGGCTCATATTTAAATGGATAATCGTTTTTGCACAGCACTTTCACCCGTTTTAAAATATGATTCAGCACGACTTCCGCACTTCTTGATACCGGGTGGAAATATATTTGCAAATACATTTGGTAGCGGCTCATGATGTAGTGCTCGACCGCATGCATTCCGCTTTCTTTTATCACGACGCCATTATCACGCGGACGCATAACACGCATGATGCGCTCCATATCAAAATGGCCGTAACTGACACCTGTATAATACGCATCCCGTTGCAGATAGTCCATACGGTCAGCATCGATCTGACTGGAAATCAGGCTGACAACCAATTCATTTGGATATGTTTTTTCGATTACTTGCGCAACTTTTTCCGGGAAGTCCTCTGCCACTCGACGGAGTACGGCATTGACCTCTGTATCCCCCAACAGAATCTGGCGCGTAAAATATTCATGGTCTGTTTCAAACACATTTTCAAATGCATGGGAGAACGGACCGTGCCCTAAATCATGCAGTAATGCGGCACATAATACGAGTAACCGCTCGGATTCATCCCATTCTTTTCTTCCTTTAAATACATCATCCACAATACGACGGACAATTTCATAAACTCCTAATGAGTGATTGAATCGGCTATGTTCAGCTCCGTGGAACACTAAATACGTCGTACCAAGCTGCTTGATACGGCGCAGTCTTTGAAATTCTCTTGTTTTGACCAAATCCCAGATGACTTGATCCCGAACGTGAATATAGCGATGGACAGGGTCTTTAAAAACTTTTTCCTCTTGCAGTTTTGTTTTTGCATATGTCATCAACATAGCCCACCTCCTTATCTCTTAACATCATTATAAGTGAGTTGTCATTGAAATAGAAATGAATCCGCCGAAAACGCAAAAAGGACGTGTTCTGAAATATTTCAGAACGCGTCCTTTTTACGCTGTTACTTTTTCAATTTGTCGAGTACCTTTACCATTAACTCCTCTTCAGTTAATGCGGCAACTGGACGGTTATTTACAAAGGTAAATGTTTTTTTGCGGCCGGGGCCACAATATGAATGACAGCCAATTTCAATCGTTGCTTCTGGATCAATTTCCTTTAATTTTGGAATTAACGTCTTTAAATTAACGGCCTGACATTCATCGCAAACGTGGAATAAGTTTGCCATAGTGTCAACACCTCTCTATGAGCTATTTTCGCTGTTTTAACCTATTTGCTATTGTATCTCATTTTGCTTATTTCATTCAAGCATTATCCTAGCAATTCCGGTCAAAGTTCTGCTAGGAACATATTTCTCATCATTCTAGCAACAATTTACGATATATTGAATAAATGTTTTCCCCTTTGGACATGATAGATTTACAACAACAAAACTATTATTAATTCAGGGGGAGTTTTTGATGACAAAAACAAGACAAGATGCATGGGTGAAAGAGAATGATGAGCTGTTAGCAGAGGCTGTTTTACGCCATGTAAAAGAAGGAAGTACACAATTAAATGCATTTGAAGAAGCTGGAGATTTACTGAATCGAACAGCAGCAGCTTGCGGCTTTCGATGGAATGCTGTAGTCCGACGCATTTATGAAGAAGATTTGGCACAAGCGAAAAAGGAACGCAAAGAACGTATGCGCATGATGAATACGGCTACAAAACGCAGAACAACACCAGTATACTTACTGCCTTCAAATGAAAATCAGCCAACATCGATTCCATTATCGGCATTATCACTCGATATCGTCATTGCATACTTAGTACAACTGCAGCATACGAATTCAAATGAGCAGGATCTATTGAAATGGCGCAAATTGACATCACTATTAACAGAACAGAAAAACCAGCTCGAGCAACAGCTTGCAGCATTGCAAAAAGAGAATAAAGCGATTAAAGAAGATTACGAGCAGTTTGTTTCTATTATGAACCGCGCAAGACGACTTGTAGCACTAGAAACAGATACTGAAGCCACGCCAACATTCAAAATGGAGCGTAACGGCAACTTGATTTCCCAAACATCGTTAAATGATTCAGGCGAAGCGCTATATTAGCACCTCGCCTTCTTTTTATTTATTTACTTATTTACTTAACATCGATTCATTGCGCTTGAACACGCGGTCTAAATAGTAGGTATACAATTCCGTTTCCTCTTCTTGCAATGGAAGTTCAAACAGCTGGCCATTCTTTTGGCTCAATAGATTGCGAAGTCTTTCATTCACTTCGGTTACTGTCACGTTTTGTCCTGTCAATTGTTGAAGTGAAGCCATGACTTCCGGCTTGATATCCGGATACTCGAATTTCGTTTTCTCGCCTTGCAGACCATTTTCATAAAAACGTTTAATCAGTTCCGCACGCTCACTGCCGCTGCCTTCCACACATAAATAAATTTGAACAGCAATCCCGTTTTTCATGCGACGCTGTGAAATACCGGCAAACTTCTGACCACCTATACTTAAATCATATGAACCTGGACAATAAGATCCAACAATTTCATATGCTTCTATTTTCGTTGCAATTTCAGGGAATAACTGACGAATCAATGCAACCATCATTTCAAACGCATTATTAATACTTAGTGGCTTGTCCTCATTTAGTACAATCGAAATATTTAAAACTCCCGCATCCAATACAACCGCCAGCCCTCCAGAATTGCGGACAATCGGCTCATAACCACTGTTCTTCAATGTATCCATCCCTTGCTCAATATAAGGTAAGCGGTGATCTTGGATTCCGAGAACGACTGCGTCATGATGAACCCAAGTACGGATTGTCGGATTGGTCATTTTCTGTCCGACAAGATGACATAGTGTATCATCCATCGCAAAGGATTCTAATGGCGAGCGTTTATTCGCGCTGATTGACTGATCGATAAAACGCCACATTGTTTGCTGCAAAATATCATTCATATTTTTTACTCCTAGCCTAATTTTTCCTCACTTTAGCATACCGTATTTTAAAGTCATGTCAAATTGGTGAATTGACGGAATTTGCAGCTTTGAAATGATATTTTTTCCTAAAACTATGCTACACTAATTGTGAATCATTTTCATTTACAAGGAGTGTTTGAACAGATGAATGAAGCAGCAATTACATTAGACGGCTGGTACGCATTACATGATTTCCGCTCAATGGACTGGGCATCATGGAAATTGGTTTCGGCTGAAGAACGCGAAGCCGCTACAAAAGAATTTATCGCATTTTTAGAAGATTTAAATAAAGATACAGGTTCGAATGCTTTTTACTCAATTATTGGCCAAAAAGCAGATTTCATGATTATGACTTTACGTGAAACTCCTGAAGAACTAAATGAAATCGAAACAAAATTTGCGAAATTGGCGATTGCCGACTTTACAATTCCAACGTATTCTTACGTTTCTGTAGTCGAATTATCGAACTATTTAGCAGGTAAATCAGATGAAGATCCATATCAAAACCCGCATGTTCGTGCGCGTTTATATCCTGAACTGCCAAAATCAAAATACGTATGCTTCTATCCTATGGACAAAAAACGTGAAGGCAATGACAACTGGTACATGCTTTCAATGGAAGATCGTAAAAAATTGATGTATGATCACGGTCTAATCGGCCGCAGCTATGCAGGTAAAATCAAACAAATCATTACAGGTTCTGTTGGTTTAGATGATCATGAGTGGGGCGTTACATTATTCTCTGATGATATGCTTCAATTCAAGAAGATCGTTTACGAAATGCGTTTTGACGAAGTTTCAGCTCGTTACGGTGAATTTGGCGAGTTCCTAGTAGGAAACTTGCTGGACAATGAAAAACTAGAAAAACTGTTAGCGATTTAATGACTTATAAACCCGTTCCTCCTTGTGATTCGATTACCCAATCATCCAAGGTTGAACGGGTTTATTTTTCCCTAAAACGTAAAAAGATGAGTCGTTATATTTCGACCCATCCTTCACGTATGATCATCCTGCATTTTTAAAATTATTATGACTGTATTAATGAATAAACCGATGACGATTAGAAGTACCAATAAATACCAATGTATCGGCTGTTCGTAAAAAATTGCAACCGCATAGGACAATAATGCGCTAATTATTATGCCTAACCAAACCCCTATTTTCATGATGTTCCACTCCCGCGCTTTTCGTCAACACCGGCAACAATCTCTTATTTATTTACTTTATCTTACCCATTTCATTGAAATTTATTACATATAACTAAACTAGATATCCTATTGTATGTTGCATGGTCAAAAAACAACACTGCTTTTTTTGGTGTTCATTTTTTTTATTTATGCATATACTAAATCGAAAAAGGAGGTCACATCGAACGCCTAAACTTCAAATAAAAGGTTTACATGCCGCCCTTCTTTCTCGGTTACAGTGCGGCAGAAGGTGATGCAAGTGCCCTGCTTAATGTGAAAACAGAGAAACAGCAGCCATTTCTTCGTTTACTGTTTCTTGTGCCGATGACTGCAGTATATTAAATTTCTTTATGAAAGGATGCAAAATTGACTTATTATTGGACGTCTCCAATGCAACAGATGAATCCTGCGACGGTTCCGATGCCTACAACTATGCAAGGCATGCAAGGAGTAGGCTTTCCACGTGAGGAATCCTATATCGAGAATATTTTACGATTAAACAGAGGGAAACCGGGTACGTTTTATTTTTCATTTGATAATGCGGTAGCTGGCAGTAATACACGGGCGGTTCGTGGGGTTGTAGAAGCAGCCGGCCGGGACCATGTAATTTTACGCGATTTAAAAAATAACCATCGCTTCCTGTTCCCGATGATTTACTTCGACTATGCGGAGTTCGATGAAGAATTAAGTTACTTTACACAGCAACCATAAAAAAACTAAGGCGCCTTCATCAAGCGCCTTTTTTTGTTGCAGAAAAACGACATAATATCAGTTGAGACCTAATCCCAAAATAGGTTGCCAGAAATAGAGGCGGGAAAAAGTCTTGCCGTAATTTTATTAGAACAATTGAGTAGTTTATTAGAACATTCGAGCGTGATATTAGAAGAAATTAGTGTGTTATTAGAAGAACCGAAGCGGATATTAGAAGATGGCTGAATTAGCATTGTACTGGAGCAGGGGTTGCCCGAAATTGAGGCACGAAAAAAGTCTTGCCTTAATTTTATTAGAACAAATGAACAGCTTATTAGAACAAGTTGGTGTGATATTAGAAGATTGAGCACCGATATTCGAACATTTCAAAATGATATTAGAACAACTGCACGATATATTAGAAAATCGCAATTTTATTAGAACAAATCAGTTTTTATTAGAAGAAAAAATTTTTTATTAGAAGAAGTACTCTTTTATTGGACGAAACAGCCTTCACCAGTACAGATCAGCTTTTATTAGAACACCCCCCGGCAATTCGCCCTTCTCCACAGCGCTTTTTTGTTATAGATTTACAGCACACATAACAAGAGACCTAATCCAAAAAACGTCATTTTTCTCTAAGAGAAAAATGACGTTTTTTTGCTGTACGTTAAAATTGATTTCCATTCCGGGTCGGACGCTTTCCGCGGGCGTGAGGCCAACAGGATGTTGGTCACAAAAGCGTTGCCACAGGACGTGGCGTTCTTAGCTTTTGTTCCAAGTCTCAGGCGTCAGTGCTCCTGACGCTTCGCTTTCGTCGCAAAATAAATTTCGCTATTCCCGCTGGAGTCGCCTCCCCTCCATTCCAATCAATTTCACAAGATATCCGTTTCTTACTAAGAGTCATTAACTTTTCCAATCAGTTTTCCACTGATTTCAACCTTACTGAATAAGTTATACCTTAAACTGCTGAATTTCCTGTTGGAGTGTTTGTGCATTGTCGCTTAGTGATACGGCTACTGCATTTACTTGTTGCATTGTAGCGGTTTGCTCCTCTACTGCTGCCGCAATCATTTCCAAATTGCCGCTTGATTCATTTGAACTTAGGGCAATTTCATTAACCGATGCTGTCACCTGCTCTGCACTTGCAGAAAGCTCTTCGGAAGTAGCTGAAATTTCCTGAATTTGCATCGACATTTGTGTCACTGCATCTACAATCGTTGTAAATGATTCCCCGGCATTTGAAATAATCTTCACGCCGTCTTCCACAGAAACTAACGAATCTGATACGGCACGTTCAACATTTTCCGTATCTGCTTTAATTTCAAGTGTTAAGTTAACAATTGAGTTGGCGGATGATTTCGATTGCTCGGCCAGCTTCCGCACTTCATCTGCTACAACAGCGAACCCTTTTCCATGTTCTCCGGCGCGGGCGGCTTCAATCGCTGCATTTAATGCCAATAAATTCGTCTGATCCGTAATCGATGTGATTAGTTGGGAAATATTATTAATTTCTTCTGTTTGTTGCGCCAGTTTTTGCACTAGAGCATTTACAGAGTTTGTTGATGAACTGATAATACTCATTTGTTGTTGGGCATCATAAATAATTTGCCCACCGTCTTTAGCTGTCTGTGTCGCATCAACTGAATTTCCAAGTAATTTTTGCGTTGATTCAGCAATTCGTTGCACACCTGCTGCTGTTTCTTCCATTGCACGGGCACTTTCATTTGATGCATGTGCAGAAATTTGTGCTCTTTCAGCTGTATAATTTACGCGCCCCGTCACATCTTCTGTCGTCGCCGATATTTCTTCAGTACTTGCAGAAAGTTCCTGTGCTGCCGCATTTACTTGCTCTGAATTAACCTGAATATTTTTAATCAGGTTCGATAAATTATTTTTCATCGAATTGAACGCATTGCCTAACTGGCCAATTTCGTCCTTTGTCTTCACTTGAATATCTTGTTGCGATAAATCCCCTGCTGCAATAATATTCGCTTCATGTACAATACCATTTAATGGAGAAATAATTGTTTTTCGAATATATACCATAACAAGTATGCCTATAAGAACACTGATTGCTAAAGCGATACCGGCAACTAAAACTGAAAAGGCAATTGCTTCATCAGCTTTTTTATTAATCGCATCGAGCTTATTTTCCTGATACTCGACCATCTGAGCTGTTGCATCGAACATTCCGTCATTTGCCGCGCGCAGCTTTGTATTTATAAAACCGTTTGCGAGTATTTGATCTCCCCGTTCGAAAGCATCCATCATATCAAGATAACCGTAATTAAAGTCATCCCGGTTCTTAACGACTTGTTCCATCAGTTCTTTCATCGTTCCGTTTGATACTAGTTTATTTAAATATTCAATCTCCTGATCCAGCAATTCGTTGTACTGTTTAAAGCTTTCGGCAGATTCTTCTTTTCCATCAAAAACAAGTGCCCGCACATACATTCCTTGCATCGCGACATTAAAACGGATTTTGTCTACGGAGCGAATTTGCTCCACACTGTAGTCGAGCGCTTCATCCATATTTCCCTGTATATTTTTCAAACTCATATAATTAAGTACTACAGTAATCATAATTAATATAATCATTATAACTAGTGCAGCATTTAACCTTTTCCCTACACTCATGTTGATTCCTCTTCTCGTTGTTCATTTAAAAGAAATTCCAATGTTGCCTGTCCTAAAACTTTTGCGGCAATGAGCATTGCTCGTTCATCAAAATCAAACCGGGCATGATGATGCGGATATACCGTTTCCCACTCGGGGTCCTTTGCTCCTGTAAAGAAGAAAGTTCCTGGAACATGCTGCATATAGTAGCCGTAATCTTCCCCAATCATAAACGGAGGACAAACTGTAACCTTTTCAACACCAGGTGTTTCGTTTGCTATTTGAGCAACAAACTGTGTTTCGGCTACATGATTGATTACAGGCGGGTACCCATCAAAATATTCAAAACGATAGTCAGCATGCATTCCTAAACATGTCGCTTTCAATAATAATTCGATTTCCTCTTTCATCTGTTTTCGCACTTGTTCATCAAAAGCACGTACAGTCCCTTGAATTTTCACTGTATCCGCTATGACATTGAACGGATTGACCGCTTCAAATTGCCCGACCGTCACTACACCCGATTCAAGCGGTGCAACACGTCGCGAAATAATTGTCTGCAATTGGGTGACAAAGTGTGCACCAACAACGATTGCGTCAACCGAATGCTGTGGTTCCGCACCATGCCCGCCCTTTCCTTGGATCACAATTTCAAATCGGTCTGCCGCTGCCATAATGGCTCCTTCTCGTACAAGCACTTCTCCTAAAGGAGTAGGTGCCCATAAATGTGTTCCGAAAATTACGTCCACACCGTCTAAACAGCCATCTTCGATCATTGCTTTTGCCCCACCTGGAGCAAGCTCTTCTGCATGCTGATGGATAAACATGATATTGCCGGATAGATGTTCCCGCATTTCTGTCAAAGCTTTCGCCAAAATGAGCAAAGTTGCCGTATGACCATCATGGCCGCATGCATGCATCACTCCATCATTTTTTGATTTATAAGGGAAATCATTTAGTTCCTGAATTGCCAATGCATCAAAATCCGCACGTAAAGCTACCGTCTTTCCTGGTTTTGCACCTTTTAATGTGGCTACAACTCCGCGCCCTCCTACAAATTCCCGTACTTCCAAACCTAGTTCACGGTGGAATTTTGCAATATATGCAGGTGTATGTACTTCGTGATGGGATAGTTCCGGGTGCTCATGTAAATAGCGTCGGATAATTACCATCTCTTCAAAACTTTCTTCTAACTTTAATAATAATTGGTCCATTTTCCTTACCCCTTTACTCTCTTACTTTATAACTATACAATAAATTCAAATAATTTAGATAAAAGATTTGATTTTCCTAATAAAATAATAAAAAAAGCATATACTTCCATTTTAAGAAGTATATGCTACGAATTTTATTGAGTCTTTTTTACTACTGCCGTTATAACCATAATCCAGCCCACTAAAAAGAATACCCCACCGATAGGAGTAATGGCACCTAGTACACCGATTCCTGTCAAGGCTAATACCATTAAGCTTCCTGCGAAGATTATAATACCTGCATTAAAGCAGAACATCGCAATTTTTAACTGCTTCATTTCACCGAAAATTGCTTTTGACATTAAAATTCCGACCAAAATAAGTGCTGTTGCATGAAACATTTGATACTGGATTGCTGTATCCCAAATGCCGGCACTGTAATCATCGAGCATATCTTCCAGTGCATGTGCTGCAAAGGCGCCTAATGCAACTGCTAAAAAACCGTGGATTGCGCCAGATATAATTGAACCTTTCATTTCTTTTACCTCTTTCTTTTTCTATTACAGATTTCATCCATATGAGACTTCGAACGGGCGTATTTCTCTGTTAAAAATCAAACAATGAGTCGCCGTTTGCATCGTCTTCTTCAAGTTTTTGTGCTGGAATTGCGACCGGTTGCGTGTATGCGGGTGACGAGATCGTTGCACTCACGCTATTTATGGAAGCAGGTTTTGGCGAACTGATTTTTTCGTCTAAAACGACATCACATAGCGCACGAATTGCTGCAAGTTTTTCACGGGCTTGTTGTTCTGTTGCCGCATGTGCTGCTTCTGTTGTCAATTTTTCAATTTGCTTAACAATCGATTCATACGTAATCATCGCTTTTGCCCACCTTCTCTATTTTTCGGTACAAATTTTAAGCAGTCCATTCCCGAAGACTGTTTTACTACGAGAGATGGCAGCTGCTTCGTTTTAAAGCCATATGCTGTGCAACCGCGCGGATTAAACTGATCCCATGTCACACGAAAATGCTGGCATTTAAAGCAATCTACTTTCATTTGCCGTTCCCTCTCTTTCTATCAATACTTTACCATGCTTTTAGGCAAAAGTTTAGCTTGTTTCCCTATTTCTTCGCTAAGCACCAGTCAATTGGCTGTTGCCCTAACGACAGGAGTGCTTCATTTGCTTTTGAATATGGTTTGCTTCCGAAAAAGCCGCGGTGTGCGCTTAACGGACTCGGATGTGGTGATTGCAAAATAATATGGTTACTTGAAATTCGTTCAATTAAAATCCGTTTACTTTGCGCTGGTTTTCCCCATAATAAAAATACAATTGGCTGTTCACGTTTTGCGAGATGTTCAATAATAGCATTCGTAAATTGTTCCCAACCTTGGCCTTTATGGGAATTGGCTTTACCTGCCTGTACAGTTAAAACAGTGTTTAATAATAATACACCCTGCTTTGCCCACGACGTTAAGTCCCCATGCTCCGGGATTTCGCAGCCAATGTCCTGCTGCAGTTCCTTCATCATATTTTTTAGACTCGGCGGCAATTTTTGCCCTTTTTCAACTGAAAAACTTAAGCCATGTGCCTGATTCGGACCATGATACGGATCTTGTCCTAATATGACTACTTTTACATGATCGTAATCTGTTAACCGGAGAGCATTGAAAATATTCTCCTTCTTCGGATAAACTGTTTCTTCCATGTATTGTCTCTCTAAAAATGTCTCAAGAAGTTTATAATACGGTTGCTCTGCTTCTTGGGCCAATAAATCTTTCCAACTATTCGTCAACTGTTCCATCATAATTTCCACCTCATTTTAAACGCTATTGAATTTGCTGCAGAAGTTCAAGTGATTTTTCTGGCATTATAGATTTTTCGTTTTCTGACTATTTTTATATAGTCAGCCAAGCGTTATACTTAACCTAATTATAATTCGAATTTTCACTTTAAGGAGATATGCTATATGACACTTAAAAAAACTTTAACAATTGCCGGTTCTGATACTTCTGCAGGAGCAGGAATGCAGGCCGATTTAAAAGCTTTCCAGGAACATGGCACATACGGAATGGTCGCATTGACAGTTGTTGTGACAATGGATCCGAAAACTTGGAGCCACTCAGTCACACCACTACCGACAGAATTACTACAAAAGCAAATCGATACAGCCCTTTCAACAGGTGTCGATGCCATTAAAACAGGTATGCTTTCAACTGAAGAAATTATTCAAATGGCCTCAAAAGCGATTCAAGCTTCCGGCACAGATAAAATTGTCATTGATCCTGTAATGGTCTGCAAAGGCGAAGATGAAGTACTAAACCCTGGCAACACGACAGCAATGATTAAATATTTATTACCCTATGCAACAGTTGTCACACCTAACCTTTTCGAAGCAGGACAGCTGGCAGGCACAACAACGCCGAAAACAATCGAGCAAATGCAAGCTGCCGCTGTGAAAATTTATGAGCTTGGCGCAAAAAATGTTGTAATTAAAGGTGGAAAAGCCTTAGTACATGATAAAGCCGTTGATTTGTTCTATAATGGAGTAGAATTTAAATTATTAGAAACAGAAAAAGTTTCTTCTACTTATAATCATGGGGCAGGCTGTACTTTTGCAGCGAGTATTTGTGCAAACTTAGCAAATGGTCTTTCTGTTGAGGAATCGGTTATTGAAGCGAAAGAATTCGTTTCAGCGGCGATTAAACACGGATGGGCTTTAAATGAACATGTTGGACCAGTAATGCACGGGGCAAAACCACGTTTCGGTGCACCTGAAGTTACTGTTACAACAATTCCAAATTATGTTAAAGCATAATGCATAAAACTTCTACAAGTAGAAGTTTTGCCTCCGGCGGATGTCACAGATTCGGCAAGGAATTCTTTGCGTCAACGCAAAGCCGAATCCGGACGCAATTACGCTGAGGCGTACTTGATATAGCTGCGTCACACAAGAACTCATTTCTTGTGTGACTTTTTCGTTTCACAGTCGAATATATTTGACTATACTATTAATAGAAAGATTCGAAAGGAGTTAATAAGAGTGATGAAGGAAGTAAATACTAACGAGCTCCAGGAGTTAATTAATTCTTTTGCGAACAAAGACGTTTTTATTCATCTAGAAACTACAAACGGCTCTTATGCAACACATTACAATGAAGGCTTTTTTAATGCAGGCGCATTTATCCGCAATGTACAAATACGCTATGAATTAGGAAAAGTTGTAGGAGACGCCCCACACCGTGTCGGACTTAAAATGCCGCATGGCTGGGTTTACGCACAAGGAATTACACATTTTGAACTGGACGATCAGGGCCGATTACTAATGGCCGGTTTAGATAATACTGGAAAGCTGGCGGTTGCATTAGAAATCAGCGAAACGCCATTCGCCTATTAAGGAGGTCGCTTATATGACATTACAAGAAGAACGTCACGTTTTAGTCGTTTATCCGCACCCGGATGATGAAGCCTTTTCAGTTGCAGGTACATTACGCTTATTCCACAACATGGGAGTTCCTGTTACATATGCTTGTTTAACATTGGGCGAAATGGGACGTAACTTAGGAAATCCTCCATTTGCAACGCGCGAGTCATTGCCGGAAATCCGCCGAAAAGAGCTGATGGAAGCGTGTGAGGCAATGGGTATCGGTGATTTGCGTATGATGGGTTTACGTGACAAAACAGTTGAATTCGAAGACGATGAAAAAATGGTCAAGCTCGTTAATGATTTGATTGTCGAGCTGAATCCATCGCTAATCTTCACATTTTTACCTGGCTTTGCTGTGCATCCCGATCATGAAGCAACTGGACGTGCTGTTGTCGAAGCGGTACGCCGTATTGATAAACAGTATCGCCCTCGTATTTTAGCTTGTGCATTTGCGAATGACACAGTCGAGAAAAACGGTGAGCCGGATGTTACAATCGAAATCTCGTCTGTCAAAGCAGATAAGTTAAAAGCTTTAAAAGCGCATGCTTCTCAAACTGCCTGGATGATTCAAGACGCAGAAAAACGAGTAGATACCGGTGATGTTTCGCTAGATAACTGGTTAAGCCACGAAAGATTTTATACTGTAACATTCAATGATTAATGTATATTTATAATTTCAAGGACGTTTGCATATTTTTGGATTTGCAGGCGTCTTTTTTTCTCTTATTCATCTCTTGTATTTTTATTCGTTTCAATTTTAGCTTATTTCTTCAAAAATATGATGTTTATTACGTTTAAACCTTTCGCCTGCCTAATTATATTCATTTTTTAATCGGTATAGTTTTCAGAAATATTAATCTTTATGTAAAACAGTAGACAAATGAATAAACACGTTTTATAGTGTATAAATATTCAAACTAACAATCAAAGAGGTTATCATATATGAAAACAAAATTTTCTTCTTATACTTGGTTTCTATTTATTGCCCTTTCTGCTCTTGGTGTCTTTCTATTTATTACACCGATTAGTACAGAAGACGGCATAAAAGTACCGATTGCGATCCTTGCGAACTTTTTGGCAGGTAAAGTGGAGCCATTCATTCACTGGTTTGCATTCATCGTATTTATTATTGCGGCGGTAGGATCTGTCGTAATGCAGTTTATTCCGCAAAATAAAGAGCAACGTACACTCGTTGATTCATTATTCCGTGTAAACTGGTTCTGGACAATTATGCGTGTATTTGCAGTTGTATTTGCAAGTATGTATGTGTTCCAAATCGGACCTGAGAGTTTAACAAGTGACGTTACAACAGGCGTGTTACTTGATCCGGCATCCGGTCTTGTAACTTTCATGTTTGTACTGTTTTTATTTGCCGGTTTATTGTTGCCTTTATTAACAGACTTCGGTTTACTCGAGTTCTTCGGTTCAATGATGGTGAAAATTATGCGTCCCCTATTCAAGATTCCAGGACGCTCAGCCATTGACTGTCTCGCTTCTTGGGTTGGTGATGGCACAATCGGCGTATTGCTTACAAGCAAACAATATGAAGAAAAAAATTATACAGGCCGTGAAGCTGCAACAATCGCAACAACTTTCTCGGTCGTATCGATTACTTTCTGTTTAGTTGTAGTTGAAACAATCGGCATTGGTGATTACTTCATCGAGTTCTATGCTTCTGTCATTATTTGCGGATTAATTTTAGCATTCATTATGCCTCGTATTTATCCGTTAAAACAAAAAGCAGATACTTTAATTGATGGCCGTGAAGCTCCTACAAACCGTGAAGATGTAAAAGAAGGTTTTAATGTAGTAACTTTCGGTTTACACAATGCATTAAACAAAGCCGATTCTAACCGTAACTTAGGTAAAATGATTAAAAACGGTTTTATTAATGTACTGGAAATGTGGTTTGCGGTTACACCGATTATTATGGCGTTCGCAACAATTGCATTAGTGTTAGCAGAGTTTACAAGTTTCTTCCGTATTCTAGGGATGCCATTTGAGCCTATTTTAGCGCTTCTGCAAATTCCTGAAGCCGGTGAAGCTGCACAAACGATGATTGTCGGTTTTGCGGATATGCTGTTACCTTCAGTTTTAGGTGCCGGCATTGAATCAGAAATGACACGCTTCTTCATCGCGACAGTATCGGTTACACAGTTAATCTACATGTCGGAAGTCGGCGGACTGATTTTAGGTACGAAGCTTCCATTAAAAATCTGGGATTTATTTATCATTTTCTTAATCCGTACAATCATCTCGATTCCAATTATCGCAGCAATTGCGCATCTTTTATTTTAATTAAAAAGTTAAGGGCTGCCAGAAAGTCAGATTTACTACTGACTTTCCGTGCAGCCCTTTTTATTGTTTATTTCGTGCTAGTGAAGCCGCCGTCGATACGGATAACTTCCCCATTAATATACTCGGCTTTTGAAGTTAGCAGGAAGGTTACAAGCTCTGCTACTTCCTCTGGTGTACCTAAACGCTTTTGCGGGATTCCGCCTGTAGCATTTTCCTTCATTTGCGGGTTTGCTTCATAAAAGGCTTTTACCATTGGTGTTTCAGTCGGACCTGGAGCGATTGCATTAACACGCAGCCCGTCTTTTGCGTATTCTGCTACCATACTTCTCGTTAACCCAACAATTCCGTGTTTCGTTGCCGAATATGTAACAACGGAATCCTGTCCAATTACACCGGCACTTGATGCAGTATTAACAATGGAACCGCCACCGTTTTTCAGCATTACTCCGGCCACATAGCGTACGCCATAAAGTGCCCCTAGCAAGTTGATACCGACAATTTGTTCGATTTCCTCAATCGTAGTATCTAAATAGAATTTACCGCTGCCGGAAATCCCTGCATTGTTAAAGAAGTAATCAATTGAACCGAAATGCTTCACTGTTTGATCAACATCGTTTTTTACTTCTTCAGCTTTTGATACATCCGCTTTAATGAAAATAGCGTCTACGCCATGTGCTTTTACTTGTTCAACTGTTTCGTTTCCGCCTTTTTCACTGACATCCACTACCACAATATTAATACCTTCCTGAGCCATACGAATTGCAGTTGCCTGTCCTAACCCGCTGCCTCCACCTGTAATAATCGCTGTTTTAGTCATCGCTATTCCTCCTGATATATAATTTTGGACGTTGCCAATAAGTTTTTCCTATCCGCAAAATTGCCCTGCCACAATAATTTATTTTTCCCCTTTGTTTTTCAAATAAACATTGGGAGGTGACTTAAGACTTGGTTCATACATAAGCTTTTCCTGTTTCGTTTATTGATATGCACTTCAAAAAGATATAGTGCGTGTTTCAGTTTGAAGGAAATCTTGTCTAAATCAATGCACGTTTTCTCTATTAAACCGCTTTCATTATGGCATATTGATGAATTTTCATAATATACAGAATTTTTACGCCATTACGACATAAATTTATGATAGAATAATATAATCTTTAATCAGATGACGGAGGTTACATGGAAATGGGAGTTACTCAACCAACTACGATTGCAGTTGAAAACGTATTAATCGCACATCATTTTTTAAAAGATGTTGTTGTACATACACCCCTGCAATTAAACGAATATTTATCAGAAAAGTATGGGGCAAAAATTTACTTTAAGCGTGAAGATTTGCAGCATGTTCGCTCATTTAAATTACGTGGTGCCTATTATAAAATTAAAAAAATCGAAACTGAGGCTCGTGCTTCAGGTGTTGTCTGTGCAAGTGCTGGCAACCATGCACAAGGTGTTGCCTATGCGTGCGCAAAGCTGGAAATTAAAGCGACAATTTTTATGCCGAAAACGACACCGAAACAAAAGATCGATCAGGTACGGATGTTTGGCAGAAGCTTTGTGGAAATTGTGCTGGCAGGAGATACTTTTGATGATTCTGCGGAAAGCGCACTTGCCTATTGTGAGCAGGAGAACCGCATTTTTATCCATCCATTCGATGATGCAGATGTAATGGCTGGCCAAGGTACAGTCGCAGTCGAAATTATGAATGACATCGAAGAACCGATCGATTATGTATTTGGCAGTATCGGCGGTGGCGGCTTAATGTCAGGTGTCTCTTCCTACATCAAAAACTTATCTCCATCGAGTAAAGTTATCGGTGTTGAGCCTGCAGGTGCAGCCAGCATGAAATCTGCTTTTCAAAACGGAGCAGTGGTTTCACTGGATACGATCGATAAATTCGTTGATGGGGCTGCTGTTAAATGTGTTGGGCATGATACATATGAAGTATGCCGTCACTATTTGGATGATATTATCGCCGTTCCGGAAGGCAAAGTATGTACGACTATTTTAGATCTTTATAATAAGCATGCAATTATTGCAGAGCCTGCTGGAGCATTGTCGGTTGCAGCACTCGACTTTTACGCAGAGCAAATTCGCGGAAAATCGGTTGTCATCATTATTTCTGGAGGAAATAACGATATTGGACGTATGCAGGAAATTAAAGAGCGTTCACTGATTTATGAAGGGCTGCTGCATTACTTCATCGTTAGTTTCCCGCAGCGTTCAGGAGCATTACGCCAATTTTTAACGGAAGTGCTTGGGCCGAATGATGATATTACAACATTTGAGTATACGAAGAAGAACAATAAAGAAAGTGGTCCAGCATTGGTCGGCATTGAGCTTGCAAACCGCGAAGACCATGCAGGATTAATTGAGCGTATGCGCGCAAACGGTTTTGAATACAAGGAAGTAAATAACGACAGTACACTGTTTGCGTTACTAGTATAAAATATATTCATTTAAATATAAAAAACTCGATTTTCTCTCAGAGAAAGTCGAGTTTTTGCTTTATCTGTCTGGAACTTCTCATTTATCCTAATAACGCGCGGTCTGAATTCATCTTTTCGCCGCGGATTTGTTCGAACTCGTGCATTAAATCCGGAATCGTCAAGTCCTGTTTACGGTCTTCACCGACTTCCAAAATGATTTGCCCTTTATCCATCATAATGAGACGGTTCCCCAAATCGAGCGCCTGCTGCATATTATGCGTGACCATCAGTGTCGTCAGCCGGCTTTCCTCGACAAGCTCTTTTGTCAGCTTTGTAATAAGTTCAGCGCGTGATGGATCAAGTGCTGCTGTATGTTCATCAAGCAGTAAAATCGAAGGCTTCGTAAATGTCGCCATTAATAAACTTAATGCCTGACGTTCCCCGCCTGATAATAATCCGACTTTAGCCGATAAACGGTTTTCCAAATTCAAATGGAGTTTTTCCAATGACGTTTTAAAAAACTCACGACGCTTTTTATCAACTCCGAAACGCAATGAACGCTTCGTGTTACGTGAATAAGCAATCGCCAAGTTTTCTTCAATTGTCATCGTTGGTGCTGTTCCTGCCATCGGATCTTGGAAAACACGCCCGATATGGACAGCACGCTTATATTCCGGCAAGCGGGTTAAATCATTGCCGTTAATTTCGACAGAGCCGAAATCTGGTGTTAACGCTCCAGAAATCATATTCATCATTGTCGATTTTCCGGCACCGTTACTGCCGATAATTGTAACGAAATCACCAGGAGCCAAATGCAAGTTAATATTGTCCAGCGCAATTTTTTCATCGGGTGTTCCTTCGTTAAACACTTTATTAATGCCATCTAATTTAAGCAAGGCTCTTCCCTCCCTGCTCAATATCTACTTTAGCCTGCTGTAATGCGAGTCGTTCTTCCAAACGTTTTGCTTTTCTCTTTTTCTCTTTATATTTCCCTACGATTTGCGGGATTACTAGCGCTAAAATAACGATAACCGCCGTAATTAACTTCATATCACCTGAGTCCAGCCATTTTACACGTAACGCCAATGCGTAAATCATTCGGTAAATTATTGCCCCGGCAATAACTGCAAATGTGACACGAACAATCGACTTTGTTCCGAAAATTGCTTCACCGATAATTACAGATGCTAAACCGACAACAATCATACCAATACCTAATCCGACATCGGCAAACTTTGTATATTGGGCAATTAATGCACCCGATAATGCCACCATACCGTTTGAAATTCCCAGGCCTAAAATGACTAATGAATCGGTATTTGCCGAAAAGCTGCGGATCATTCGTTTATTGTCACCTGTTGCACGGATTGCCAGACCGATTTCTGTTTTTAAGAACCAGTCTATTACTAGTTTAATAATAGTTGTTACAACAACCATTAAAATTAATATTCCCCAAGTTGTTGGAACAGAAGCCAAGCCCATTGATTTCAGTACGTTCGTAATTACTGTATCAATGCCTAAATTCTCCCAGAAAGAACCGAACGTCGAAAAAACTGTTTCTGAATTTAATAGTGGAATATTTGGTCGTGTTACACCGGTATCTGAACTTAATCCCATAATTCGAAGATTAATCGAATAGAGTGCGATCATCATTAAAATCCCTGCAAGCAGCGGATTAATTTTCCCTTTAGTGTGTAAAATTCCTGTCATACATCCAGCAATAAATCCAGCAACTGTTGCGACCAATGTTGCAAGGAGCGGGTTATAGCCAAGCACGATCATCATCGCTGCCGTACCTGCCCCCGTTACAAAGCTTCCATCAACCGTTAAATCCGGAAAGTCCAGCACACGGAATGTTAAATAAACCCCAAGTGCCATAATTGCATAGATGATCCCTTGCTCCACTGACCCAAACATAGCTGTAAACATCTCGAATCATCTCCTGACTTTTTTAAAAGTTTTAAGCAAGTCAGCCTAAACATTTTATACCTGTTTAGGCTGACTTGCTTTTTGTATAAATAAAAATGAATTATTGTACTTCTGCTTCCCATTCAGGCTTAATTTCCAAGCCTAAGTTTTCTGCAGTAGCTTTATTGATTACTAGTTTTAAGTTAGCCGGGTACGCAGCCGGTACTTCTGAAGGTGTTTTGCCTTCTAATAAAATTTGTGCTGCCATTTGCCCTGCTTCATAGCCGATATCGTAGTATTCGAAACCGTATGCTGCTAAACCGCCGCGCTCTACTGAATCAAGCTCACCAACAATAAGCGGTAATTTGTTTGCATCTGCTACTTCGATTACAGATTCAAGTGCCGATACGACCGTATTATCTGTAATAATATAAAATGCATCTACTTTTCCTACTAGTGATTCTGCTGCCTGACGTACTTCAGATGAAGCAGATACCGCTGCTTCCACAATCGTTACGCCTTCTTTTGCTGCAATTTCTTTTACTGCCGCAATTTGTGCAACTGAGTTTTGTTCACCAGCGTTATATACCATCCCTACATTTTTTGCTCCTAATTCTTTTAGGTAAGCAACTGTTTTCGGCATTGTTTCCGGATGTAAATCGATCGTACCTGTTACGTTAGCACCAGGTGTTGCCATTGACTCGATCAATTCTGCACCTACTGCATCCGTTACCGATGTAAAGATAACCGGAATATCAGAAGTTGCGCTTTTTGCAGCCTGTGCTGAAGGTGTAGAGTTTGCGAAAATCAGATCTACGTTTTCTCCGACTAACTGCTGGGCGATTGTCATGTTCGCACTGTTATCATTGTTCGCAGATTTATCTACATATTCTGCTTTAATACCTGCATCTTCAATTGCTTTTTTAAACCCTTCTTTTGCTGCATCTAATGATGGATGCTCAACAATTTGTGTTGTTCCGATTTTAAAAGTTTTTTCGCTATCTGCTTTAGCTGTATCTGCAGCCTCGCCATTTGACGACTCGTTTGAAGATGTCTCGCTCTCTTCCCCGCCACAAGCAGCTAATAATAAAAGAAGCCCGAATAATAAAAAGGACAGCTTCATTAAATTTTTTCTCATCTTATTTCCCCCTAGTTAACTTTATCGATTTAAAGCGCCGAACTTCATTTGGATGAAGTGTTGAAATAATATTACCGCGTCATATTTAGATAGTCAATAACATTTAGAATGTTCTGAATTTATTCTAGGTAATGTGCCTCATTTTGGAATTTAGTTAATACACTTCAAACCGCTAAGCAACGCGGTTTGTTAAACTTTTTACTCTTGATAAATTTTTTGAGGTTTTATTGAAAAAAAAGTCCTATAAATCTTTACTTTTATTTTCAATATTGCTATGATTGCAGTTGCTTTGCGTGGTTCGTAACCATCCCACGTTAAAAAACTAGGAGGAGTTTCATATGAAGGTCAAGTTTATTGCAGCGAGTGCCATTATTGCAGCTTTATATATTGCTGTCACAATGCTTGTTGCGCCAATTAGCTTTGGGCAAGTACAGTTCCGTATTGCCGAAATTTTTAACCATTTAGTCGCATTTAACCCGCGCTATATGTTAGGTGTTGTTTTAGGTGTATTTATCTCCAATTTCCTGATGTCTTCGATCGGTCCAATCGACTTAGTATTTGGTGTCGGACATACGATTATTACACTGGGAATTTTCATATTCATTTGTAAGTTTGTGAAAAATATTTGGGCTCGTCTGATTATTAATACAACGCTATTTACGTTTACAATGTTTATCATTGCAGCACAGCTGAATATCGTGCTTGGCTTCCCGTTCTGGGAAACTTGGCTGTTTGTAGCATTTGGCGAATTTGTTGTATTGGCGGTTGGAGCACCGATTATGTACGCTTTAAATAAACGATTGGATTTCAAAAAATTGATTTAATATCGATTGTTTCGCCAGCTGACTTTTTTACGTCAGCTGGTTTTTTATTTAGCAGAAATATTTTAGAATTGTTTGACATTTCGTTTTTCAGTGTTAGAATAAAGCATATTCAAATTGTTATTTACGGTAGCAGGTTGCGGGAGCGTGACCACCGTTTTCGTTTAGTTGAGCTTAGTTGAGTAAATTGTTGAATAAGAAGAGTAGCATTTATCGTTTTGTCCAGAGAGCGTATGGCTGGTGAAAATACGCCAAAAGGTAAATGTGAATGGGCCTTATGAAAGCTGCTGGCGTTAGTCGGCGGACGGTACCCTGCCGTTATCAGGTTTAAGTGGAAGCAAGGTTTTTTTGGTTTGCTTCAAACGAGGTGGCAACGCGGTGCAGATCGTCCTCAGCAAAAGTTAATTCTTTTGCTGAGGGCGATTTTTTTATTCAGCAAAGCTTTAAGTTAATTACAAGATTGCTAAATCTAAATCGTAAAGGCGTAGTTTATTTCAAAAAAGGAGTGTTTCAAATGGTAGTTCAGCAACATTTTCGTACATCAATGAAAAAAGTAAATGGGGATTTACTGACACCGATTTCTATTTTCCAGCGACTGCAAGGTGAACGGAAGTTTTTATTGGAAAGTTCCTCTAAATATGATGGCAATGGACGTTATTCGTTCATCGGTGTCAATCCGCGGAAAACGTATATCGGGACAGAAAATCAGCTTTTAGATCGTGCGCATCATTCCAATAAAGCCTACACATATGAAGGCGAGCTGATCCAACTATTAAAGCAAGTGATGCCACGTATTTCATCACATACAGAATATCCGTTTACAGGTGGCGGAATCGGCTATATTCACGCATTGCAAAAGCCATTACCTGAACTGCAGTTTCATGTTTACGATACACTCGTTATTTTTGATCATTTAACAGATGAAATCGCTGTTTTCCATACAAATATTGAAGCAGAGCAAGTAGAACCAAACATTGACCAATTGATTGAACAGCTGTTTACAACACCAACACCTGAACAGTCTTCCTATACATTACAACATGTCGAAAAAGAGGAAAATGGACGTTATCGCGCACAATTTACTGGAGAGGCCCTTTCCCTTTATCGAAAAATGCGTGTCGAACACGCTGCACCATATATGTACTATGTCGAATTTGATGATTGCACAGTAATCGGCACATCAAAATCAAACTACATGCAAGTACGGAACGGGAATATTTCCGTTACAAATGACGCACCGTCAATCGAACGCTATAGTACAGAAAATTCGGTGCAGCAGCTTGCCAATATTACAACAAGTACTTTAAGCCCTACCCTTCATGCCATCGATGTCGTGAAAGGGCTATTACCAGCACAAGGCTTGATCGGCTACATCGGCTTTAATGGTCAGGTCGATTTCACGACACCTGAACAAACGATAATAATTCAAGGAAATGTCGCACAGCTTCACTCGGAAGCAGAGGAAGAAGCGCCATTCCACTCTTTACTGAAAGGATGATGAACATGTCTTTACTTCCATACATTGAACAGATTGAGCGAAAAGAGCACTTAGTTTTTGAGGAAATGCAGCAGGCAGCACAGCTTATTTTTAGTGAGCAAACACCGAAAGAACAGATTGCCTCATTTTTAACGGCGATGAGTACAAAAGGAGAAACAGCACATGAAGTTGCTGGCTTAGCTTCTGTTATGAAATCACATGCAGTTGCTGTCGACGTACCCGAAGGCATTTATATCGATAATTGCGGTACAGGCGGCGATGGACTTCAAAGCTTCAATATTAGTACGACTTCCGCTTTTGTATTGGCAGGCGGCGGCATTTCAGTAGCAAAGCACGGCAACCGAAAAGTATCGAGTGCTTCAGGTAGTTCGGATGTGTTGGAGGCACTTGGCATTACACTGCTGCCAAATATCGAGCAAACATCCGAGTTGCTCAAACAGCACGGTATCGCCTTCTTACATGCTCCAAACATGCATCCGAAATTAAAACGGATTGGTGAAGTACGACAGGCAATCGGCAAGCCGACGATTTTCAATTTAGTCGGTCCCCTAACAAACCCTGTTCCGCTAAAAACACAGTTTGTCGGCATTAACCGACCGAACTTCACGACCGATTATGCGGAAGTGCTCCATATGCTAGGACGTGAACGTGCAATCGTCGTCTCTGGCGCACAAGGAATGGATGAAGCATCACTGGATGGTGAAAACACTTTTGTACTGTTAGACCGCGGAGACATGATTCCATTTAAACTTCGTGCTGAAGATGTCGGCTTAGCCGCACAGCCCCTTTCTGCAATTCGCGGCGGCACTCCTGCAGAAAATGCGGACATTATGCGTGACTTACTAAAAGGAAAACAAAGTGTGTATTTTGATACGGTTCTTTTAAATGCCGGCATTGGATTCTTTGCATACGGACTTGCCGAGACGATGAAGGAAGGTATCGATATGGCGAAAGACAGTATTATGTCAGGACGCGCTTATGAAAAATTAGAAAATATCGTTGCTTATAGCCAAAAACAGATGCAGGAGGAACCCGTAAAATGACGATTTTAGACCGTATTATTGACCAAAAAAAGACTGAGCTGCCACAATTGCTTTCGACAAAGCCTGTGTTTTTAACAATTGATAAGGCCCGCCCTTCTTTATACGAAACACTGATATCGGCCAATTCATTGCAAGTAATTTCGGAAATGAAGCGTGCCTCCCCTTCTAAAGGCAATATTGCGACGGAAGTCGACCCTGTTGAGCAAGCCTTACAATATGAAGAAGCAGGTGCTGCCTGTATTTCCGTATTGACAGAACGCGCATTTTTTAAAGGGAGCTATGCGGATTTAAATGCAGTTGCAAATGCTGTGGACATACCGGTTTTATGTAAAGACTTCATCATTCATGAAGTGCAGATCGACTATGCGAAGGCTGCCGGCGCATCAGTTGTCCTGTTGATTGTCGCAGCATTAACAGATGATCAGCTGAAATCCCTTTATGCCTATGCGACAGAACAACAGCTAGAAGTGCTTGTTGAAGTACACGATGCCGATGAATTAAAGCGTGCCCTTGCCATTGGAGCAAACATCATCGGAGTGAATAACCGGAATCTGAAAACATTCGATGTTTCACTGTCGGCAACGCTTGAAATTGCACAGCTTCTTCCTCCATCACCGATAGCATTTATTAGTGAAAGCGGAATTTTAGGTCCGGAAGATGCACAGTTTGTGGCGAATGCTGGCGCAAAAGGTATATTAGTCGGCGAAGCATTAATGCGCAGCGGCGACGTCAAAAATTCACTTAAAGCACTAAAAATCGACATAACAGCAAAGGTTGGCGAAAATCGATGACAAAAGTAAAAATTTGCGGTTTAAAAGAAATTGAACATGTAGAAACAGCTGTTAAAGCAGGTGCTGATTTTATCGGATTTATGTTTGCGCCCAGTAAACGACGCATTACGGTAGAGGAAGCAGTGGAACTGGCAAAGGCAATTCCGGGTACGGTCAAAAAAGTCGGGGTTTTTGTCAATGAAGAGCCAGCCACTATTCGTCAAATTGCAAAAGAAGTCGGACTCGATTATATCCAATATCACGGGGATGAAACGCCCGAACAGATTCAGGTAATCGGGCTGCCGGCAATTAAAGCATTCTCGATTCGTAGTGAAGAGGATGTGACACGTGCGGCGACATATGATGTGGACTACTATTTGTTCGATGCGCCTGGAACTGACTTCCGTGGAGGAAGCGGAAAGTCCTTTGACTGGATGCTGCTTGATAAAGTGAAAATTCCGCTTGAAAAGGTCATTTTGGCAGGTGGGCTAAATGAAGAAAATGTTGGACTGGCGATTATGCTTGTCGAGCCATTTGCAGTAGATGTTTCAAGTGGTGTAGAAGTAGATGGTCGAAAAAGTTCAGCAGCGATTACGAATTTTATTGAAACAGCAAAAGGAGAGTTGATTTTATGACGACAGTAAAAGGACGCTTCGGGCGATTCGGCGGTCAATTTGTGCCCGAGACATTGATGACTTCACTTGAGGAATTGGAGCTTGCCTATGAGGAAGCAAAAAATGACCCCTCTTTCCAGGAAGAACTTGATTATTATTTAAAGCAATATGTCGGACGTGAAACTCCCCTTTATTTTGCGGAGCGTTTAACGAAAAAAGTCGGCGGTGCGAAAATCTATTTAAAGCGTGAAGATTTAAATCATACTGGCGCACATAAAATAAATAATGCGATCGGCCAGGCACTTTTAGCAAAACGTATGGGGAAGAAAAAAATTGTTGCTGAAACAGGTGCAGGTCAGCACGGTGTCGCAACAGCAACTGCGTGTGCATTGCTTGATATGGAATGTATTGTTTACATGGGAGCAGAAGATGTACGCCGTCAGCAACTGAACGTTTTCCGTATGGAGCTGCTCGGGACAAAAGTTGTTGCGGTAGAAAAAGGCTCCGCTACATTAAAAGATGCAGTTAATGAAGCATTGCGTCACTGGGTTACTCATATAGAAGATACACACTACATTTTAGGGTCAGCACTTGGGCCACACCCCTTCCCTACAATTGTCCGTGATTTCCAGCGTGTCATTGGGGATGAAACACGTGCCCAAATTTTACAGCAGGAAGGACGTCTTCCGGATACAGTTATTGCTTGTATCGGTGGCGGCAGTAATGCAATCGGAATGTTCTACCCGTTTGTGGAAGATCAGGATGTAGCATTGTATGGAGTGGAAGCTGCAGGTTCAGGTGTCAATACCGACAAACATGCGGCAGCAATTCATGTTGGGAAAACAGGTGTCCTTCACGGTGCGTTTATGTACTTATTACAGGATGATAACGGTTTTGTACAAGAAGCACATTCTATTTCAGCGGGACTGGATTATCCTGGAGTTGGACCGGAACATTGCCATTTACATGAAACAGGTCGTGCTGCCTACCCTTCTGTTACAGATGAACAGGCACTTGAAGGTGTGAAGTTGTTATGTGAAACGGAAGGAATTTTACCGGCATTAGAAAGCGCGCATGCCGTTTACTATGCAAGTCAATTTGCCAAAAGCCGACCTGCTGATGAAATTGTTGTCGTTTGCTTATCAGGACGCGGAGACAAAGACGTTCATACATTAATGGATAAACTAGGAGGTGGCGTAAAATGACATTGCAAAAACAGCTTGAAAACGTATTAGCTGCAGGGGATAAAGCATTTGTTCCTTATATTATGGCAGGCGATGGCGGGATCGAAACGTTAAAACCTACTATATTAAAGCTTCAGCAAATCGGAGTTTCCGCAATTGAAGTTGGGATTCCATTTACAGACCCTGTAGCAGATGGACCAACAATTGAACAAGCCGGCGAACGTGCGCTTGCATACGGTGTGACATTGAAAAAAGTACTGGATGAACTGCAAAGCTTTGCACAGGAAATCCATATTCCGCTCGTTGTCATGACGTACTTAAACCCGATTTTAGCTTATGGGATTGAAGCATTTGCAGAGGATGCAAAACTTGGTGGTGTTCAAGGACTGATTGTACCGGATATGCCTTTTGAAGAAAGTGCTTTATTGCATGATGCTTTAAAGGAAAACGGCATTGCGCTTGTACAGCTTGTATCATTGATGAGCCCTCCTGAACGTATAAAAAAATTAGCTGCTGCAAGTGAAGGCTTTGTCTATGCCGTTACGGTAAATGGTATTACCGGTGAACGTGCAAGCTTTGCCACGGAACTTGCCGGGCATTTTGCAAACTTGAAAGCAGCGAGCAATATTCCCGTGTTAGCAGGCTTCGGTATTTCAACAATTGAACATGTAAAAAGCTTCGGTGACATTGCGGATGGAGTAATTGTCGGCAGTAAAATTGTTACGGCACTCGTTGAACGGGACTGGGCAACAATAGAAGCGCTTGTTCAGGCTACGAAGAAATCGGCCGTAATTTAATCGCTATTTATTAGAGGATGCAACAACTTGATAATTGTAGGACCCCTTCTCTTTTCATATCTTTGCATCCTACTTTCTTCTATATATATTATGTTTCCTTTATATGGTATCCTTTGATTAAATCATATTAAATGGAGGTTAAAGATGAGTGTAAAGGATTTTTTTGCCGGTTTGTTTTTTCTTGGGCTTGCGGGATATTTTACTTACGCATTAGTCGATAATATGCCGAATCTTTTTATTGAAAGTACAACCGTTTGGCAATATTTCGTTGCTTTCTTTCGAGTTGCGCTGATCATTTTCCTCTTTAATCTTGGCCTGACGATGATTAAACGCTTTTTAAAAGGCAATACAGTTAAAAACGGGAACGCTCGTTAATATGCGTTCCCGTTTTTGTTTTTCATTTACTCTTCTTCATTTAATGTTGCGCTAAATGCATCTTTAAAATCAGCATCTTTAATTGTAACATTGGCTTCTTTTAACAAGCGTGCTTCTACTGTTTCCCACTCAGTATTCGCAACAATCCGCTCTTTTAATGTCTTTTTAATTTCTTCTTTTTGCTCTTCCAGTGAAGCATAGTCTTTCACTTCTCGTTTATCTACTAGCTGAATAATTTCATAGCCTAAGGTACTTTCCACCGGCTCTGATACTTTTCCAGTTTCTAACGCATACGCTGCATCTGCAAATGTTGTCTCCATATCAGCAATGGACAGCCAGTCTAGATCACCGCCGTTTTCAGCTGTCTCGCTATCCTGTGAGCTCTCTTTCGCAACCGTTTCAAAGTCGCTGCCTTCCGAAATCTGTTCATACAACTGCTGCGCCTCTTCTTCCGTCTCGACTAAAATGTGGCGTGTATAAAGCTCATATTTCCCTTGCTCATAATAGGTCTTGATTTCTTCTTCTGTTACCTCAACATCTTCCATCGCCTTTTGCTGGAGCAATTGGAAACGTATTGTATCTTTGAATGTTTCTTCTGTATAGCCATTCGTCGCCAAAGCCGATTCAAAGCTGTCTCCGTACATTTCTTTATACGTTTCGAGCTGTTCCTCTATTTCTTTGTCCGACACTTCATACTGATCTGTTAAAATTTTATCAACTACAACTTGTTCCAAAAGAGTTGTTCCGGCTATTTCTTTCATTTGCTCATAAAATCCCGATTTTGTAATATCCCCGTAAGCCGTTGTTGCAACAATCTCGTTATCTGTATTTCCACATGCCGCCAACAAAAGTGAAGCTGTCAATGTGATACCGATTATAGTTTTCTTCATTATTACACTCCCTGTTTTTATGCTGTGAAGTTGCCGTCATAGCTTAACATTACTGCTGACGATACACCTTCTACTTTTGATAATGTTGATACGAATGCAGCATCATTCCCTTTTAAGCGTACTTCATAGGTTACTTCCATTTGTTCATCATTCATTACCGATTTGGATTTTAATAAATAACGTTTTGAAGCTTCTTTCAACAATCTTTCAATTACTGTATTTGTTTCTTCATGCTCAAAACGTACTACAACTAAGTACGGGTTTTCGATCACAATTTTATTTTGGAAAACAATAATGACTACTCCAATAATGACTGAACCAATTACCGCTAAAGGAATAAATCCTGCACCACATAAAATTCCGACTACTACTGACCAAAACAGGAATATTAAATCCATCGGGTCTTTAATTGGTGTACGGAAACGAACGATTGATAATGCACCGACCATACCAAGTGATAATAGAACATTTTGACTGATCCCCATAATGACTAATGCTGTCGCCATAGCCATAATCATCAGCGAAATGTTGAACGAATGTGAGTACACAACCCCGTTAAACGTTTTTTTATATATGAAGTAAATAAATACACCTAATAAAAAGGCACTTGCCAATCCGATCAATGCGTCGATTAAAGAAAAGCTGGACGTCTTTTCTAAGAAACTCGATTTGAAAATATCATCAAAATTGGTGATATTTGTTGCTGCTAATAATGTAAACACTTAAAATTCCTCCTATTTTTAGCCGAACATGCGGCTTAACTGATATTTTGAATACGCTTCATGACGCGTATGAATGCCCTGCAGCAGCACTTTAATGACTGTCGGCAAGTACTCGTCATACTTCACTTCCAAAATGACTTCATTTTGATCTAGTACATCGACCATTGGTAAGTTTTTGTCGAACATATCAGTATTGCGCAAGCTTGTCTGTACTTTGCAATCGAATGTTATACGCACATTGCCATGCTCATATAAGTAAGCTTCACGTTCATAGTCGACAACGGTCGTTGGTTTCAGGTGATATAGTTTGATATCTTTATACAAATCTCGAATTAATGATCGCTCATCCTCTTTCATCCATTCGAAATCATTTACACGCAATCGCTCAAATTCTTTTTTTGTCAGCGGACATTTAGATTTATGTGTCTGGTTATTGCGCTTCGACTTGCGCTCAAGGTGAATGACCGCATCACTTTTGTTGTAGATGCGTACCCGGTATTTATCCCGGTTTAAAAAGCCTTCCTTCTTTTCGTTCATTACCTTATTGTCGAAGTTGTCGAAATAACATGAACGGATGAGATAACGCCCGTTTGCATTTGCATGCGGATCGAGCTTCATCATATGACGCAGCTTCATTCTTAAAATTTGGTAGTCGATATATGTAATTCCAAATTTCATTTCACTGCGGCCATTTGGATTATAGGATGTTTGTTTTGTCACCTTGCTCACCCCTTTTATATTTTCTTCTGCTTAGGATTGCAACAACACCGATTGCGGTAATTACTGCTGCAAAGGAAGCTGCCAATATGATGATCGTCTGTTTTGAATTGCCTGTTGCCGCGTCTTTTGTACGTTGCTGGCCCGGCATGCCGTTCATTTGAGGCATGTTCTCAAAGTTCGGCATTTCTCCGTTCATTTCCGGCATGTTCTCAAAGTTCGGCATTTCTCCGTTCATTTCCGGCATATCCTCAAAGTCTGGCATCTCTCCGTTCATTTCCGGTGGTCCACCTTGTGCTCCATTTTCTCCGTTCGCGGGTAGCTGTCCATTTCTTTGTGGGCGATTACCGCGCCCTTGGTTGGCATTCCCTTGCCCGCTGTTCCCGAATTCCGGTGGGGCTTGCCCGTTCATTTCAGGCATTTCGCCATTCGTTTCACCACCCGGACCTCCGCCAAATCCTGATCCTGCACCTGAGACACCTTCAATTTCACCGACAAGCTGCTTTAGGATCGATTCGCTGCGCTGTTTTGCAAATTCCGGCAAGCTTTGTTCACCGCTCACTCCTGCCAGAAATTGCTCTGTCGTTGCAAATTTGGACGGATCTTCATCTACTGCTTCCTGCAGCAAATCCTGCAATTTCGTTGTAATCGCAAGTACATTTTGTTCTGTTAAAATTTCAGTTGCGATTTTTTCTAAATAACCGTCATATAACGCCCGCGCCTCTTCGTCCTCTAAAATAATTTTCAATAATGGACGTGCATCAACAGTTGTTCCGGATACAGGCTCCGTAATACTGAAATTAATATTGGAGTCGGTTATGATCGTTTCGTTAAGCATCATACCGCCGCCCCCCATACCACCGTTCATCTCCGGCGGATTATTTGCAGGTTCTTCTGTTTGTGCTTCACTATTTTGCCCGCCATCAGTATTAGCATTCGCTTGCCCGTCCGGACGACCGCCCCCGCCGCCAAATCCGCCGAATGCCATGTTATAATCCCATGGAATAACCGAGAATTGGCCATTTCCATCTTCATATAAATAGTAGTTATGCTTGAATGAGCCTTGATAACTGTCCATGCTGACAAGCGCCGTATTTAATGCGAAATAACGGGCTACCTGGTCAATATCAACCGAAGAGGTGTCACCCTCGCTAATTTCTTTCATCATGTTGATAATATTCGAATTTTTTTCAGCAGTTTTTTTGTTCATTTTTATTTCATCAAAAATTCCGGCGTAATCATCTGTATCATCCGATTTATAGGCTAAATCACTGCCATCGCCTTCCGGTTTAAAAATAAACCCTTCTGTCGAACCAAAATTTGTTTTCGCAAAGGCTTCCCCGATTTCTTCAACGGCAAGCATCAGTCCGTAATATTCACCATTCACAAGCACCTTTACATAAGAGTGTGCTGGTGTCGCGATTCCCAATTGTTCCATCAGTTCGTATGAGACAAATTCCTTCATTTGTGTTGTATCTGAAAAGTTATTGTTTAAATTGATTTTCTCCAAACCGTAAAACGTCTGGTTCGTATCATATTGGGCAAAATCCACCTTTAGGCTGTAGCGCTCTGAATCGCTGTTCGCCACACTTGATAATGAGGAGTTCCCTTTTGCACGAACACCTACATTGTCATATGCTTCACCGTTAATCATTACTGTTGCTTCCACATATTCCTCGGCAGTTGGATTGTCCAAAATTTTATTCCAGTTGCTGCCACTCACCGTTATTTCTACGACTCCGAGTTCATCTTCATTAAATAATTGTTCTTTATAGTCATAGCCTGCTGTTGATTTCTCTACGTTAAAATACTTCAGCCCATAAACTGCTACTATCACGACGGCAACCGTTAAAATAATTGGTACAACTAGCCATCTTGTACGCACTTTCAAAGTCATTCCTCCTTACAAAGGATACAATACAGAGGAAAAATGAAATGAAAATGAAAAAACGGTTCGGATAAATAAAAAAACTCAATTTTTCTCCAGAAGAAAAAAATTGAGTCTATAATTCATATATTTTGTTTTGTTGCGGAAGTTAATCAGAAACTCATCGCCTACTTTTGAACAATCGGCAATGCAACAGTAAATGTTGTCCCTTCGTCTAGCTCGCTTTTTACTGTAATTTGCCCGCCATGCAGATCGGTAATGACTTTTGCGATGGCAAGTCCAAGCCCCGTTCCAGATTTATTTCGTATTTTATCTGCCCGGTAAAACCGTTCGAAAATGTGGGGTAAATCTTCTGCTGCAATGCCGATACCGGTATCCGCCACTTCGATTTTCACGAAGCTTGTTTCCTTATATGCGCGAACATGAACCGTACCTTCCGTTGTATAGGTCACTGCGTTTTTCAGTAAAATATAAAGCAGTTCCTCTACCAATATTTTATCCGCTTCAATCGTCAAATCATCCTCAATATCGAGCTGAAATGATAGGTGCTGCACCGTTTTGGCAAAGCGACGTGTTCGTTGAATAAGTACATTCGATAAATCCACTTCACTGATTTTCAGCTGAATTTGATTTTGATCCGATCGTGTTAGCGTAAGCAAACTTGAAAGCATATCATTCATATAATTTGCTTCATTTTTCATATCATCCATCGTATCAGTCGGATAGCCTGTTTCCTTTTGTTTCATTTGCGTTTCGAATAATTCCAGCGAGCTGTACAGTACGGCAAGCGGTGTCCGGAGCTCATGGGAAGCATTTGCCACGAATTGACGCTGTTGCTCATACGACGTCTGGATTGGTGCCATCGATTTTTTCACTAGGAAATAACTTAAAATTGCGATGCCGATACTTGAAACAGTCAGCAGCATGATCAGTAAAATGAGTACATTTTGTAATAGTTCTTCGTATGTCGTGACATCCTGACCAACTGCGATATAGCCCAGTGTCTCCCCTTTCATGCGCACAGCCTGTGTCATGACGAGCAATGTTTCGCCTTCGTAGTCATATCGTTTAAACTGTTTCGTTTCTACCGGCGTTAAATTTTCCTGCAATACCTCATTGAATCCCGCATGCAGCTCTTCGCCGTACAAAATGTCCAGATCACGGTTAACGACATAAAAGAAGCTCACTTTATCGACTTCAAGTTCAAAACGCTGAGGAGGCTTTGGCGGTCCGTTATATATATTGAAAAACTTATCGATATTGTTGGCCGCATAGCTTTCGACCATATTTTCCTGTACTTTGTTCAATATTTGCGCAAAGGATATATAGAAAACAGTTAAAAACAGCACGAGAAAAACAAAGTAGCTGATGGCATTCATCCATGTGAGGCGCATTTTTATTTTTCTAAACATCGCTGTCCCTCAACTTGTAGCCAAGTCCGCGAATGCTTTGAATATAGGACGGCTCATCTTCCATATCGATTTTCTTGCGTACTAGGCGAATGAGTGCTGCCAGCGTATTCGTATTGGCATTATCATCAATATCCCAAATATAGTCGATCATCTGTTCATGTGTCAGTAATTGTCCCCTGTTTTCTATTAAGTATTCAAGCAGCAGAAATTCATTTTTCGTCAGGCTTACTTCGAAATTCTCAATAAAAACGGTCCGCTTGTTTTTATTAAGCTTCAGTGCCCCTACGCTGATCTCCTCTTCCACCATTTTGTTTTTCCGACGCAACAATGCCCGGACTCTTGCGCGAAGCTCCTCCATTTTAAATGGCTTTACCATATAGTCATCCGCGCCATTATCCAATCCTTCGATAATGTTTTCCGTTGCATCTTTTGCCGTCAGCATTAAAATTCCGCCATCAAATCCTTTGCTACGTGCATACCGGCAAACCTCAATTCCTAAAGCTTCCGGCATCATCCAGTCGAGCACGAGCAGATCGTATTGATAGTAATCAATTAAATCCTTCGCTTCCGCTCCATCAAATACGGAATCAACCGCATAAAAATCGAGCTTCAATATTTTCGCGATGTTTTCACACAATGTATGATCATCGTCCGCTACTAAAATCCGCAATTTCTGCACCTTCTTTAATTGAACTCAGCTTGCCATTATTTTTGCACACCTTTCCTTTTTATTCTAGTAAAAAATAAAAAGGAACGCCCGGTGATACAGAGCGTTCCCATTATTTCAAATTATATTTGTAGCTGTGGATAAATTTCATTCACATTTTCACGCAGCTTTGCCTTTAAGAATTTCCCGACAGAAGTTTTTGGAATCTCAGTTAGAAATACGATATCATCCGGCAGCCACCATTTTGCAAATTGACCTTCCAAAAATGCCGTCAGCTCTTCTTTAGTTGCATTTGCGCCCTCTTTCAGGACAACACATGCCAGCGGACGTTCTTGCCATTTCGCATGTGGAATGGCAATCACTGCCGCTTCAAATACTGCTTCATGCGACATAAGCGCATTTTCCAAATCAACGGACGATATCCATTCACCACCGGATTTGATCAGGTCCTTTGTTCGGTCTGTTATTTTAATGAATCCCTCTTTTGAACGAACCGCGATATCTCCTGTATATAGCCACCCATCAGAAAATGCTTCCGCTGTACGTTCATCTTTATAATATTCCGCCGCAATCCATGGACCACGCAGACGCAGCTCACCCATTGTTTCACCATCCCAAGGTACTTCACCATTTTCATTGACGATGCTTGATTCAATCCCCGGAACCGTTAAACCTTGCATCGCGCGTGTTTCAATTTTTTCATCCAATGACCAGTCATCCATATGTGACAGATCACGTGACATCGAAACAATCGGTGAAGTTTCCGTCATGCCGTATACCACAATATAGTTGATGTCCATTTCTTCGTACTTTTTAATAAGTCCTTTTGGTGAAGCAGATCCTCCACAGAAAATCTCCTGTAATGTCGATAAATTACGTGCTCTTTTTTCCTGTTCCTGCAATGCACCGAGCCAGATTGTCGGGACGCCTGCTGTTTTCGTTACATTGTATTGCTCAATGAAATCCAATATTAATGCCGGTTTAAATTGAGGGCCGATCAATACTTGTGTCGCCCCTACATTCACTGCTGCAAACGGCATCCCCCAAGCGTTTACATGGAACATCGGAACAATCGGTAAAATCGTGTCACGTTCTGAGATTGCCATCGTATCCACCATTGAAATTGACATGGAATGCAGCACGAGCGAACGATGTGTATACACGACCCCTTTTGGGTTTCCAGTTGTTGCGCTTGTATAGCACATGCTTGCCGGCGCATTTTCATCCAAATCTTCCGGGAACGCAAAGTTTTCATCTGCTTCTTCCAGCAATGCCTCGTATGACAGTACATTCGGCAAGGTTGTTTCCGGCAGTTCCCCATCCGCCATAATGATGTAATGTTCAATTGTTTTCAGTTCCGACTGCACTTCTTCAATGAGCGGCACTAAATCTTCATCTATTAAAATTATTTTATCTTCCGCATGATTAATAATGTACGCAATATGTTCCGGTGACAGGCGGATATTGACCATATGCAAAATTGCACCTGTACATGGGACCGCAAAATACGCTTCTAAATGGCGGTGCTGATTCCAGGCAAATGAAGCAATTTTGTCGCCGCGCTCCATGCCCAGCTTTGTTAATGCATGCGCCAGTTTTCTTGTGCGTTTCACCCATTGCCCGTATGTAAGGCGATGCACCTTTTCCTCACTTGTACGTGAAATAATTTCTTTGTGTGCATAATACGTTTCTGCACGCTTGATCATGTCCGTTAGAACGAGTGGTGTTTGCATCATCATTATATATTTCCCCCTTTTATGAGGTGTTCTCTTTTACCGGCAATCCCCATTACCGATAAAACACCTCCTAATTTCTCCCACAATAACATTCTAATATAATATACTGAAAAATGAAAATATTTCGTCAATAATGCAAGAATTTCATTTTACAAGAGCAAGCGGATATTATAGAATTTCGCTTTTAGACCTCCTCCACCGAAGATTTCCGCAGCCACCTATACAAAAAAAACGAGTGAACTGCTTTTCAACAGTTTCACTCGCTTCTATAAATTAAATCGCGTTTTGCGCTAATCGTACTTTTAGTTTTTCCAGCATATCGACCGTCATTTTTTCCAGATCGTAGCTTGCTTTAAAACCCCATTCCTCAATCGCTGCTGATGAGTCGATTGCATTTGGCCAGCTGTCGGCAATTGCTTGACGGATCGGATCCACATCATAATCCATTGTGAAGCTTGGAATATGCTTTTTAATTTCGGCTGCGATTTGAGACGGCTCAAAGCTCATCGCCGAAATATTGAATGCATTGCGGTGCTCAAGCTTTGCCGGGTCTGCTTCCATTAAATCAACAATGGCCTGCAGTGCATCGGGCATATACATCATATCCATATACGTACCTTCTGCAATATACGATGTGTAGCGGCCTTCCGCAATAGCTTTATAATAAATATCTACCGCATAGTCCGTCGTTCCTCCACCTGGTGGCGTCACATAAGAAATCAATCCCGGGAAACGGACACCGCGTGTATCCAGTCCAAAGCGTGTGTAGTAGTAGTCGCATAATAACTCGCCTGCTACTTTATTGACACCGTACATCGTTGTTGGACGCTGCAGTGTATCTTGTGGTGTATTGTCCTTTGGCGTAGAAGGACCGAATGCGCCGATTGAACTTGGTGTGAAAAACTGCATATCCAGTTCACGTGCCACTTCAAGTGCATTCATTAAACCGCCCATATTTAAATTCCAGGCGAATACCGGATTTTTTTCTGCTGTTGCCGAGAGTAATGCAGCCATGTGTATCATCGTGTCTGCACCAAAATCATGGGCAAGTGTGTGCATGCGTTTCCCATCTGTTACATCCAATACTTCAAATGGACCTTCATGCTGATCAATCTTTCGAATATCTGTTGCCAATACATTATCTGTGCCATACGTATGGCGTAATTTCTCTACTAATTCCGAACCAATTTGACCTAAAGCACCGGTCACCATAATTTTCTTCAATCTGAAGCCTCCCTATCCTTTAAAAGACATATTTCCAGCCTGTTACCGCTGAATATACCGTCTATTATTTCTCATCTATTAAAACAAATGTCCTTGTGGAAAATACATAGAACCATCCGCAAAACTTGATGTTCAAACATTTTCATGAAATTCATTATAGGATGTTCTTTTGTAAAAAACAATATGTTAAAAATATTCTTTTTGAGCAATACATTTGTACGTGTGAAATATTCGAATAGTAAAATTGCTTCTATACGGGTGGTTCTCGTTATTAGATTAAGAGAAATTTAATTTCTTTTTCTAACATGGGGTTGCTTTCCATTCCGGGTCGGACGCTTTCCTCTGGAGTTGCCTCCCCCATTTATCGTCTACTTTTTATTGGACAATTGGAAAGTCTACTCATCCAAGAGTGCTTCATAAATATGGTGGAACTGAATTCTTTCGCTGTTTATCAGTTTTACGTATTGTTCGTGGATGTTGATTTTTTGGATTGCCCCGGAAACTGTATAGAGGCCTGTTTGCTCCCATACTTTTAGTTGGATCGGGCAATGTTCTGTGTAGGCTCGCTGCAGATTGATGTTAATTTGTTCTAACTGGGCTTCGTCGAGTTGGGGTTGGGTAACAATTGTGTCCTCTTCTTGCCATTCACGCAATAGTTTGACATGCTCCGGCAGCATCATTGCGCTCCATTTAATTGTTCCTCTATCTTTGTTCATCGCCTTCACTCCTTATTGTTTATGCCCGCCTACTAATTTAGCCCGTGTCAGTGCAGTACCAGCTTCCGTATAGGAAACCGCACGCAATATCGCTGTTGTGCCGTATTTTGTACGTAAACGGTCCATCGTTTCTCCAAGCTTACGGTTGCGCCAACGCATTTCATCGAACAGGCTGAGCTGCATCGAATATTCGCTTTCAATATTGCTTAATGTAATCGTAACTTTGCGTGCCGGTCGTTCGGCGTAAAATTCGTCGAGCAGCTGCTTGCACACTTCGAAAATTTTCAGCGTATCGTTTGTCGGCTCATCGATTGTGCGTGAACGGTGAAATCCGCCCCCGAAAGCATCTTTACTGTAGCTAAGCCCTAATGAAATCGTCCGACCAATTTTTTTCGCTTCCCGCGCCCGTCTTGCCACGTCTTCACACATTTCCAGCAATACGACTAAAATTTCCTTTCGACTGCGATAATCGCGCATCAGCATCTGACCTTTACCGAAGCTGATTTGCCCTTGCATAATCGGCGCACCGACTGTCGAATGATCGATTCCCCAAGCATGATAATAAAGCTGATTGCCAAGAACTCCGAAGCGCTTTTCAAGTAACGTTAAATCGGCATGCGCCAAATCGTAGACAGAATAAATGCCCATATGATTCAGCGTTCTTTCCGTACGGCTGCCGATGCCCCACATCGTGGACAGCGGCATGATCGGCCACAATTTTTCCGGTACATCATTATATGTCCATTTTGCAAATCCCGTCTTTTTTGCTTCGATATCGAGCGCCAGTTTTGCCATTAACATATTGGGACCGAAACCGACTGCACATGGAATTTCAAATTGGTTGTAAACGAGCTGCTGAATGTATTTCGCTGTTTCTTCAGGCGGTCCCCATAATTTTTCGGTTCCGGTTAAATCGATAAAACTTTCGTCGACACTATATACATGAATGGCCTCTTTTGGAACGAACTCGTTGAACAGACGTGTAATTTCCATTGATATGCGTATAAATAATGACATCCGCGGCTCAAAAAGACGAATATCCGGATGTGGCGGGATTTCGTATAATCGTGAACCTGTGCGAATATTAAAGCGCTTTTTCATCGGAGGGGACGCTGCAAGTACAACACTCCCCTTTTGCTGAAAATTTCCGACAATCGCAATCGGGACTTCCATTACATTTAAATTTTCAACCGATGCAATACAGCTTGCATAAAAACTGCGCATATCAATACAAATAATCGAACGTTCCGGCGCATTTTCATACATAGAGCTCATCTCCTTATATCGAACATTTGTTCTTATATTAAAATGAGACGTGTGAGATGGCAAGTGGAAAGTAGTGGTTGTTTTGGTTGGGAGGAATTTTTTTGTTTTATCAGTGAGTTAATTTGCTGCTTAATGCAAAAAAAGCGCACCGGCATTTATCCAGTACGCTTTTAACCTTTATTCTTTTATTACTTTTTCATAAAGACCCGGACGGCGATCTTCGTATACAGGGATGCGGCCGCGCACTTCATCGACTGTTGAAAAATCAACGTCAATGATCGCCAGCTCCTCATCTTCTGCTCCTGTCCAAAGCACCTCACCCCATGGTCCGATAATCATTGACTGACCATTGAAATTTTCCACTTTACGGGCAATACGATTTACCGCAACGACAAAGCACTGGTTTTCAATTGCTCGCGCCTGCAGTAATATTTTCCAGTGATCAATACGTGGTGTCGGCCATTGTGCTGGTACGAACAGCACCTTAGCACCATCCAGCGCATGAGAACGCAGCCACTCCGGGAAACGAATATCATAACAAATCGCTCCGCCTGCTTCGAGCTCACCTAACGCGAAACGATTCATGTCACTGCCGGATTCCAAATACAAATGCTCATCCATTAAGCGGAATAAATGCACTTTACTGTACTCGCCGACTAACTCACCATCACGATTGTACGTATACATCGTATTGTAAAACTTATCATCACGCTTCACCGATACCGATCCACCTACAATATGTACCGCCAATTCTTTTGAAAGACTGCTTAAAAATGCTTTCGTACGTTCACCATTTTCGTCTGCCAGCTCTTCCAGTTTTTCGAGCGCATAGCCCGTATTCCACATTTCCGGTAATACAACGATTTCAGCACCGCCTGCTACCGCTTCGCGAATAAATTTCTCCGCGCGTTCATAGTTTTCATCTACCTTGCCAAAACCAACATTCAACTGAATACAACCAATTTTCATAAATGCCACCGCCTTAAAATTCCGTGCGAATCTATTTTCGCATATTCGTACTCATTGTAACATCTCACTTCAAGTTGTCAAAATCTTCACTTTACTTAAGTGAAGTTTTAGACTAACATTAACCTTACTATTTTTCAGAGGTGATAAAGAATGATTGAATTCTCGAAAAAGCTGCAACAGTTACCACCACAGTTTTTCGCAGCACTTGTAAACAAAGTAAATGAAGCGCTTGCTGAAGGGCGCGATGTGATTAATTTAGGTCAGGGAAATCCGGATCAGCCAACACCGGCACATATTGTTGAAGCACTGCAAAATGCGGCAAATGATCCACAAACACATAAATATTCCCCGTTCCGTGGTATTGCAGAGCTCAAGCAAGCAGCTGCAGATTTCTATAAACGTGAATATAATGTCGACATTGATCCCGCTTCAGAAGTGGCTGTTCTTGGCGGAACGAAAATCGGTTTAGTCGAACTTCCGCTTGGACTCCTGAATCCAGGCGATTATATGCTCCTCCCAGATCCGGGTTATCCGGATTACTTATCCGGTGTCGCACTGGCAGATGTAAAGTTTGATACGATACCGCTTCAAGAGGAAAATCACTTTTTGCCGGACTACGAGGCATTGTCTGCAGAAATTAAAAGCCGGGCAAAATTGATGTATTTAAACTATCCGAACAACCCGACTGGCGGTGTCGCAACGCATGAATTTTTTGAACAGACCGTACAGTTCGCTAAAGAGAATAACATTGCGGTTGCTCATGACTTCGCTTACGGGGCACTGGGCTTTGATGGTGAACGCCCGCCAAGCTTCCTGCAGGCACCCGGTGCAAAAGAAGTCGGCATTGAGCTTTATACATTGTCCAAATCGTACAATATGGCGGGCTGGCGTATCGGCTTTGCTGTCGGTAATGCAAAAATGATTGAAGCGATTAATATTATTCAGGACCATCTGTTTTGCAGCCAGTTCCCTGCTATTCAGCATGCAGCGGCCGTTGCACTGAACGAGGAGCAAGCTTGTGTACAGGAACTTCGTGCATTATATGAGCGTCGCCGCAATGTACTCGTTGAAGAGGCTCATAAAATCGGCTGGGAAATCACAGCTCCGAAAGGCTCGTTTTTCGCATGGCTCCCTGTACCTGCACCATATACAAGCGAGCTATTTGCCGACTATTTGCTGGAAAGAGCGGATATTGCCGTTGCAGCCGGTAATGGTTTTGGTGAATACGGCGAAGGCTATATTCGTGTCGGACTGCTCGTCGATGAAGAACGTTTGCGCGAAGCAATGCAGCGTGTCGCGAAGCTTGGTCTGTTTGAGGAGACGGTTTTGAAATAACTTTTGATTATTCTTTATCGGAAATGCGGTGTTTTATTCGCCGCATTTTTGTTTTAATCCTCAGTTTTGACTCAGTAATCCTCAACCATCACTTAATAATCCTCACTTGCTCTCACATAATCCTCAGTTCACTATTTTATAATCCTCAATTCCATTTTTAATCCTCAAATCACAAAAAACTCAGCACCATAAAAACAGCGCTGAGCTTAACATCTTTTATTTAATTACTTCTAACTCGCGGCCTACTTTTTCATAAATCGCTAGTGCTTCATCGAGCATTTCTTTCGTATGTGCCGCTGTTGGCATATTGCGCACGCGGCCTGTTCCTTTTGGTACTGTCGGGAACACGATTGCTTTTGCGTACACACCTTCTTCGAGTAAACGTTTCGAGAATTGTTGTGTCAGCTTTTCTTCGCCGATAATACATGGTGTAATCGGTGTTTCCGAATTACCGATATTAAAGCCAAGTTTTGCTAGGCCGTCTTTTAAATACTGACCGTTTTCCCAAAGCTTGTCATGCAGCTCAGTTGATTCCATAATCATCTCTACAGCACGTGTAATAGCCGCAACATCCCCTGGTGGTAATGCTGTTGAGAATAAAAACGGACGAGATCGAACTTTTAGCCAGTCGATCAGATTTTTCTTCCCTGCCACATAGCCGCCGACAACACCGATTGCTTTTGACAATGTACCGATTTGGAAGTCGATATCATGTTGCAGACCGAAATGCTTCACTGTTCCGGCACCTTTACCTGTAACGCCTGAACCGTGTGCATCGTCTACATACGTAATCAAATCAAATTCTTTTGCGATTTCCACGATTTCCGGAAGCTTGGCAATATCGCCGTCCATCGAGAAAACGCCATCTGTAATGACCATTACTTTATTGTAAAGGCCTGATTCTGTTGCGTCTTTTGCTTTTGCGCGTAAATCATCCATATCCGCATGCGCAAACGGAATGATTTTTGCTTTAGATAAACGGCAGCCGTCGATAATTGAAGCATGGTTTAATGCATCCGATAATATTGCATCATTTTTGTCCATAACAGCCGAAATTGCCGCCATATTACAGTTGAAGCCTGATTGATAGCTAATTGCTGCTTCTGTACCTTTAAACTTTGCTAATGTTTCTTCCAGTTTTACATGTAGATCAAGTGTGCCGTTAATTGTACGAACAGCACCAGCACCGACACCGTATGAAGCGATCGTGTCTTGAGCGATTTTCTTCAGCTCATCGTTCGTCGCCAAACCTAAATAGTTGTTTGAAGACAGGTTTACAAGCTGTTTGCCTCCAACTTTGATAATCGGGCCGTTTGCTCCTTCTACCGGATCGATTTCGTTGTATAAACCTTGTGCTTGTAGTGCCAGTAAGTTTTCATCTAAAAAGGTATTTAATACGTTTGACATGCGCGTTCATCCTTTCGATATCTATTTCCACTATATTTTAGCATAGAGGGGGAATTTTTTATGTAAGCGGCTCTCCGATTATTTCCTCAAGCTTTCTTTTAAAGAAAAACAGTGAAGGCTGAATGACATAACCTGTGCCGAGCGCTAAAATAACCGTCCCAAAACCAACAGGACCACCAAGCAGCCAGCCGGCGCCAGTCGCAAATACTTCCATAACAAGCCGCCCTGTTTTCACAGAATAGCCTTTACTCGCAATAATCATCATAATCGTGTCACGCGGGCCTTCGCCAAGACTTGCCGCGATATACAGCGCGCAGCCAATGCTCATCACAAAAAAGCCGGCTGTAAAATACGTAAGTTCCAGTACAAAAATACCTGTCTCTGGCAGGAGCCAATTGAACAAATCGATAAATGAACCAATGAACAGCATATTTAAAAACGTCGCAAGCTTCGGAATGCGCTTTAAATAAATCGATGTCCCGATAATAATCGTCAGACCCGTTAAAATGGACCAGGAACCGATCGTCAACCCAATTTGCTTGTAAAGACCAATATGGAATACATCCCATGGTGCGGTCCCGACAACATTCCCTTTAATCGTCATCGTGATACCAAGCGCCATGATCATCATTCCTACAAAGAAACTTCCCCATTGCCACTTAAATTTTTTCGACACAACAATCCTTCTTTCTATCAAGAAACAATCGATGCAAATTGCCCGTTCGTTGCCTGTTGTAAATCTTCCGGTGCAAGCTTAATCTGCATCCCGATTTTTCCGGCACTGACAATTATATAGTCAAGTGCAGTCGCCGCTTCCTCAATAATTGTTGGAAACAGCTTTTTCATCCCGATCGGCGAGCAGCCTCCCCGAATATAACCGGTCAAACCGAGTAGCTCTTTTACGGGCAGCATCTCAATTTTCTTTTGCCCTACCACTTTTGCGGCAGCCTTTAAATTCAGTTCCGCATCGACCGGGATAACGAAAACAAAATAATTGCCCTTTCCTGCAGTGGCGACCAATGTTTTATAAACATGTTCGACAGGCTGGCCAATTTTCCCGGCAACAGTCAATCCATCCACCGCTTCCCCGTCATTGATTGTATACTCAAAAATTTCATGTGCGATTTTTTTTTGCTCAATTAAACGAACTGCATTCGTCTTTGCCTGCTTCTTCGCCAAAAAGACCACTCCAAATTCTAAACTTTGGAAATATTATACCACTGAATGATTTACTAAGTGCTGCTTAATGCAATTTTGTAATTTACTTAAATATAAAAAACCCACTCCATATGAGCGGGCTTATTTTCATGCAATTTGGGAAAAAACCGATTCCTCTGTCAAACGGTAACCGTTATTCACCATTGCAATATGAGCGCTGTATTTTTGTGCAGCTATGTTGAAGGAACGCTGAAATAACCACTTTTCCAACTCTTGACCAAATACGGTTTGCTCATCTGGATTACGTGCAAAATCTTGTTGGAACTTTTCAGGTATCGTAAAAGAAAGATTTTCGTTCGACAACGGAATTGCTTCGTCTTCTTGTTCTTGCTCTGTAAGTTCTATTTGAGTGTTTGCGGGCTTTTGCGGAATGGAGGTTGAAACATTTGCTGCTGTAAGTAAATCTTGAGATGAAGGGACAGCTGATGCTAGATGCACATTATCCGGTGTTGATGTTTGTGAATACGTGATGTCAGTTGGCACTGCAAGGTTTTCTGCCTGATTGGCATTGTCGTTTTCCAGCAAATCTTTTTCTGTTTTACCGGAAAGCAGGTTTTCCAGCGCTTTTAGCAGTGGATTTTTCTTTGGATCCGTATATTGTGCATGCTTTTTATATACTTCGCCTGCCTCTTTACGAAGCTGGGAACGTCTTCTTTCATCTAACTCTGAACTAAAGCCTCGTGCCAAGCTAGAAATCTTCATATCTTCTTCACCCCTTTTGTAAAAGTTGCATTAATTTTTAATTAATATATCAACATATACCGCTTTTATATAGAAGATATTCAACAATTGTTCATATTCAGAACTTTCCTACCAACCTGTTCTGCATTATTCACCTATAAATTGGACTATCTGTTCATTAATTTTAAGTACCCATTACCCATAATGAAAAACCAATCTTTACACCGCCTTTATAATGCCAAAACAATTGCTGTTTACAATTAAGAATCATAAATAACTTCAGGTAGGAGCATTCCATGAAAACATTCGTAAATTCAAAGCCGAACAATTCAATTGACTTCAAGGAAATGATGCAGCGGTTTCTGTTAAAGAATAATATGATCCGCCATCTATCCCAGTCAATAGCATTGAAAAATATCATTGCGCAAGAAGCGATGAATACATATTTCCAGCCTATTTATGATGTGAAAAGCAACACGACATTTGGCTTTGAAGCATTGAACCGCCCGATTGCGCTGAAACTTTTTCAATCGGCGGATATTTTCTATGAATTTGTTGGGCAAACGGATAAAGTATTTTTGTTTGAATGCTTTTGCCGGAATCTTTCGCTCGTACGCTATCATAAAAAATGGCTCAATTACAATAAGAAGAAGGATTTCACATTGTTTATCAACATCCATCCAAATGTTTTACTCGATAAAAATTATCATAGCGGTGAAACGAGAGCTTTACTGGAAAAATTAAATATATCCCCTGAACAGGTCGTATTTGAGCTGACCGAGCGCAGTGCTGTCGGAGATTTCGAGGAATTTGCACGGGTACTTTCCCACTACCGGTCACAAGGCTATCGCATTGCGGTTGATGATGTCGGTTCAGGCTACAATAGTTTAAAAACATTAATTTACTTAAAGCCGGAATTTATTAAACTGGATCGCTCACTTATTCAAAATATCGATCAGCATAAAGCACAGCAGCAGCTTTTAACAGTCATTTTAAATTATGCGATTGAATCGGGGACAAAAGTAATTGCTGAAGGCATTGAAACAAAGGCGGAATATGAATTCATCCAATCAGTCGGCGTTCATTATGCGCAAGGCTATGCAATCGGGCGCCCTTATGAGGATTTAATAGAAGGAAGTAATCCTATTTCTGGATGAATACCGGAAAATATAATAGGCGATTGAATATCCCTTATCGGATGCTCAGTCGCCTAAATTTTATTGGTTAATACCCATTGAAATTCACAAATTCACCGACTGGTTTCCGGTAGCCTCGTGCTCGCACTTTCTCTACGCTTTTCCCAATCGTAATCATCATAACCGGTTCTAAATGATCTGGTATATTGAACTCTTTTCGTAATTCCTCAACATTATGGACATGCATCGGACATGTATCAAACCCGTAATGCTTGGCACTCATCATAAAGAGCATGGCATGAATACCTGCATTTCGCATCAGTTCTAAATTTAATTCGTGCGGATTGTCTTTTAACCCGTCACTATACCCTTTAATTAATTCCATCGTCATGTCGTATTCGACTTCATCCATCATCTTCAGCATTTTTAATGGACTGTAGATTTTTTCAACTTCCGGCATTTCAATGCTGTTTTTATTACCCATAACAATAACAACACCGCTCGCTGTATGTATCTTATATTGGTTGTAGCTTAATTCTTTTACTCTTTCCTTCTTCTCCAGATCTGTAATAACCAAGTAGTTCGTAAACTGCAAGTTGTATGCACTTGGAGCCAGCTTTGTCAGCTCAAATATATTTTTAAAATCCTCTTCTGTCATTTGTTCATTTTCAATAAAGTTTGTAGCGGAATGGCGAGACTTTACTAATTCTTCAAAGTTCATATTGTGTTACCTCTTCCTTGTAATTTATTTCAAATTAAAGTATCTTTATTTCGAGATAAATTTACCATATTATAAATTTAGTTGTCAATAATTTCATTTCTTTTAGTCGATTGAGAAATAATAGAAAGTCCATACTTTCTATAGGGAATTCAATAAGTTATAAAATTATTTTAAAGAAACAGGAGATGCAGAATATGAAATTTGAAAACAAAATTATTATTGTCACAGGTGCTGCAGGAGGTATCGGTAAAGAGATTGTAAGAAAACTGGTTAATGAAAAAGCAAAAGTTGTATTGGTCGATCTAAACGAAGATGCGATTAAAGCTGTTCAAACAGAACTTTCACTTACAGATGAAAACAGCTTAATTGTAAAAGCTGATGTGTCAAAAGAAGACAATGTAAAAAACTATGTAGATCAAACAATCTCGAAATTCAGCCGAATCGACGGCTTTGTAAATAACGCAGGTGTTGAAGGCCCGGCAAAACCTCTTGAAGAAATTACAGAAAAAGAATTCGACTTTGTATATGGCATTAATGTAAAAGGTGTTCTTTTCGGCCTAAAATATGTACTGCCGGTAATGAAAGAACAAAAATCCGGTTCTATTGTCAATACTTCATCAGTAGCCGGCTTAATCGGTTCTCCAAGTATGGCACTATATAATTCATCTAAACATGCAGTAATGGGTCTTAATAAGGTGGCCGCTTTAGAAGCAGCAGCGTATAATGTTCGTGTAAATACGGTAAATCCAGGTGTGATCAATACACAAATGATGCGTAAAATTGAAGCAAATGTTGCGCCGGGCGCTGCAGAGGCAGCTCAAGCAGCATACAATGATGCTGTACCGATGAAACGCTATGGTGAACCGGAAGAAGTAGCAAATGTTATTGCTTTCTTACTTTCTGATGAAGCTTCATATGTAAGTTCTTCTTCTTTCACGATAGATGGCGCATTATACAATGTTTAAATTTAAAGAAAAGAAAAACCAAAAGATCCCATTCTTTTGGTTTTTCCCCATTTCAAATACAAAATTTTTTTTAGCTCCTTCATAACCCGTCACCCCTGCCACTGCAAGTTATATATGTTAATATAAAATCGTTATTCTCAAGCATTATCGGAGGTTTATAGATATGAAGATAAATAAAGGAGTATTCTTTGTACTGCTAGGTGCAGGATGCTTTGGTTTTACACCTGTGTTCGCTAAATTAGGGTTTGGGCACGGTTACTCACTTGGGCAAATCAATCTTGTCCAAATGGTCATTTCCTTTCTGCTGTTATGGTCGATCACTTTCCTAAAAGGGGGCGGGTTGAAGGGGCTGACTAAAAAGAACATCCTTCCAATTATGATTACCGGATGTTTTATCGGTTTAACAAGTATTTTTTATTATGGTGCGATGCAGTATTTACCTGCTTCACTGGCCATCATTTTAATGTTCCAGTTCATTTGGATCGGCATTCTGTTCGAATGGGTTTTCAATAAAATTAAGCCCGCGCCGATTACTATATTTGCAATTGTGCTTATTCTTGTCGGTGTATTTTTTGCATCGAATATTTTAACTGGCGATATGCAAGGCCTTCCGATTAAAGGGTTTGTTATGGGCATATTATCTGCCTTTACATATGCTGCCTTTATCTTTTTCAGCGGGAAAGTCGCCGTTGATGTCAATCCATTAACCCGTACCGCTTTAATGGTGACAGGTTCAACGATTTTAGTATTTATCCTATTTATGAAGGACATCCCTGCTGTATTTCCCCTTGAAGGAAACTTGGTGACGAGTGCTGCTGGGGTTTCATTGTTTGGAGCAGTATTGCCGCCACTGTTTTATGCAGTCGGTGCACCACTCATTTCAGGAGGTTTGGCGAATATATTAACTTCTGTTGAACTGCCTGTCGCGATTTTATCGGCGAGCATTATTTTGGCCGAAACGGTCACACCTTTGCAATGGATCGGAATTGTGCTGATCCTCATAGCGATTGTATTAAATGAAATCGGCCCGAACATCATTCGGATGAGAAAAACGTACAAAGAGAACAATTCTTCATCAGCATAATAAAAATTAATTAGGATGCTAATCAACTGTGCAAACAGCCGTTGGTTAGCGTCTTTTTATTTACAGAAACAAAAAAGCTTATCAATAATTTTCTATTGATAGGCTAAATTGATATTTCGAGTTTTATATTTAATTATCTGAAGAGATTCAGCATTGCGCCTACTTGTCTCATTGTATTAATTCCATTCGTTAATGTCCCTACATGGCCCATCACTGTATTTAAATTATCCGATAGACCGCTAAAGCGAGATCCTTGCTGTTGTTGCTGTTGTGGAAAAGGGTTGAACTGCTGTTGCTGCTGTTGTGGATAAGGATTAAACTGCTGTTGCCCCTGTCTAGGATTAACCGGATATGGGGGATAAAAGGCTTCCCTCGGTCTTGCAAATTCATTGGATCGAGGCATTCCCATCTGCTGTCTGCCCATTTGCGGTGGAGGACCAAATTGTTGTCCATTTGGCGGAAACATCCCCGCCCTAGAATTTTGCCCAAAAAATGGCATATCATTCACCTCCCTACTAAGTTTGACCTCTAACCTAGTATATGTTCATGATTTTTCGCAATATAGACATTTGAAATACTTGGATGAAACGTTAATTACTCATAGTCACGCCCCCTTCACCCCCAATAAAAAGAATGCATATGAATAAAGAAAAAGATTGGAGCAATGACATGAACAAATTTAATCCCGAAAGGCTGTCCGTTGAATACAGGGATGTTGTTACCGCAACAGAACCTGTTATTTCAAGACACCATACACTCACCCATTCTGATGACACCGGAGAATTATTTTTAACAATTGGAACACAGTTTGCGTGGGACAAAGTGAATAAGAATATGAGAGATGAAGTAATTGGCGAATGGAAAACGAATGGGTACTATATATGTTACAACGCCTATGTAATGGTTAACAAAGAAGGTCAGGATTTTAATACAGCTATGCGGCGGTATGAAGTATTCCGGCGCGAATTGCCGCTTGCATTGACGGCGATCCGTTATGGTGACCGCTTTATATTCGATGTCTATCCAGCTTTGGACATTGGATTAATCATTGTAAACTTTATATCCACATACCCCCAGCTAAACACACAAGAGATTTTTGGGACTTTCAGCAGTTATTCCACTTCCTTTTAATTTGATGGAATGCGGTAAAATGTAATATTTAAATCCAATCCCTTTTATGGTATTAATTGTTAGTGCGTAATGCACAACACTTCACTTTACATGAGAGAGGGAAAAAAATGCTGCATTTAAAAACGATTACAAAAGACAATTGGATAAAAGCGATCTCGCTAAAAGTACGGGAGGATCAAGTAAAGTTTGTCGCCTCGAATGCGGTGTCACTGGCACAGCTGAACTTTCTGGAAAATTTCCATGCGAAAGGAATTTACTATGGTGAAGAAATGATCGGTTTCACGCTTTATGGTCTTGATGAAGATGACCATGAGCACTGGATTTACCGAATGATGATCGATCAAAAACATCAGGGGAAAGGTTATGGCAAGGAGGCGGTTCGGCTCGTTATAGAGGATATTCGAGCAATGAAAGAGCCTCACCATCAAACAATTACCCTTTCCTATGAGCCTGACAATGAGCATGCAAAGCGCATCTATGAAAAAATGGGCTTTCAGGAAATAGACGGCCTTGTTATTGAAGGTGAACAAGTAGCACGCTATTCGTATTAGGATAGGAGAAAATAGCGATGCGAATAATAAAAATTGTGTTACTGGCGATACTTGCAATTCCAGCGTTCTTTATTTTAATACTCACGTTTGCTTCATTTGACTATTTTTACTACCCGATTATAGGCTACAAAGCGGAAAATGCCGCTGAAGCTTCTCTTGAAGAAAAATATAACGAAGACTTTGTGATTGATGAATCAACCTATTCCAAACCATTGGGCGATGATTTCGGGGACTACCATATTATTGCTCATCCAAAGAAGAATCCTGATCTGGAAGTTACGGTTTCGGTTGGTGAGGATATGGAACCCCTTTACGATACGTATTTGGAAATGCATTGGCGTGATGAACTGAACACGCAATTTGGGGTGCTGTATGAAGAACTTTATGGAACTGTTGAAAATTACTCCTATATGGTAAATGTGACGTTTCCCGATGAAATCGAAGCACAATATGACCATACCGACACGTACGAAGAAATTTTGCAAAAGGAAGCTGACGGTATCGGAAATATTGTCTTTGCCAATGTTATTCTGGAATCATCCAATAATATAAACGATCAGCTGGGGAAAGCCTATGAGATGATCCAGCACTTTAAAGAGCAGAATTTAAATTATTTCAGCATTGAAATTGTGTTCTTTAATGAAAATCTGCAAAAACAGCTGACGAAAAAGGAACGCAAACTTCCCTATAATGAATTTAACTTCGAACACTTGGATGATAGAGCTGCCCGATTTTATTTTTCTTATAAATCAGAGGATGCGGAGTCTGTAAAAGAACTGAATCAGCTAAAATCACCCGCTGATTTGGAGCAATATGTTAAAGATATGAATTGAAATTTGTCTTCAATGATAAAACCCACTTATCAGTTTAAGTGGGTTTTTCAACGGCAATATACAGACACGCTCTCTTGTATCCCTTTTAGCACTTCTCCCGGCAATTTTCTAATTGTTATATCCGCTCCCAAAAATGGCAGCCAATTCGTTATCTCTACTATATCTTCCTCGTTTTCAGTATTGATAACAGCTTCTAGAATGGCTGTCGTTTGGTAAGGATTTGTATAGGAAATAGAAAGTTTTAAAGGATGATATTTTTTGAACTGTGCGATTGCCTTTGGACCAAGCTCAAGTACAAGGTTATTCTCTTTACTCCGTTCACTAAGCTTTTCTAAAATCTCTTTCTTACTGATTCTATTTTTCCCCTCGTCCGGTTTTACATCGATCAGATTTGATACAGGAAAAATCCGATTCTTTTCCTCACCTGCGTCAAAGCCTTCTATCAGCCAGTTCCCCTTTTCATGATGAAGGTGCAAGAGATAAATTGAATACATTTTTGTTAACTTCCCTTCTTTGACTATAATAATTAAATAGCGGTCAATCAGAAGTGTTTGTATAAGCTTTTCAATCACAGGATCAGGTAAATCGGATAAATCCAGCAACTCCGGATTGTGAGGGTTCGTTCCTTCAAAAAGCAATATTTGATTTAACAGCACAAGGTCGTCTTGCTGGTTTTCTGAAATTAAACCGAGTAACTTCTCTGCTAATGACTGACGACTTTTTAAATATGGAAGTTGTTGATTTCTTGTTGCCATAAAGGCAATAAAAAGAGCTTTAATCTCATTATCTGTAAAGCGAACAGCGGGGAGCACAGAATTATGTAAGACACTATAACCCCCTTCTCTTCCAACTTCAGCGACAAGCGGCATCCCGATAGCTTCAATTTCTCTGATATCTCGTAGAGCCGTTGAACGCGAGATATTAAACTCTTGCATAATTTCAGAAATGGTAAAGTGGGCACGGTTGTTGATATACCGCATGATTGTATTAATTCGTTCAACTTTTTTCATTGGCGCCTCCGAAAACAGTATCATATTTTGACATGATTTATGGCTATTATAAACTTATCAAGTAAAAAAACAAATCTTGATTAAACTAAAATTGAAAGAAGGTTTTTACTATGGCAAATTACATGATTGAAGAAAAGGACAGCTTTGTTGTTTTAGGTTTTGGAACAGAACTAAAGAGCGATTACACAGACTATATGGGGATAAATAAAGAAAAGGCCGATTTTTGGCATGCGGTCAATGAGGATGGAAGACTGGATGCATTAAAGGCTGTAGCTACAAACGACTATATTTTTATCGTGAATGAAGCAGTGAATAATAAGATGATGCATTATGCCGGGGTTCTGACTGATGAAACATTACCGGAGGCAACTAGAGTCATCCAATTTCCTAAAGGAGAGTACGTAGTTGTTAAAGGTGAAGCTTCTACCGCAGAAGAGCTGGCCAATACTGTTACAGGGATCGCCTTCGGACAAGTGTTACAAGAAGCAACAGATTACGCCTATGTAGGAGGTCCAAACGCAGCAGTTATAATGGGTCAACAAAACGGTCAGTTATACGGGGAAATGTGGATTCCGGTTATTAAGAAATAACAGGTAAGATGGATTCTAGACCCAAAATTAAAACGGAGCCCGGTACACTCCCGGACTCCGTTTACTTTAAGTTTTAATGAAACAACTGTGTTTACCTAATGCTTTCTGAATTCAACTCAAGTTGTACAAAATTTCCATCCAAAGCCTTTTGCATAAAAGGACTTGGTTTCCCTACGCTGTACAATTGCAGCACGTGCATTGCTCTTGTGCAGGCTGTATAAAAAATTTTGCGTAAACTTTCGTCTCCATATACGCTTTCAGATGCATCGTAAATAATGACCGCTTCAAATTCGATCCCCTTCGCTAAATAAGAAGGAATGACTACAACTCCTTGCTCAAATTCCGCTGTACCACTTTTTATAAGCTTAATTCCGTCAATTTTAGATAACGCCTCAAATGCTGTCTTACTTTCTTCTGCTGATTTACAAATAACTGCGATACTGCCATAGCCTTCACTTTGCAATTTCGAAATGTTAGACATAATGCGCTCGTGCAATTGTGTATGATTTTCCAATTGGTTTAATACCGGCAGCTCACCGGCACGCTCAAACGGAATGATTTTTTCTCCATTTGCAATGAGACTCCGTGTAAATTCAATAATCGGCTTCGTCGAACGATAACTTCGTGTCATGTTGATAACTTCCGTCTCTTCTTCTCCATAGAGGTGGTTAAGCATTTGAAAATCTCCTACTCCACTTGCATGAGCAAAAATCGCCTGATTAAAGTCACCTAGCACCGTCATTTTGGCAGAAGGGAATAAACGCTTCAAAAATTCAAATTGAAACGGCGAATAATCCTGCGCTTCATCAATGAGAATGTGCTTGATCGAACGGTTCGTTTGAAAGCCTTGAATCAATTCCTGAAGAAATAGGAATGGTGTCGCGTCTTCATAATACAGCGTCCCCGCTTCCATCATTTGAAGTGTGTCTTCGCATATCGCTTCCCACTCATCTGGTACTTCCACTTTTAATTGCTGCTGCATTAATAATGGATCTGTAAAAAGCTGTTTATAAATGCCTTCTAAATTAATAAAGTCGAGTGTTTGAATTTGTTTTCTCACTGCCTTCAGTTTCAGGCGGACGACTACTTGAATAAGCGCATCATGATCCATTTCATAATCTGCCTGTTCTTCTCGTTCAAAGCCATTTTTCTTCGCTAAATATTTGTGAATTTTATGATATGTCTCATCGCTTAGTAGCTCAATTTCCTCCTCTACCCATGGCTGAGAACGTTGAACTTTTTCTATTTCTTTAATTTTATTCATTAGCCAGTCTTTCAGTTTTTCAAGTCTGCTTTGGAAACTCAGTGAAATATGTTCTCCATAAAACTTCTCTGACAATTGCTGAGCTGATATGATTGTTTTCCCTCTGAATTTTATATCCTTAAATAACAGGTCCGATTTTTCCAAAGTTTCTCGGTATAATTTAATCGCTTCAACATATTTAACGGATGCTTTAAATTGAATGCCTTTAATCCTTGCGTTATATGAAGGGTTATTTGCTGCAGTAAGCACATATTCCAATTGATGAAATGGATTTTCTAAGTGAAAATCTTTACTTAAGCGGTGATCCAAATATTCCTGAAATGTAACTTGCTGCATATTTTCTTCCCCAAGCTCCGGAAGTACGTTGGAAACATAGCTATTAAACATAGCATTTGGTGAAAACAATATAATTTGGTCGGCTTTAATGCGATCCCGGTATTTATACAATAGAAATGCGATTCTTTGTAATGCAGCAGAAGTTTTACCACTTCCGGCTGCACCGTGCACAATGAGCATACGACCTTGATCATGGCGAATAATACGGTTTTGATCCTTTTGAATCGTTGCTACGATGCTTTGCATATACTTATCCGCGCCTTTTCCAAGCACCTTCTGTAAAATTTCATCACCAATCGTGAGACTTGTGTCAAACATAGATTGCAGTTTCCCATCACGAATAACGTATTGCCATTTTTTCTCGAGATCACCGTAAACCTTGCCCCCAGGCGTTGTATACTGTGCGGGACCAGGTTCATAGTCATAATAGACACTTGAAATCGGTGCTCTCCAGTCATAAATAAGGAAGTCCTCACCACTTGAATCCATCAAAGATGAAATTCCAATATAAATTTTCTCCTGCTCTGAAAAACCTTCTTCAAGAAAATCAATTCGCCCAAAATAAGGGACCGACTTCATCCGATGCAAGACAGCTAATCTTTTGGATGCGTGATGATGCGTACTTTCACCAACAGCTAATACCTGCGCTTCTTGTCTTAAATTAATAACGGTTTCCAAAAAGTCATCAAACGAATCCGTATTCACTTTGATTTCATCCCAAAAATGCTTACGAGTATTTACTACTTCATTTCGGAGCTTTAACGTTTCTGATTCCAGTTGAAGTGTTTGATCATTTATTACGTTCACAACACTATTTAACCTCTTTTGTTCGTTCAGAAAATCTGCTTTCATAACATTCACTCCTTGAAAATATTTAAGAGTTGACTAATAAAGAATTTTTATATATACTTAGAGTAAGGGATAATATACGCATAAATATTATTTTTACGCATATCTATATAAATTTACCACGTGTCAGCATTTTTTACAATGCATTTGGCAGGTGTATTTTTTTGTTTAAATAGGACCAATTTAAATACGCTTCATAACAGAAGAAATTATTTACGATTCATTTCTTATTGCACCCATAAAAAGAACCGCCTAGTTGTTCATCAACAACTAGGCGGTTCTTTTGAAATTTAATTACGAAGCGATCATTTAATATCCATTTACAAAATCGGAAATGGTGTCTAATTCATCTTCGGTAAGTTCCCTATTTACATAGTCTTCGTATTTCTTCACTATTTTCGGCTGATCCCCATTACAATCCTCTGTATATTTCGCAATCGTTCTAAGCATAGTAACTTCTTTATTGAAATTTTCTTTTGAAATTGGTTGTTGGTGTGAAGGAATGTAGGTTTCTGCGTCAAATGAGTCCAATAGATCTAATACTCGTAACGTTTCACTAATTGTATAGTGTACTTTTTCGGCATACAATCTCGGATAAATGCAGTCCCCAAGGAACAGAATCTTCTCTTCTTTAATATACACAATGACAGAATCTGCAGCATGGTCCCCTCCCACATGTTGTACGACACAAGTTACTCCACCTAGATCTATCTCTGCTCTATTCTCTATTGTAATATCCGGCAAAGTAATGTTAATGTTCCGGTGATTTTTGTATTCTTCCTTAATTGCTTTCGCGCAAAATTCAATTTCCACGCCTTCTTTTACTCGTGCATCAATGGCTTCATCTGACCACGAAAACGGGATAAGCTTCTCCATTTCCGCTTTAGTCTCTGTGGACGCAATTGAAACAGCATCAGATAATGCGGAAAGGCCAAAAATATGGTCCCAATGCCAATGCGTTAAAACAACTAAATCCGGTTTAGAAATTCCCCTTTTTTTAAGTTCCTCCAGAAAATAATTCACATGTTCTTCCGAGTTGCCTGCATCAATCATTAATGTCTTTTTACTGCCAACCACCATCCCTAAAATCGGACGGTCAGTCAACGATACTGGAGTGATATACCAAAAACTTTCCCCTAATTTGTGTATAGCGTGCATAAGGTCGCCCCCTTCTAATTATATTTTGAGACAATCGATGGTTCTATTCCTCATATTTCATTATAAAGATGGAATCTAACAAACAGGGTTACTATTTTATAAATCACCATCTTTATAACACCTACAGTTTAATTACTTAGTAATTATATTGTCTTTTCGCTTAAATAATAATCCAAATTTTCAGTATAACAAATAAATACTATTCTAAATAGATAAAATTACTACTTTATATTAGTTTCATTCGAGTACTTTTTCTGCTATTTAGACCGGCGAACAACTGATATGATACTAAGAATATAAGCGCTTATATTCTAAAATAGTCTAAAAATAAAGGTGGTATTTATGAAGTCTAAAAAAGGTGCACTTACATGGACATTGGTTCTTGTCCTCTCCCTTATAACAGTCACATTCGCTGGTGCAAAGGCATTGTATGAAACAAAACCCGTGCCCGCAGAAGACAGACATGACATTTCTGAAATTATTCATCAGAGTAGTAAATGGGAAAAGGTTGCTACTGGTAGTGGATTCATGGAAGGTATTAACTTTGATCGTAAAGGAAACATCTGGTTAGTCAGCCCAACGACTGGTGAAATCCTAACTATTAAAGACAACAAAGTTAAAACAGTTTTAGGAGATAAAGATAAATTAATGCCAATTGGGGCAAAGTTCCACAAAGATGGTCGCTTATTTATTACGGACGGTAAAGGAGAACTTTATTCTTACAATCCCGCTACTGGTGAGCGCAAAACCATTGTCAATTCTTATGATGGAAAACCTTTAAACGGTTTAAATGACCTTGTTTTTGATGAAACAGGCGGACTTTACTTTACTGAGCCAATGGGTTCTAGTGCTACTCATCCAACAGGTCGCGTCTTCTACTTACCTCCTGGCGAAACTGAAGCGATCCTCTTCTCAGAGAATATTGCCTATCCAAACGGAATCGCAATTTCAGCAAATGGCCAGCGTGTCTATATTTCAGAGTTTGACAAAAATCAAATTTTATCTGTGCCTTCTGTAAATGCTGAAAATTCTCCTGAATCACCGTTTGTTTTCGGTCGTTTTGAAGGTGGAATTGGTCCGGATGGATTAGCTGTAGATGCTGAAGGTAATCTGTACGTAGCCCATTTCCAAGCTGGCGAAGTTGTAGTACTTGACGCCAATGGTTTTAAATACGGAACCATTCGCCTTCCTGAAGATGCAGGAACATTCGCAACCAATCTAGCTTTTTATGATGGATACCTCTACGTAACAGAATCATCAAAAAATGAAGTTTGGCGTATTCAAGTGAAAAAGAAGGGTCTACAGCCGTACGGGTTAAACTAGACTCGCTTCCAATAATGTTTCTTCGAATTATATAACCTTCCTCTCTCCAGAAAAACCACCTAATTGTTGTATATCAACAATTAGGTGGTTCTTTTCAAGTATTAATATATTTTTTGTAACGTGCGCCATCCATTAATAGTGGCGCCACTTCAATTTAACGTTTTCTTTCTAATTCTTCATCTTCTCCCCAGCATTCCACATCACCAATATTAGGTACGTTTTTCTTATAGAAGACTGGATCTTTGCCTTGCTTGCGCTGATTTAAATAATCATTAACAACCGGTTTGGCCACTTTCCAAAGTTGAAGAACAGCAATTAAGTTGATGATTGCCATAAAGGCCATAAATAGATCCGCTAAATCCCAAACAATTTGTACTTTTGCAATTGAGCCGAACATAACGAAAAGTACGACAAAAATACGGAATACCAATAAGCCCATTTTTGATTCTTTTATAAAACTAATATTCGATTCACCATAATAGTAATTGCCAATAACCGTACTAAAGGCAAACATAAATACAATGATCGCTAAGAAGCTTCCTGCCCAATCGCCTAAATTACCAACTAAAGATGCTTGCGTTAAATTAACTGAAGTTGCGTCAGATTGAAGGTATGCATCGCCTAATAATACGATTGCTGCTGTTGCAGTACAAACGACTAATGTGTCTATAAATACACCAAGAGCTTGAATCAACCCTTGCTTAACTGGATGGGAAACATCCGCTGTTGCTGCTGCGTTAGGGGCAGACCCTATCCCAGCTTCATTGGAGAATAATCCGCGTTTAATACCATTCATAATTGCCGCCCCAATCATTCCTGCAAAAGCTTCTTCCAATCCAAAGGCAGACTTTATGATAAGGAGAAATACACCCGGAATTTCGGAAATATTGAGGAATACAACAATAAGTGCGATTATAATATACAAAATTGCCATAACAGGAACCACTACTTGAGTAAAGCTAACAATCCTCTTTAGTCCACCAAAAACAATAATCCCTGTTAAAGCAGCCAATACTAAACCTACAACTAAACGATTGGCACCAAAACTCTCTTCAAATGCAATGGAAATCGTATTTGCCTGGACGGAATTAAAAATAAAGCCATAAGTAATAGTAATAACAATGGCAAAAAGAATGCCCATCCATCTTTTATTTAAACCTTTTTCCATATAATAAGCAGGGCCGCCACGAAACAACCCAGTACTATTATCTTTAACTTTATATACTTGTGCTAGTGTACTTTCAATTAACGCAGATGCTGCACCGATAAGCGCAATCATCCACATCCAAAATATTGCACCGGGACCACCAAGAGCAATTGCCGTCGCAACACCCGCAATATTACCTGTTCCGATGCGTGAAGCGGCAGATATTGTAAAAGCTTGGAAAGAAGATATCCCCTTTTTTCCTGACTTATCTGTTGGCGCCGCTTCTGTTATAAGTTTAAACATATCTTTGATTAATCGAAATTGAATAAACTTTGTTTTGAACGTTAGAAATATACCTGTCCCTACTAATAAAATTATTAGTACATATGAATATAATATTGTATTTACTTCACCTAATATATTGCCAAACCAATCCATTGTTTCACATCCTCTATTTTTTCAACTTTTTTTGTTGGTATGTAGATTGCCCTACTTCGTCAACTATTAAAATTCTGCACAACATCTCCCGAATACAAAGTTACTTCCCTACGCAAACCGTTAGTCAACATATTTTTTCAATATAATTTCACTACCAAATGCTGACTTGTCCTATTTTATACTCACTTGAAATTTTAGTATACATTTTTATTGAGGTGTATTAATTTACCAGAAGTACAGTTACCCTCCCTCGCCCATCTAAATTTACTCTCTTTTTTCTGCAGGTGTTAAATAATTTTCCTTCAAATAACACGCTAACTGTATTTTTAAAGCATCCTCCTGTATTTGCAAAGAGATATTTAGCATCTGCTCAATCCGGTTTAGGCGCTGGTACAAGGTGTTGGTATGAATGTGTAAATGCTGTGCTGTCTGCTGAATGGAACGGTTAAATTTAAAATAGACCAGCAATGTTTCATATAGGTGAGTTTTGTTCGACTGAACTAATAACTCACCGATCTGTTCATGAATGAAGTTTGCCAAATCTTGTGGCGGGATTTGTAAAACTAGCTGATTGAGTCCGATTTTATCATAGCTCGTAATCGTCCAATCATCACGAACATGTAAAAAGCGCAATGTTTGCAGTGCTTCCTCGAAAAGAGCGGAAACGGTCTGAAGCGTTTTATACTGTTTACTGATTGCACAACGGAAAAGCGGCTTATGCTGTAACTGCCACTTTTTTTGAAGCCTCGAGAACGTTTCGTTTAATGTAGTAAGCGTTATTGGCGACGGCACACCAATTAACAGTGTAATTTTGTTTTTTTCATAAAACAGTAATTTCCGTTCACCTGAAAATTGTTCTTTTAGGAGCGAGATGAACTGATGTAAATGTTGATCAATTGATAACATTTCCGTCGATTGTTTGAACTCGATTATACATAACCGGTAGTAATCCTCGACATCCAAATCCAAGTGATACGCCGTAGATGCAATTGATTTTTGATTCGGTGCATCGATAATTTGATGGAATGTTTCCTGGATTCGTTTGTTATGGAGTTCTTGAATATTTTTGTTTCGTAAAATTTGCAGCGTTAATATATTGGCCCCCTGTTCCAGTGTTTGCTGATCTTTGTAGGAAATGATGCCTTTCTGTTCAATAATCATGCTCCCTAAACAAATATCCAAATTATAGAGAGGATAAACAATAAAGCTGCGGTCATTTTTAAGTCGGTATTCAAATGGACTCATTTTAAATAGTAATTGTTTTTTTATTTTTGTTTTTGTGTGATGGGGAATTAACAGAACCTCTTCAAAAAACACATCATCATTTGCATCATAAAAACCAATTGGTAATTGCGTTAAATTTTGCAGTTCCTTTAAAATGACGGATATTGATTCGTTTTGCAATAGCAATTGATTTAATCTAGCATGCACATCATAACGTTGTTTAAGAAGCGTATGTTTTGTCTCTAAGGCCAGAGATAATTCGTGCGCTTCTTTTACTTTTTCAATCATCTGTTCATAATACTGGGCTTTTTGAATTGCCACCCCTACCTGATCGGCAAAGGCTTGGAAAAATAATAGATCTTCTTGTGTGAGGTCTCTTTTCTTCTGGAGTTGGTGAAGGATCATGATGCCAATCGGCTTAGTATCTACGGTTATCGGTACACAAAGCGCCGCCTGCGGAACATGTGCACTTTTTAAAATTGTCCGTAAGTTACGGGGGCTTACATTTTGATGGTACATAGCAGCCATAATTTCATCGTAACTGTTAAAGAACTCACCGATTCCTGTCGCAAATACACGACCAGTGATGGCCTCATTTGGCTTTGTTTGAAATTGCTCAATAAGTGGAGGAAAATGAATATAGGTTTTAGGAATAAGACATTGCTTTTGTTCATCAAAAAGCATTAAATACCCCGCATCCGCTTCAGGAATAACATCCAGTGCATGACGCATGATTGTATGTAATACTTCATCAATATGGAGTTTGGAAGTGATTGTCCGAATACTTTCCACGAGGATAGATAACTGTTTATTGGATAGTGTTAATTGACGTAGAATTGCTTCTTGTCCATCTGACATAGACATGCCCCTCTCTCTTAAATATATAGAATATTACATAATTTTATTTATAAATATAGAGGATTACACATTGTTTCGCAATAAGGAAACAAAGTATAGTGTAAAAAAAAACTGAATTGTTAGTCAATTAAAAGGAGGGGTCATATTGATCATAGCATCAGAAATTATGGATCATCCGGTTTTATGGATTATAGCATTTGTCGTAGTGCTCATCGTGATTTTCCAAGCTATTGTCTTTATACGTATTTCGAAAAAAGTTGCACCGGAAGTCGGCTTAACGAATAAGGAAGTGTCTTCGATTATTCGAACAGGTGCAATTAGTTCACTCGGTCCGTCATTTGCCATTATCATTGTTGCCATTTCTTTAATAACTTTAATTGGTGAACCAACAACAATGATGCGAATTGGTATTGTCGGATCCGCACCAATCGAAACAGTAGGAGCTAGTCTCGGGGCCGAAGCGGCGGGTGAACAGTTAAGTGATAAAAGCTTCTCAGCACAAGCGTTCACAGCAGCAGCGTGGACAATGTGTTTAGGTGGCATGGGCTGGTTGCTTGTAACAGCTTTATTCACCAAATCACTTGGCCGTCTTCAAAGTAAGTTAACGAGCGGTGGCGGCAACCGTGCAAAGTGGTTAAGTGTCGTTTCGACTGCAGCAATGATTGGTGCTTTCGGTTATTTTGGTGGAGGCCAAATCGCAAAAGGCATGAATGAAACGATTATTTTTTTAGTCGCTTTATTGGTAATGCCAGCTATTATGTGGGCAGCACATCGTTTCAACCAAAACTGGCTACGTGAATGGTCGCTTGGATTAGTTATTTTGATTGGTATGAGCGTCGGGTATTTCTTAATTTAATAGAAGGAGGAAGATTAAAATGGTCGTTTTAGAGCGTCACACAACAGTTGCTTCACCTACAAAGAACGAGAAAAATTTTGCAACTTTCCATAGTCAAGCACATTTCTGGGGTCGTCTTACTATTTGGGGTGTCATCATTTGTACGATTGCCCTTCCCCTCTATTTATCATTTGGTCTTGGGTACCATCCAGGATGGTCTGTAATTTTAACAGGTTTTTTAAGTTACGGGGCCGTTGTAGCAATCATCTGGTTTGTAGAGCCAATTAGCTACTACCCTATATTAGGTGTGTCGGGTACGTATTTGGCCTTTCTAACAGGTAATATCGGGAATATGTGCTTACCTAGCGCATCTATTGCCCAATCCATCGTGAAAGCAGAGCCAGGAACGCGCAAAGGGGAAGTTACAGCGACATTAGCGATTTCTGCAGCTTCAATTGTGAATACAACAATGCTAATTGCTGTAATTTTAGGTGGTTCTTACTTAATTAATGCGCTGCCGGAGTCAATCCGCGCGAGCTTCAGCTTTGTATTGCCTGCTATTTTTGGAGGAGTGCTCGCACAGTTTGCCCTTAAAAAGCCTGTTTGGGGAATTGTTGCAATTGGATTAGGTGTTTTCGCGGCACTTGGCCCAGTACCACAGTCGTTCCAAACATTTATTTGTATTGCAGGAACAGTCATCTTTGCCATTATTCTTGAAAAAATGAAAGCGAGTGAACAAGCATCATGACAATTAAACAACAGTTAATGGATAAGTTAGCAGCTCGGAACGATGAGATGATCGCAATTCGCCGTCATCTGCATGAAAATCCGGAACTCTCATTTGAAGAACAGCAAACGGCGCAATATATCACAGATTTCTATGAAAATAAAGACGTAACAATTCATCGAAATGTCGGCAATGGCTACGGAATTATTGTAGAAATTCAAGGCAGTCATCCGGGGCCTGTCATCGGAATACGTGCAGATTTTGATGCTTTACCAATTGAAGAAGAAACAGATGTCCCATTCAAGTCGAAAAAACCAGGTGTCATGCACGCTTGCGGTCATGACGGTCATACCGCATATTTGCTTATTTTAGCGGACTGTCTTATTCAATTAAAAGATGAACTTCATGGAACAGTAAAAATTATTCATCAGCATGCAGAGGAAAAACCCCCTGGTGGTGCCAAAAGTATGATGGCATCCGGCTTACTCGATGACTGTAAAATTATAATCGGAGCACATTTATTCCCAACATTTAAAGTCGGACATATCGGCTACCGTGCTGGGGCTGCAATGGCAGGCCGCTCATTTTTCAAACTGGTTGTCCATGGTACAGGAGGGCATGGTTCTTCCCCTCACCTGGCAAATGATGCGATTGTTGCAGCCTCAAATTTTGTAACGACAGTACAAACGGTTATTAGTAGACGGTTAAACCCGTATGATATGGGTGTTGTCACAATCGGTTCCTTTGATGGAAAAGGCACGTTCAATGTTATTAAAGATGCGGTAACACTTGAAGGTGATGTGCGTTATATGAACGACACTGTTCACGCTACGATTGAAAAGGAAATCAAACGGTTAGTAGACGGTTTAGAAGTCCAGTTTGGTGTTACTTGCATGCTCACTTACGAAAAGGATTATCCACCGTTAGTTAACGATAAGGACCTGACAAACTTTGTCGTTGAAACATTGGAAGCTTCGGAACAGGAAGAAATCATTGTGATTGAAGAAGCACCGTTGTTTTCAGGGTCAGAGGATTTTGCGTATTATGCACTCGCAAAGCCGTCCACTTTTTATTATATTGGCTGCCAACCAACGTACTTAGATGTACCTTATATGAACCATCATCCAAAGTTCGATATTGATGAACGGGCATTATTAGTTGCAGCAAAAGCTGGTGCAGAAGTCGTTGCTAAATATTGCTTAAAATAAAGTTGCCTAAATGCCATTATTCTCTAAGGAGAAAATGGTATTTTTGATGTGTTTAAAATTAATTCCCCTTTATTCTACAGGTCATACATACCCCCATCAAAAACATCCCTATCCTCATGATTTTGTAATGAAATGAAATTCTCCCTCTACAATAAAATCCAATGCATCAAAGCATTATAAATACTGACTAAAGCCTATTCCAAATAGAAAGTAATGACATAAACATATTAAAACAATCTGATTTTAAGGAAATAACTTGTCTCTTATTCAATAGAACATTTGAATAGGTTTTACTTTTAAGGAGGAATAACAAATGATGCATCCACATACAGAAATTCAATTTGTCAGTGAGCAGGTAGGCGTCGGTGTCTTTGCAACTAAACTAATCCCTAAAGGGACGATTGTTTGGATTAAAGATGGCCTTGACTTGATGCTGACAGAGGAGTTTATCGAAAGCCTTGGTGATTTGCAAAAAGCGGATGTCTATAAATATGCGTACTTAGAAACTGACGGTATCTATGTCCTTCATTGGGATCACGCAAAATATATGAATCACAGTTTCAAACCAAATTGTGTCGATACAGCTTATAATTTTCAAATGGCCGCAAAAGACATTCAACCTGGCGAGCAATTAACATGTGATTATGGAACTTTAAAAGGTGTTGAGGATTTTGAGTGCATCTCTGAGGAAGGCACATCGAGAACTAAAGTAACGGCAAATGACTATTTAACCTATTATGAAGAATGGGATGAAATGGCACGGGATACATTCAAATATTTCAATGCCGTAGAGCAGCCGTTAAAGTATTTAATCAACAAGCAATACGTTAACAAAGTGAATGCCGTTGCGAATGGTACTGCGCCAATAGATTCGATTCTTACGCTATATTAGATTAATTTGAAGAAACTACGGTACCCATTTAAAACATAAAAACCGCACTTGTTAAAGTACGGTTTCCGTTCCTGCATTTAATCAATAAAGCGAATTACTCATCAAATTTCATGCCTTTTAACAAATCCGCAAATGCGTTATTAATTGGCTCTACTTCTTTTTCTTGCTGCTTCAAATATTTTTGAACACTGCGTTTATCAACTTTACCGCCGCCTTCTTTTTTACGGCGCGCTTCGAATGCGGATAATTTTTCGCGGTAACCGCACTTACATACGAAAATTTGGCCTTCACCTTGTCCGTGCAGCTCCAGCTTTTTCTTACATTGCGGACAACGGGCATTCGTTACACGCGAGACATTTTTGCGGTGACCGCACTCACGGTCCTGGCATACGAGCATTTTTCCTTTTTTCCCGTTTACTTCAAGCATTGGCTTTCCGCAATCCGGGCAGGACTTCGTTGAAATATTATCATGCTTGAACTTTTTATCGCTGTTTTTAATATCGGCAACGATTGCTTTTGTATGCTGCTTCATTTCATTAATGAAGACATCTTTTTTCAGCTTGCCCTTAGCAATTTGCTCAAGCTTTTGCTCCCATTGTGCCGTTGTTTCCGGAGATTTTAGTTCATTCGGTACCAAATCCAGCAGCTGGCGGCCTTTTGACGTAATATGAATGTCTTTTCCACGCTTCTCGATAAGGAACGAATTGAACAATTTATCGATAATATCGGCACGTGTCGCAACAGTCCCTAGCCCACCTGTCGATTTTAATGTATCGGCAAGCGCTTTGTTTTGCGTGTTCATATATTTCGCCGGATTTTCCATCGCTGTCAGTATTGTCGCCTCTGTAAAACGCGCTGGCGGTTTTGTTTGTCCAGATGTTTGGGCAAGCAATGTCACGTTTAGCACTTGTCCTTTTTCAAGACGCGGCAACAGCTGTTCCTTCACATCCTCTGAAGTTTCCTCGTCATCAAAACGATTCGAGTATACTTCTTTCCACCCAGCAGAAATAACCGTCTTACCGCGTGCGATAAATTTCTCTTTCCCGATTTCGGCTTGAACTGTTAATTGCTCATACTCATGTGCAGGGAAAAGAACTGCAAGGAAACGTTTTACAACCAGATCGTAAATTTTACGCTCTTTATCATTGAAGTTCGCAAAATTCACATATTCTTCAGTCGGAATAATCGCATGGTGATCGGATACTTTACTATCATCAACAAACGATTTACTTGCTTTAATCGGCTTTGTTAGTACTTTGTTTGCTAACGTACGATATTCCCCTACAGAACAAGCTTTCAAACGCTCAGGTAATGTGCTGACAATATCGGATGAAAGATAACGTGAATCCGTACGCGGGTATGTGAGCACTTTATGTGATTCATATAGCTTTTGCATAATATTCAACGTTTCTTTTGCTGAATATCCGAATAGCTTATTCGCATCACGTTGTAATTCAGTTAAATCATAAAGTCCAGGAGAAAATGTCTTTTTCGGTTTACGTTCAATATCGATGACTTTCGCATTTTGCTTATCTAATGTATGAACGATTTTGTCGATCTTTTCTTTATCAAAACTGCGTGCATTGCCGTTTTGATCCTGCCATGTCAATTTCAGCTCTTTCGTTTGAGCTTCGATTCCGTAATACGTTTGAGGTTTGAAATTCTTTATTTCATCTTCACGAGCGGCAACCATTGCAACAACCGGTGTTTGTACACGACCTGTATTAAGCTGTGCATTAAATTTCGTCGATAATGCGCGACTTGCGTTCAGTCCGATATACCAGTCAGCTTCACTTCGGGCAACCGCTGCATAATATAGATTTTCATATGCTTTCCCTGGCTTTAAATTCGCAAAGCCTTCTTTAATCGCTTTATCGGTAACCGAAGAAATCCATAGACGTTTAACCGGTTTATTTACTTTTGCGCGTTCAATAATCCAGCGTGCAACAAGTTCTCCTTCACGACCGGCATCTGTTGCAATAATAATTTCATTAACATCATTACGTGTAAGCTGTGATTTTACGGCATTGTACTGTTTGCTTGTCTGCTTGATTGTTGTTAGTTTCAGACGTTCGGGCAGCATCGGTAAATCTGCTAAATCCCACTTCTTATATTTCTCGTCGTAGCTTTCCGGATCTGCCAGCGTTACTAAATGTCCTAAAGCCCATGTGACGATATATTTGTCTCCTTCTAAAAATCCATTACCTTTTTTATGACACTTCAGCACATTCGCAATATCCCGTGCAACTGAAGGTTTCTCTGCTAGTACTAAGCTTTTAACCATTGTAAACAATCCTTTCGTAACTCTTTGAACCAACTATACCATACATCAATAGTACCTAGACGTATTTGCTTTACGTCCGTTTTTGAAAAAATATAATTGAATGTCACAATAAATTTGTATAAGAATATAATATGATGTTTAGCTTTTGAAAGGACGGGTATATTAGTTTTAAGCAACAAAATTATTCAAAAATGATTTTGGGTAGTTGATAACGAATATTTTTTAATAAAAGGTAAAAAAAAATTTAAATACATAAATTTTTACTTATTATTCCTTTTAAACAATATAAAAGCACTATTATATCGGTATATTCAACTCATACTATCCCTTCATTTGTACGAAAAATCAAAATTCTCTACTGTATTTCGAGAATTTTTAGTAGACATTTGGATAATGTTGTTATACAATAAACTTAATTAAATTGCTTAAGCTGTTTACGATCAATTCACATATTAAAAAAGTGAACGTGTACGCTCCCTTTTTTAATGTGTGAATTTTTTATACATTTAGCAATTCAATTAATTAATTTTTTGGAGGTTTTCTCTCATGCAACAAGGTACAGTAAAATGGTTTAACTCAGAAAAAGGTTTCGGTTTCATCGAAGTTGAAGGCGGTAACGATGTATTCGTACACTTCTCAGCTATCCAAGGCGAAGGTTTCAAAACTTTAGACGAAGGTCAAAAAGTTGAATTCGACGTTGAAGAAGGCAACCGTGGCCCACAAGCTACTAACGTAACAAAACTTTAATTCTAACGAATTAAGTTCACATAGTTAGTTGCAAGAAGCATACTCTATTGGGTATGCTTCTTTTTATAGTTTCATAATGATGAAAAAAATAGCCGTGCCGGAGATTAACTTTCGGCACGGCTATTTCTATTTTTTACACCTATTCATGTTTCGTTCGTTTCTTGAATAATATAATCGATTTGATAAACAGCTATTACTGCCCAAATCGCGATGATGGTAAATGTACTTATTAACTCCGGAAGGTCCCCCTCCTGCTTGTGAAAGTTCTGCTATTTGCGATAACTGTGTGCTTGGCAACCATTCAACCACTTTAAAACGAGTACATTTAATGAAGAAAGTTGATGAAGGCATCATATCGACGGTGAAATGTCGCAAATTGAAATTATATAGTGTAAATCGATGTATCGTATACCCTATTTCCCAGGAAATCCATTATAATCCGACAATCTCTTTTAACTCCGTAACTTTTGTTCATGATAACGGCACTTCTAATTTATTTGTACTTTGAAGGGATAAGCTGTATGTAAATATTGCGTGTGCATGTAATTATTTCCCTTACTTTTTGCAAATTAACGATAGAGGAACGGTGTTAGTGGAAAAAGCAGAAATGGTGCAACGGTTTTTTAAGATTACATATCCTTTTATCTTTGTATAAATACACAGAATAAGAAAAGCTATCACTCGAATTTCTCCGAGCAATAGCTCCCCCACATTTTCTTATAATATTTCTGCTAAACGTTTAATACCCTCTTCGATCGTTTCCGGTGTTGCATTTGTATAGTTCAAGCGTAGTGTGTTAACTGATTCTTTATCCGTGTAAAATGGATTTCCCGGCACGAATGCCACTTTTTTCTCCATCGCCTCCGTAAACTTATCAAGCGCATTTACTCCTTCCGGAAGTGTGACCCACACGAACATACCGCCTTCAGGTTTTGTATATTTCACATATGGTGGGAAATATTTTTCCATTGCCGCCAGCATTGCATCTGCTTGTGTTTTGTATAGCGCTATAATTTTTTCAACATGCGCTTCATATTCATTATTCGTTAAATACTGGTGCAAAATATATTGTGCAAAAATATTAGTATGTAAATCCGTTGCCTGCTTCGCAGTTTCGACATGATTTAGTAGTTCATGGTTTTTCGTCAAAATATAACCTAGGCGCATACCTGGTGTAACCGTTTTTGAAAACGAACCTAATACGACACTGTTCGTCATCTTCCCTGCTGCGATATACGGCAAGTGTTCACCAGTAAAACGAAGCTCGCCATATGGATCGTCCTCGATAAAAATGACATCTTGATCTTTTACCGCCTCAAACACTTCTTCACGGCGCTCTTTCGTATACGTTAACCCAGTAGGATTTTGGAAATTTGGTACTGTGTATACCATTTTCACATTTGGCTGTTTTAGCGCATCCTTAAACTGTTCAACATTCAGCCCTTCTGTTTCCAGTGTGACACCGTAGAAACTTGGTTCACGTAATGTAAAAGCCTGGATCGCGCCTAAATAGCCTGGCTCTTCAATAACAACGCCGTCCCCTTTGTTCAGCAAAACTTTGGAAATTAGCTCCAATGCTTGCTGGGATCCTGTCGTAATAAGGACATCCTCTGCTGTATAATTTAAATTCGATTGCTTGTTATTAAGCTTGTCTGCAATATACTGACGTAGCGGCAAATAGCCTTGTGTCGTAGAATATTGGAATACCTTTGCACCATTCGCATCAATCGCATCATTTACCGACTGTTTTAACTCATCAATTGGAAATGAGATTGGATTTGGCAAGCCTCCCGCAAATGAAATGACGTCATACGCATCCGTTACCTTTAAAATATTGCGGATGAATGATGACGGTGTTTTTAAAATACTATCAGAATATTGCATAGTGGACTCTCTTCCTTTTTGTAATTTTCAAAATTTTATCACTTTTCAACTAAATACACAATAAGCATGTACCATTTTAGAAGATACATGCTTATTGCTAGTAAGATCCTGACATGAAGTTGTTATTCCGATTATTTACCTAAACTGATAAACTGTCATAACTTACGCTAGCCTTTGCTTTCTTCCTACTAATAAATAGTAAAGCGGGATACAAATAAGAATTAGCGGAATCATGGAAACGAAGATTGTTCGGTATGTTGTATGGGGTTCGATCATTCCAAGAATAAAAGGCCCTACCCCTAATCCTAAATCGTACAAAATAAAATATGTCGATGTTGCTAAGCCAAATCGATGAGGCTCCGTTACTTTAACCGCAATTGCTTGAGCAATGGAATTGAAGTTCCCGTAGCCAAAACCAATTAGGACAGCTGCTACTAACAGCATCCAGCCTGCAGATGCCTGGCTAAACAGCAGCATTCCTACTGCGAATACAGCAAGACATGGGTATACAATCACGTTGGGACCGCGAACATCCATTAATTTCCCTGTAAACGGGCGGGAAATAATGACAATTCCTGCATATGCCAAGAAGAAATAGCTTGCCGCTTCCACTAAGTTGATTTCTCTTGCATAAAACGTAATAAACGTCATGACGCCAGAGTACGCAAAACCGATTAATAAGGCAATAAATGAAATCGGAAGCGCTTTTGGTTCAATAAATTTTTCGATAAACGATAACTTCTCTGTCTGTTGCCCATTTTGCTTGTTCACTGGTGGTAAAGAGATTTTAACAAAGAAATAAGCAATTAGTAACATAAGCGAAAGACCGGTGTTCATATAGAAAATGACATCAAAGCCATTTTCAAGCTTCAGCATGAACATGCCGACGAATGGACCAATGGCTGTTGCCAGAACCGCGCTAAGACTAAAGTATCCAATCCCTTCTCCTTTACGTGAGATCGGTAAAATCATAGCAACAATCGTACCTGTCGCTGTCCCGATCGTCCCGACTGCAATCCCTTGCAATAGGCGGATGATCAATAAATAGACAACGCCCCACTCCATTAAATAGAGTGTTGTTGTAAAAAAAAATAAGACAAGGCCAATTAAAAGCATCTTCTGTGGCCCGATATTGCCGATAAGACGCCCAGCCCCTAACCGGCCGATCAATGAACCGATAATAAAAATACTCGAAACAAGCCCCGCAATACTTGTAGAAACATGGTATGTATCTACTGCATAACTTGAAATAGTCACCATTAAAAGAAAGAACATTAAAATGGATACAAAGTTAATGATCGATACAATAATAAAATCTTTCGTCCATATAGGTTCTTTTATTTCCTTCATTCTAGCCCTTCTTTCAATATTTTCTCCATATCAGACAGCGCTTTTTTGAAAAGCTCCTGTTGTTCGTCTGTCAGGTTATTTAATAGCTGATCTTGTAGAAATTTAATTTCCGGGGAAATATTTTCATACAATTTTTCTCCTTTTTCCGTCAAACTTATATATTTTTCACGTCTGTCATTGCCTTGTTTCAGTTGGATAAGCTCTCGTTTCGTCAATGTCTTAACATTTGCAGAAACAGTTGGCTTCTCGACATCCCAATATTTCGCGATTTGACTCATTGTAGCCAGCTCTTCATTCGCCAAATATTGCATCAAAGACCAGTTGGCATTGGAAAGTTCATGCCCTGCCAGCATACTAGTAAGACGCTGCATATAACGTTTATGAAAACGGTGCAATTGTAAAAAGAAAGTCATAATTAGAGTACCTCCCTTTATTTTCTATAATGGTTAGTTAACCTAACTAATTAAATAGAACTCTACTTCATTTGTCAATCTTTTTTTGCTGAACGCTATTGAATTGGCATTGCATGATGCTTTTAAAAAGGATCAGTCAAGTTATGCATGCATCTGCATTAGCTCCTCCTTCTCCTTAAAACAAATAAACACGCTTCATAGCCTTAAAGACTACGAGCGTGTTCATTCGTTTTAAAAGAATATTAATAATAAAATACCTACTAAAAAGCAGTAATACGTGAAGTAGTGGAGCTTTCCGTTTTTCATAATCCCCATGAACCATCGCATAGCGAAATATGTCATAAACAATGTCGCAAGGAATGTAACTGTATACGGAATGGCTAAATCCATTTTGTTTGGCTCATCGAGGAAGTCCGTAAACCCTAATACGACACCACCTAAACTTACCGGAATATACAGCATGAATGAGAAACGCAGTGCCGTCTCCTGTTTCATTCCAACAGCAATTGCGGAAATAATTGTTGCACCTGACCGGCTAATTCCCGGTGTTAATGCTACAGCCTGCCCAAAACCTACTAATAAGGCATCCTTTGCTGATAAATCCCCATCACGTTTCGTTCCGCGTAAATTTCGAATTAACCATAAGGCAATACCTGTCACAAACAGCATAATCGCAATCGTCGTCATGCTCACACTATCTGCAATAACATCACTCAGCAAAACACCTAAAACACCTGCTGGAATCGAACCGATAATGACATACAGTGCAAAATTAAAGTCTGTACGGTATCGCGCATTTCGTGTTTTAATATACAGTAAAAATCCAGTAATTAATCGAATAATATCTTCACGGTAAATAAACATAATCGCAATCAATGATGCCGTATTCGTTAGAATCGCGAATGTAAAGCCCTGTTCACCCATTCCCAGAAGTTCACTTACAATCATGACATGCCCGCTTGATGACACCGGAATTGGTTCAGTTAAGCCTTGGACAATACCGATAATAAAATGCTTTAACACTAAAATTAAATCAAAATTTTCCATTTGTATCTCCTAAAAAAGTAGTTCTCCTCTGTTAGACGCAAAAGACGCCTAAATGTTCACTTCCTTACGATAATACTGTTCTTTGATGTGTGCAAGCGCTTTTGGCATTGTTCCGTCCGTTACTAAAAATAATTGGCGGGTCGCTCGAGAAGCAATTGTATACAGTAAATACGCATCCATCTCTTCCCGGTATGCATGGGCATTGGCATCTGCTACAAGAACAGTTGTAAATTCAAAGCCTTTCGCCATATAGCCTGGCATGATGAGCAGCCCTTTCATATAAACTTTCTGTTCTTCTGTAACGAGCTGAAGCTGTGGAAGAAGCGGTTTTAATTCATTGTATAATTGTTCGCATGCCAGCTTATTTTTGCATAAGATGACGAAGCTTTCCTCTTCTTTATAATGCGAACCGACAAGAAGAGCAATTGTTTCACCCACTGATTTCGTTTCGATCATTTGTGGCTTATCTCCAGATACACCAAGCGACTCGGTTGTCGTGTTGTTTAAAATCGCGCTCATAAAATCGGTAATTTCATTTGTCGAACGATATGATTTATTCAGCTCGACAGCTTTGAAATGCTTGGACAATGGACCTGCCAGCGAATCCTTCATTTGCGGATGCACAACCTGATTTTTATCACCCAGCAACGTGTAATGCGCTTTTGGATGCATTGCTTTAATCGTCAACAATTGCAAATACGAATAGTCTTGGATTTCATCAATGACAATATGTTTAATTGTATTATCCGTATACAAGCCTTTTACAACCGCTTGCATATACATGATTGGGGCCAAATCTTCGTAATATAATATGCGCTGTTTCAGCGTTTCAGTCGTTACAGCCTGAATCATTTGTGTTTTTAAATTATCGTTTTGGAATGTTAACGAATGAAGATACATTTTATTTAAATTCACAAAACCTAGCTGATGAATCGCATTTTCAAGTTTGCCGTACTTTTTTTGCAGCTTTTCATTTGCCTGTTGCTCGATTTCCTTATCTGTGCCGATATACGTATTGACCGCCTTTAATTCCTTCATTAATACTTTGCGGTCTTTCTTTTTTTCCTGCTCTATTTTTTCGAGCAGTACTGTACGAATTTTTTTTAGGCGAAAATCTATATCCAATGTGCCGAACTTGTCATAAAACAGATCGGTCAGTTTTTTAGCGGAAACAAACAGCTTTTCTTCCACCTTCAAATTATAAAATGGCATGCCACTCTTCTTTAGACTTTCAATATATTTCAGCAGCTGCTTTACGTATGCATGCGAGCCTTTGAATGCATAGTGCTCGCGTTCCTCCTTGCTCCCCTTTTGAAGACGTTCAATATTTTCGTAGCTTGTCTCTGCTTTGTAATAAGATAATTTCAAATCGCGCAATAAACGGTAATACGTCGTATGTTGAACATTATCCTCACCGAGCTCTGGCAATACATTAGAAATGTAGTCATTGAACAAATCGGACGGCGAAATAAGCAAAATACTACGTGCATTCATTGTTTGGCGGTATTCATACAGTAGATAAGCAATTCGCTGCATCGCAACAGATGTTTTTCCGCTGCCGGGTGGTCCGAGTACGATTAAATTATCTTTATTTGATGAACGAATGACGATATTCTGGTCACTTTGAATCGTTGCGACAATCGATTTCATCTTTTCTTTTGCCGTATCCGACAGCAGGCTTTGCAGCACTTCATCGCCTACATAAATATCCGCATCCAGTACTTGCAATAGCTCATCGTACTTTACTTTATACTGACGGCGGCCTTGTATTGTAACCGGAATATATTCCCCGTCTGGAATTTGATAGCGCGCCTTTCCGACTTTATTTTCATAAAAAAGGCTGGAAATCGGTGCTCGCCAGTCATAGATCAGCACATCATCCGTTTTAGGTTCGCGGAAAGTCGATAGGCCAATATATAAATGTTCACGTTCGCCTTCTTCATTTTCAATTGAGATACGCCCGAAATACGGACTTTTATATAAAATTTGCATTTTGCTTAATTGTTCGCTTGCATTCAGATACTCTCGTTCACGCAATTGCATCGTTTGCAGCATTTGCGAAAACTGGATGGCACTTTCTCCTGACACATCGTTAAACTCCGAAGATGCTTGTGAGCGTTCCTCAACAATGTCGCCTTTTTGCTTTTTTAAATGATTGGACTGAATCTTTATTTGTTGTTTTAGAAGTGCACTAATTTCCTTTAAATGTGTCTCTTCCTGTTGCCATATCGTTTGTTCCACTATCGGTTCGCCTCCAAATGCTCCGGAAGTAAAATCTTCTCTTTACATAAATATTCATGGTACTTCAAAATGACGTTGGATTCAATTGAAACTATTTACGAATCCTCCTCATTACAAATTTTAACAATCCTATTATAGCATCTTCCTAATCCTAAATTATGTTGAATAAAGAAATATATTATACGCAAGTTTATATACATGAATTTTTGAGGAGTTATGATGCATTTGCTGAGGGTAATAAAAAAGAAGCTTCCGTATTTAAACGGAGGCTTCTTAATGGTTATTGCATATCAACTGCTTGTTTTGATAATGTTTTTGTCATTTCGCAATATTGAACGAATACGCGTGCAAGTTCGCGCAGGCGGTTGTGTACATCTTCATCAATAATTTTATTTTCTTTATCGAAGTGGTCCGCATGTGTGTATACATAGTTTGGTGTAACTAGGCAGCGGAAGTAATCAAGAATCGGACGCAGCTGGTTTTCCAGTACTAAATGATGCTGGTATGTTCCGCCATTGCCGATAATTGCTGCCGGCTTGTAGCGTAACGCTTTTGGTGGAATCATATCAAAGGCATTTTTCAGTACGCCTGGAATTGATGCCTGGAAAATCGGCGACGCGAAAATGTAAGCATCTGCTTCTTCAAATTTTTGAATCATTTTTTTCATATCATCATTTAGCGGACTGCCATCTAAAATTTGATGCTGTAATTTCGAGAAATATAAAATCTCCAATTCTAGCGAAGGGTTGAAAGCTTGAATATATTGTTGAACCTGTTCCAAAAGAACGCCGGTTTTACGACCAAAAATGGTTCCATCGACAAGTAATATTTTCATAAATGTTCCTCCATGTAAATCATTGTACTCATATTGTATCAGAATAACATTGCTTTTTAATAGGTAGTTGCTTAGTTAAGTTCAATTTCAGTCTTTCGTCTTACATTGTTATATCGGGAAAGGGATTAGGATAATTTCCCACTAGCATTGCTAAGTTTCGTTACGGTTTCGTTTCTTGACCGGTTTAAGAAATAGCGGATAAGATTAGCCTTATAACCAGCATTACTCCCTATTATTTGGGTTTTCGTTTTTCCGATTGACCTCTTCGTCCTCAATACCTACTGGCGATAGCACTTCTTCTTTGTATTTATCCCAGTTAAAGCTCACTTCTTCCTCTTCTAAAGCTTCTTTCTCTTCAATAATGGGCATTTGCATTTCCAGCATTTCATCGGATAAGTATATCGCCACTTTTTGCTTTTTCCCGTGTAGTGCAATTACTTTCATTGCCAATGCAATTTGCGTTGCCGGAATGGAATGCATCTTTTTCAACGGTCCGACTAAGATTGGGTTCAGCACCTTTAATACTTTATCGCCTATTGTTTCTCCTAGACGGAATTCTTGGCGATCTCCTGTAATAAGTGATGGACGTACGATGGATAGTCGCGGGAAATCCATTTTAATAAGTTCTGCCTCCAATTTTCCCTTTACCTGACTATAATAAGCAAGTGCCTTCTCATTTGCTCCCATTGCGGAAATAACAATGAAATGACCAACTCCTCGGTTTTTTGCGATGGCTGCAATCGTTAATGGATACTCAAAATCGACCTTTTCAAATTGTTGCTTTGACCCGGCTTTTTTCATCGTCGTTCCTAAACAACAAAATACCTCATGAGCAAATTCAATATCCTTATCTGCAATCTGATCAATTTCACATAGCTTTACAACTAATTTTGGGTGCGTAAAATCAAGCGGTCTTCTCGAAAGGACATTGACAGCTGCATACTCCTCACTCTCGCATAATAACTTCACAAGGGAAGAACCGACCAATCCTGTTGCACCTACGACCAACGCTGAACGCATGGTTTTCATATGTTTCCTCTTTTCTTTATTTTGATGTATGTATATGTAGAAAGCTCTTTCATTCATAATTTCGGCAATCCCACCATATTTTATAGAGATAGTGGAAAGGATGGGATTTACGTGCAAAAAAGAAAAATTATATGGATTATCGAGCATTGTGAGATTAAAGGAACATATCCTTTTGAGCGTGCAGTAACTTTGGCAAATCTGTTGCAGGATGAAGAGGTCATTCTCTTTGTAAAAACTGCAAACGAACAGCTTCTTGATAAATTGGCCCAAACAGGCTTAAATATTGTAAAGTTTGATCGTTTTATCGAACTTAAAAAGAAAATGCGTGAATTGGAGCCTCATTTAATTATCCATGAAGGTAAAGATACCCAAGTTGAACAAATTGAAATGATTAAACCGTTTTGCTCGACGATTGTTCATTTTGACGATTTTGGCATGGGTGCACAGCTTAGCGACTGTCATATCGTTTCGTTGTTTGGGGAATCCCATGAAGAGCCGCATACACATGAACTGGCAGGCAGCTATGCGTTTGCCGTCCCGCCAAATTTAGAAGAAGTCGCACACCAAATCCTTGAAAAACCTGACAGCTCGATTAAAGATTCGCTACCCCATATTGTTGTCGCATTTGAAGATGGGGATAGCAACAACCTGACTTACCGGACTTTACGCCACTTAACACAATTGCAAATTCCATTAAAAATTTCAGTCGCTATTGACGATGAATACCATCATGACATCGATAGTCTAAAAATGATGGCACTAAGCCGGAAGAATACTGTCATCGTTCAAAAAGCTGATGCCCTGCTCGAGTTGATGCCGCAAGCTGACTTGATTATTTGCAATGCCAACTATACACCATACAAAGTGGCAGCAGCCGGGATCCCTTGTATTACAACGGCCCAGCAGGATAATGAGCTGAACTATGCATTCACACGCGAAATGAACGGCTTTATCCATATTGGTCTAGGTCGGAAAATGAAGCAATCCATTATTCAAAATGCCGTGATGGAACTTTTACTCCATGAGCAGCGCCGTGAACGAGCTGTACGCAAGCAGCGCAGTCTTGAAATTTTAACAAATAATGAAATCCTCAAAAACCTGCTGCTCGATTTAGCTTATGCCCGTCATAATATGGCCCATATTTAACTAAAAAATTAGGCTTTCCCCATCACATAAATGTATGCATTATGTTACAATATGAAAAGATTAATTTCCGAAAATAAAGGAGTAATTAATGATGCTAACAAAAGACCAGCTTCAGCAGCAAATCGCCGAATTAAAGAATGATTACATCAATCTTCAAGGCGACATGGAAAAGCTAGAATCACTTGGCCATGCAGACTCAGTAAAACAAGCGCTCGCACGCCTTGAAAATATGGAAGCACGGCTAGCAGAACTAAACAAACAGCTCGCAGCACTTTAATGTTGCGGGTTTTTTAATGGATAAATTTTTCAGAAGAATCTAGTTGATTGGAATGCAGGCGGTGAGTAAAGCTTCCGCCAAACAAAAATCAACGTTATTAGTAGCAAACACTTAAACACTCGGAGGATTATATATGGCAATATTAACTGTTGAAAATTTAGGTCATTCATTTGGTGACCGTACGTTATTTAAAGATGTTTCGTTCCGTCTTGTTGAAGGCGATCATATCGGACTTGTTGGTGCAAACGGTGTTGGGAAATCAACATTGATGAGCATCATTACAGGGCAAGCAATTCATGATGAAGGAAAAGTGGAATGGCTGCCTGGCACACATTACGGTTATTTGGATCAGCATACGGTTTTAACTGCCGGCCGTTCAATGCGTGATGCATTACGTGACGCGTTTGCACCTTTATATAAGAAGGAAGAGCGTTTAAATGAAATTTCTGTGGAATTAGGCGAGCCTGATGCAGATTACGACAGCCTATTGGAAGAAATGTCTGAAATCCAGGATGCATTGGATGCAGGTGACTTCTATAGCCTCGATATGAAAATTGATGAGATAGCTCGTGGTTTAGGGTTGGATGCAATCGGCCTGGAGCGTGATGTTGCCGCATTATCTGGTGGACAGCGTACAAAAGTTTTACTTGCTAAGCTTTTACTTGAAAAGCCAAAAGTATTATTACTGGACGAGCCGACGAACTATCTTGATGAAGAGCATGTTACTTGGCTGAAAAACTACTTGAAAAACTATCCGTATGCATTCCTGTTAATCTCGCATGATACGGAATTCATGAACAATGTTGTCGATGTGATTTTACATTTAGAATTTGCTAAAATGACGCGTTACACTGCCACATATGAGAAATTTATCGAGCTTGCTGAAATTAACAAGCGCCAGCATATCGATGCATATGAAAAACAGCAGGAATTTATTAAGCAGCAGGAAGATTTCATTGCGCGCAACAAAGCACGTTACTCAACAAGTGGTCGTGCAAAATCACGTGCGAAGCAGTTGGATCGTATGGAGCGCATTGATCGCCCGGAAACTGCCCTAAAACCGGAGTTCAGCTTTAAAGAAGCGCGTACACCTGGCCGTTACGTAGTGGAAGCGGAAGGTTTGGTAATTGGTTATGATAAAGAAAAACCATTATTGCCGCCACTTACATTCCAAATCGAGCGCGGTGAAAAAATTGCGTTAGTCGGCATGAATGGTGTCGGGAAATCGACTTTACTGAAAACAATGTTAGGCAAAGTTCAACCATTGGACGGTAAAGTGATTTTAGGTGACTATTTGGAGCCATCATACTTCGAACAGGAAGTAAAAGCAGATAAAATCACACCGATCGATGATGTATGGAATGCATTCCCTTCTATGGAACAAGCACAAGTTCGTGCTGCATTGGCACGTGCCGGTCTAAAAACGGACCATATTACTCGCCCACTGAATTCTCTTTCTGGTGGTGAGCAGGCAAAAGTACGTCTTTGCAAGCTGATGATGGATCAAACAAACTGGCTGATCTTTGACGAACCAACAAACCACTTGGACGTTGATGCGAAAGAAGAGCTTAAACGCGCCATGAAAGAATTCAAAGGTACAATCGTTCTTGTATCGCATGAACCGGAATTCTATGAGGGCTTGGCTACGAAAGTGTGGAACGTGCAAGATTGGTTCACGACGCGTGAAACAAAGGAATTAAACGAATTTAAATAATTTTTTAATGAAGCAGCGCACTCTTTTACGGAGTGCGCTGTTTTGAGTTTCGGTTTGTTTTACTCAGAATAAATGTGGCAAATATTTGAAAATTACCTTTAGTTTTCGGAATTTTCCGCCAATATAATAGCGCTTGGCAAGGACTTTTTATTATAACTAACGAATATATTAAATGTTCGAGCATTTATTAGAAACACTGCCAATTTTGTTGAAACAAATGCTGTTTTATTGGTATTCTCAGTTCAATATCCTCTGAATGTCAAAAAAATTTTTTTACAGAAAGTTCTATCTTGCATAATTCAGGAATATATTAAAAAGTCGCGGTATTTTAGAGCACTCTCCAACTACATATTAGAATAATTTCCTATTTAAAACTCACCGCGCCCAGTAATCCCCTCCCTCTTCTAATTTCTACTTTACAAAACTGTAATATTAAATTAGAAACTTTTTATAGTTTTATACGTATAATTTATTAGAAGAATGGGTAAACAGATATAGGGAAACATATAATAAACTTGTTGCATTACTAATAGCTTACTGGTAAGATATTATTATAAGTAAATGTCTTACAACTAAGCTATCACCAAATTATTGATTATGGGAAAGCGAGGAAATTAATTATGACAGTAACAATCTATACACAATCGAGCTGTTCCTCATCACGAAAAGCATTGAAATGGCTAAACGAAAATAATATTACTTATACTGAAAAAAGAACAACTTCTCAATCTTTGACTTTAGCAGAGTTTAAACATATTTTAAGTATGACTGAAGATGGTACGGATGAAATTATTGCGACAAACTCGAATGATTTCAAAAATCTGGACATTGATATTGATCAGTTATCCATTCAAGAGTTGTACAACTTAATTCAACAGCATCCTCGTATGTTGCGCAGCCCTATTTTACTTGATGAAAAACGCATTCAGATCGGCTATAACGAAATGGACATTCGTCGTTTCATCCCTCGTAAAGTGCGTGCATTTGAATTAAATGCCCTTCAAAAATTAGCCGTAGAATAGTGATAATATTTGGAGTTGACACTGATGAATGAGCATAAACGCGAGCAGTTAACCGAACTTTTTGAACAGATGACATCGTTGGAACGCAAAATTGCTAATCAATGGAACAGTCAAAATCAGTTAGGCTTCTCGAAATCACATATTTTAATTTTGGCTTATTTGCATACAGACGGACCAAAGCGCCCTTCTGCCATTGCAGAAAAGCTGAAAGTGACAACAGGTGGCGTGACTGTTTTGACGACGAAGCTCATTAAGGCGGGGCTCATTGAAAAAACACAAAATGAAACGGATCGCCGCGCTTCGCAAATTCATATTACCGAAGCAGGAATCGAAGTACTCGAACGCTCTCAACAGCAAGTAGACAATCTTTTCGAAAATCTGTTCGGCATGTTAACAGAAGATGAAATTAAAACTTTAACGGCAATCTTTGAAAAATGTACGAAGTTTTAAAAAAGCGAGCAGCTCTTTGCTCGCTTTTTTCTGTTGAAACAAAATGTTTGTTGCTCTGACTACAGTTTAATTTCTGCTTTATCAACTTATTTACTAGAAAAATCCATTAGTCTTATAGATATAAAATAAAAAACGCATCTATTTCAATGCGCTTTTCGTAAATTTAACAAGTTCCTCATATTGGGCCTGAATTTCTTCAGTTGTCGTAGAATCGTATAGATATAATTGCTCCGCTGTCGACTCGAATAAACCGATTAAAATTCGCGATGTACGTGAAGCATCAATAGTCGAACGAATTTCGCCATTTTGTAATGCTTCATTCAATAAATTATACACCCACTCATAAAACGGCGCATATATTGATTCCCATTGTTTTAAATGTTCACTTTGTGCAAGACCTGCATATAAAATAGCAAACAGCTCTTTTTTCTGCTCATTAATTTGGAACACTGCTTTAATAAGTTGCTCAATTTTTTGGTCAAAAGACTCATCTAAATTAACATTTTCTTCGATACTTTTCATAATTTCATCTACAGCATATTTAGCAATTTCAGGCATGACTGAAAATTTTGAAGGGAAGTACAAATAAAATGTGCCTTGAGCAATTCCAGCGGCCTTAACTATATCTGAAATTTTTGTGCCTTCTACACCTTTATTTATAAATTGCTCAATTGTTGCTTCAATAATTTTTTGTTTTTTATTCAATACGCCATCCCCTATCTTGTTGAATGAAGTTCATTCAGAAACTACTTTCATGATAACGAAAGTTCAAAGAAGAAACAATGTACCAAAACAATAATATTATGCTATGAAACATATTTTAATCCGGAAACTCCAATAACAATCACAAACACAGCCACCATTCTTCCTATGCTCCTTGACTCGCCGAAAAAAAGCATATTAATAATGACTGCTGCTGTTGTTCCAAGACCAATCCAAACAGCGTAAGCAATACTTACCTGTAAATATTCAAAAGATGCATATAAAAAGTAAAAAGCACTACCGAAACCCGCAACAAGTGTTACTAAATCTTTCGGCTTCTTCGAGGTACTAAATTTCTTAAGTCCAATAACTCCAATTGTTTCTAATATTGCAGCTAAAATTACAAAAATCCATCCCAATTATAGCGCCCCCTTTTCTACCTTCCGTTCAGACAATGTATCCGCTATATTTAACATCATCACACCTATTACAATGATACTTATGAATACAATTTTCAATGTTGTAAAGGATTCACCAAATAAATAAACATCCATCAATGCCGTACCAATTGTCCCAATGGCAGCGAAAATTGCATAAACTGTTCCAGTCGGTAGTCCTTCACACGCTTTTGCTAAAAAATAAAAATCAACAGTGATAAGTGGGATAATAATTGCCCAATGCCATGACGCACTTGCTACATTGAAGCCGTAAATCCATAATAATTCGCACAAACTTGTTAACCCTACATAAATCCATGACTTTTTCATCTCTTACCTCCTACAATTAATGACTGACGTTCATTCATAATTTATCATATTATATTATTGAAAGCAAATCACGTATTAATAAAGGGTTGATCTCCAGGCAATCAAAAAAAGCTACGGCAACTTTCTGCCATAGCTTTCGTCCTATCTTTTACTAAGCCAATACTGCTTCTGCGACACCATTATCGGATAGTAAAATTTCTTTTAAGCGTGCTTTTGCGCGGAATAGACGAGATTTCACCGTACCGATTGACACTTTCATCAATTCGGAAATTTCGGCTAATGAGAATTGGTCCACGTAGAAATACCATAATGTTTTTTGGTAAATGCTATCAAGCTGTGCCATTTTCTCCTGCACGATTTTTGTGATTTCTGTTTTTTCCACAAGTTCTTCTGTCGTAAAATCATTGTTGGGAACCAAATCTAAAATCGGTACGTCTAATTGTTCAGGTTGATTCATCATGTATTTACTGCGGCGTACATTTTTGCGATAGCGGTCGCGGAATGTATTCATCGTAATTGTTGTAAGCCATGCTTTTACATGGTCTACTTTTGATACTGATTCTTCATAGCGTACAACTTTTACCCAAACTTCCTGCATTAAATCTTCTGCTTCGTTTTGATTGCGTGTAAGCTTTAAGCAAAGATGGTAAATGTAGCGGTTGTATTCATCATAAATAGTCGTTAATAATTCATTCATTTGAAAGTCCTCCGATAGATTTTATATGAAGTGCGCCCTTGGCATAATTACATCGTATGTGTATGTTAAATTTCCTTATGACCTTATTGTGCCAAATTAAACAATTACACTCTATCGGATTGGCTTTCAATTACCTTACAATGCTGTAAGATTGGTTGTAATCATTTGAACGAAATAAATGTTTCTGCATCCCCCGCATAGTCCTCCCCCCTACAAAGTTTCCATTACATAAGTAAGCAATTCATTTAACTTTTTAAAATCTTTTTCAAAATTCGGTTGGATTGTGCTTATTTGAGCGATATTGCGTTCTCTTAAATATGCGCTGTCGCCATGCAGATAAAAACCATTTAATTCGCATGCAGTAAGGATTTCAGCCATTTTTGGGTGCTCCCATGTAGCGATCATCGGATAAGTTGCTGTTACATCAAGCGTTGAATTCTTAATTGCCTCCATCCGCTTTTCCAATACTTCAAAGCGCTCCGGATACAACTTTAGTACATCGATTACTGCCTCTACAAAACTATGCGGCAATGTGAACGGAATTTGCTTCTCAATATAATAAGGCAAATTCAAATACAGTGGTGCATCACTAGAAATCGGTTGTTCCTTACAGAAGATGAAAGCAAGTCCCGCCACCGTGCCAAGCGCCTTCCCGCTGACTGCTGTAGCATAGTGAAGCCCCTGCATCGAAAATGGTATGGAACCAAACGAACTAATACAGTCCGCACATAGCTTTATCTCATATTTTTCCGCCAACTTCCCTAACGAGGCAAGCGGATTTAATGTACTGTTTGATGTTTCGCCATGCACAAATAAAATGTATCGATACCCCGCCTTTTGTAAATACGCTTCAATTTCTGCAATATCGAATGGATTTCCCCATCCAACATCAATCTTTTCAATATGTAGTCCCCACTGTTTGGCCTGGTTATGAAGACGTTGACCGAATTCCCCATTTACCAATACTAGTCCGGTTTCAAGAGGAAATTCACTTTTCAGCTGGCCGAGCATCGCATCATTAGCAAGTGTCCCTGTACCGACAAGTGGTATAACGTAATTTGCCTTTGCAAGTTTACATAACCCGCTTTTCATATCATCAAGCTCCTGCTGGAATTTTACGGAGCGATGGGAAATGGTGGATGGAATCAGCGGATTTTCCAATGCAACTGGTCCCGGAAAAAACACTCTATTCTGTTCACGCAGACGCTCACGGAAAACCGCGCTGTCCTGCCGTGTTAAAACCATCGGCAAATACCGTGCTTCCTCTGTTCCAACAGCTGACGCAAATTGCCTGAACCCCATTTGCGTATACATTTTCTCTTCTCGGACCGTACCGGAAATGACGCATGCTGTATATCCTACATCATAAAAATAACGGTAGATCGCTGTTGTAAGCTTCGTAAAAACACGCCCGTTCCGGTGATTCTTTTTCACCGCGAGCAGCCGGATTTCACATAAATGTTCGCAAACATCTGCATCCAAGTATTTTTCTACATTACCGATTTTTCGATCGATTGAAAATGGTCGTGTATCGCGGAATGCAACCATACCGACCATTTCGGTATTTTTATAGACGATTACATACACATTTTCATCATGAAATTTATCGATAAGCCGACGCAGCGGATTGTGCTCATGCTGAGGAATTTCCTCTACAAAAGTTTCATAGTTTAATGCTGCGATTGCATCAAATTCTTCATCTGTTGCTGCAATTTTACTCCAGTACATTTGGTTTCACCCTTTCTACAATACTATGACGCTGTTTCCAAATAACGAGAACAAGTGCGATTGTTACGATGAATCCTGCTTCTATATATACACTCATAATTATTCCATACAAGATAAACCCGCCTGTCATACTAAGTGTTGCACTTTTTGTTACGAGCAGGCTCAATAAAAAGCCAGCTAAAAATACGAAAATCAATAACGGTGAAAAAGCGACCATTGCTCCAATTACCGTTGCAACTCCTTTTCCACCTTTTCCGCGATTCCAAAACGGGTACAAATGGCCAAGCACTACAGCAATAACAGCAAGTGCAATCGTCAGTTCAGGAAGCTCAAGCATTCGTCCCACAACCACTACAAGAAGCCCTTTTAAACCATCCCCTACTGCCACAAAGATAAAAGCCCACTTCCCTAATGTACGGCCGGCATTTCGTGCCCCAAGATTACCGCTATTCGCATGCTGAAGATCAATTCCTTTTACTTTCCCTAGAACGATCGCAAAAAGGATTGTACCGAGTAAATAACTTAGCAGTATATAGAACATTTTAATCACCCTTTTTGGATTTATTATTTTTATCGTAGCGTATTTGAGCAGAAGTTGCACCGATTGCTTTCCATATTTATCAAAAACACAATACAGTATTTCTTAACTTTAAATGGGTTTATAAAATGATTATTCGCAGGTACTCCATATAATCATTTAGAGAACAATTGAAAAAAGTGTACTTTTATATTTCCTGACGGAGCGTGCTTCCCTCTTTTTTCTAAAAATCATTTATACTAACTATTATCTATTCAAATTTGTTAGGAGTTTATATGAAGAATTTCGGAGGATTTATAGGCTTTATTTTTATCGGATTACTATTTATAGCGATCATCGGAATCGCAATTTCTGTGGAAGTAGGCATTTTACTGCTTGTCGGAATTGAATTTGAAGGTTGGGGAAACTTAATTTGGTTCATTCTAATTTATGGAGTCATTGAATTTGCGTTTGTTATGTTTTCTGATGTCCTGATTGAATTAAAAACAACGCAAAATCACCGGTTCCACAAATACTTTGCGCACTTACTTATCTCCTTTACGCTTTTAATGACAATTTCACTCATAATGGAATCCATTTACTTGTCTTTATATGGCGGAATTGTCTTTGCCATCGCGACAGCGACAATGTATTGGGTGTTTGATGCAGGCTCAAAAAAAGGAAAGATGAGAAGCTGATTTCCAGATGTTCTATGCTATAATTATTTCTACAACCGAAATAAAGGGAGGCACTCAACCATATGAGTCATTTAGAAAAGTTAGACGGTTACTTTACGGAAAACCGTGAACGTCATTTAGCGGAGTTAAACGAATTTTTACGTATTCCTAGTATTTCTGCTCTATCTGAGCACAAGGCAGATATGTTGTCAGCGGCAAACTGGCTGGCGGACCACTTAAAATCATTAAACATCGAAAACGTATCAGTAGATGAAACAGCTGGTCATCCGGTCGTTTATGGGGAATGGCTTCATGCTGAAGGTAAACCGACAATTCTGTTCTACGGTCATTATGATGTACAACCAGTTGATCCATTAAACTTATGGGAAACACCTCCTTTTGAACCGGCCATCCGCGACAATAAACTGTTTGCACGTGGTTCTTCGGATGATAAAGGACAAGTGTTCATGCATTTAAAAATGATCGAAGCGTTATTTGCGACAGAAGGTACATTACCGGTAAACGTGAAATTCATTTATGAAGGTGAAGAGGAAATCGGCAGTCCGTCTCTTCCGAAGTATACAGAAGACAATAAAGAAAAATTAGCAGCTGACTTAATCGTCATTTCCGATACAGGTCTATACGCAAAAGGAAAACCTGCAGTATGCTATGGCTTACGCGGACTAACAGGTGTGCAGATTGATGTGCGCGGTGCAAAAGGTGACCTGCACTCTGGCCTTTATGGCGGTGGTGTTCAAAACGCGATCCATGCACTTGCAGAAATTTTAGCTTCTTTCCGTGATGAGCACGGTACAATTCAAGTGGAAGGCTTCTATGATTCAGTTCGTCCCCTATCTGAAGAAGAGCGCCAAGCTTACCGTGATTTGAACTTTGATGAAGAAGCATTAAAAGAAGAAGTCGGTGTGAAAGAATTATTCGGTGAAGCTGGCTATTCTTACTTGGAACAAACATGGGCACGTCCAACATTGGAAGTAAACGGTGTATTCGGCGGCTTCTCTGGTGAAGGCATTAAAACAGTTTTACCTGCTGAAGCGGGTGCAAAAATTACATGCCGCTTAGTACCGGATCAAGACCCTGAGGAAATCGTTTCTTTACTGAAAGCGCATATTGAAAAGCATAAACCAACTGGTGTCGAAGTAACGATTTCTGAATTTGATAAAGGAAAACCTTACTTAACACCATTCGATCACCCGGCAATTCAGGCGGCAGGTCGTTCATATGAAAAAGTATATGAAGTACCTACAGCTTATACGCGCGGTGGCGGATCAATCCCGATCGTTGCAGCATTCGATGAAATTTTAGGTTTGCCTGTAGTGTTAATGGGCTTCGGTCTTTCAAGCGAAAACTTCCATGCACCAAACGAACACTTCCATCTTGAAAACTTCGACCAAGGCTTGCGAGTACTTGGCGATTACATGCATGAAGTAGCAACAATTAAATTTTAAAAACAAAAGTGCTAAAGCGCCAGTCCAACTCCTAGTGGGCAAAACGCCACGTCCCTGTGGCATGCCCCCCAATGACTCACACCGTGTGAGCCTCTTTTGGAGGGACCGAAATGTCCGAGGAGTTGGCGCTTTAGCCTAGCCTGGACGATAAACAAAAAAGACGCCAATGCTCACTACAGCATTGGCGTCTTTTGGAATCCGTACGGGACCATATAAAAATAGGGGGGTTATATGTTGTCGAAGTCATGTACGAGATTTATGAGTAACATAGCATATCAATGAGTGAGCAAGTTTGCCTTCCATGCACACCGCTCTACTTGATAAACCAATGATAGCATGTCTCCTTCAAGCAAAAAATACGTGGGCTATCATTGTCATATTATGCTCACATTTTCTGTTCACAATTTCTCAACAAGCGGATAGAAAATAATAATATTTTGATGTTTCTTAATTGATTTTTGACGAAATCCTATATTATATAAGAAAAGTCTATTCCATATAAGCATTTATTACTAAATAAAAAAGAAGATTATACATGTGCTTAACCTATATAACAAAAAAACTCATTCATTTTCTCTATAGGAAAATGAATGAGTTTTTACTTCTACAACTTTAAAGCGCATTTAAAATCATGCCAACTGTTGCATAAATAAAGACTGTCCCAAATACAGCCATCATATGGAAGAGCGAATAGCCGAACATAATATTCGCCCACTTCTTCTCACCTTGTTTTTTTGATGCAGCAATACTCATGCATAGCCAAATGACACCAAGGACAAGTGAAACGATTGTTAAACCTAAGCTAAGCGGTAAAAACAAAAAGCTCGATAAAATTAGCAGCACGAGATAAATATTCGACTGAATATATGTGCGCTTTTCCCCTTTTGCTACAGGTAGCATTGGGATATTCGCCGCGGCGTAATCCTCTTTTTTACGAATGGCAATGGCATAAAAATGAGGCATTTGCCAAATGACCATAATTAGAAACAGCGCCCATGCAGCCGGATGCCACAGATCCGGAGCGACGGCTGCCCACCCAATGAGTGGGGGCATAGCGCCTGAAATACTACCAACTTCTGTATTCCAGATTGTACGGCGTTTTGTCCACATTGTATAAGGGACAACATAGAAAAATACACCTAAAAACCCTAACATAGCAGCTAACGGTGATGCTAAATAAAGCGCCGTACATCCTAATATTAATAAAATCGTCGCAACGATTAGCACTAACTTCGCAGAAAGTTCTCCAGTAACGGTTGGACGAGTTTTTGTACGGGGCATAATTTGATCAATATCCCGGTCATAGACGTTATTATATGCACCTGCAGCAGCTATAACTGCTGCCGAACCAATAATTGCATAAATAATAGCGGGAATATGATCAATAAAATTTAATTCATACGTATACAGGGCGAGCATTAATGCCGCGATCATCGGAATTAAGTTAGATTTTATAATGCCGGTCTTCACTGCTTGCGCCCACAACTGTCGATTCGATTGCGTTTGCATGTTCTTAATCCTACTTCCTAATTAATCACTTTCTCTAGTATAACCTAATCGGGACATAAAGGGTTAGCATCCAGGCTTTTTTTCTCATTTTTCCATTTAAAATGTCGTGATAATCCTGTCACAATTAATGATTGGATTGCTGGACAGACAATTAATGAAACGGCTTATCATTCATTGTTGTACAGACTCTTCCCGCTCTCGGTAAACCCACTTAATAATAGGTAGTACACATAAGAATATAAACAGCAAACGAAACAGCTGGAAAACGGTTACAACGGAAATATCTGCCTTTACCGCAGCCGCTAAAAGCCCCATTTGATCGAGTCCACCAGGTGCCGTGCTTAAAAAGCTTGTCGCAAAGCTCAAATCTAAATACCGGGCAATGAGTAAGCTTGTGCCGTATGTGAGAATAATCATCGCAACCGTACTGGCCATCCCACCGATCAAAACATTCAATGGAAGACGCAATGTTTCAGGCTTTAATAACAGTCCAATATAGGCACCGATTAAAATTTGCGCAATATGAAGAACATCACTCGACATTGTCGGTGCTTCAATTCCAAAGAATTTTAATCCGATGACAACGATGATCGGTGTTAAAAAGTGCGCGACAGGGAGCTTTAATTTTCTGCCAAGCGGGACGGCAACAGCAGCGAGCAAAATGACCAGACCCACTTGCCATACATCCCATGTCAATGGAATACTTGCTCCCCCAACAACATGACCTGACACTAAAAACGGGATGAGCAGCACGACCCCCAATACACGGACAATATGAAAATACGTGACCGCTGTTAAATGGACATCCCCTTCCTCTTCCGCAAACAATACAAGCTGGGATAACCCACCCGGAACATTGGCGGCGACGGCCGTTTTAAATGTAAGACCCGTTGATCGAGCAATCACCCATGCAATCCCTAAACAAAATGCAAATAATAGAACATTGACGATGACCATAAAAAACAGCAAGGATTTGAAATCGGAAAATAGCGAGAAATCAAATTGCTGACCAATTGCGACACCAACGATTACAAGTCCTGTATTTCGCAAAACAGCCGGCCATCGCAGCCTATCTTTAATGAAAAACTGTGCAACCAGCACCGAAAAAATAGGACCGATCAGCCATGGAATCGGAAATGAAAGCGTGGAGAATAGAAGTGCCCCAATAAGTGCAATGACGAATACAAGAAGCATAATTTCTCCCCTTTCCTTTTAATGAATACGTTCATTTTAACTTAAATTATTTCGTAATGCGAACAACTAATTAAACTGGTAATATAATAGAATGTGTACAATTCCAACTTTATAAAGCCACTAATTAAATAGAAAATATAACATACAATAAAAAATATTTATAAATATTTATGATTTTTTATACATATAGTTCCACTGTATATTTTTGTTATATAATAACCACTTATTATAATGATATAAGGTTTAATCCACTTTTTTTCATCACCTCGCCCACCTAATACCTCTGTATCAGTACATAAACAATTTCACCAAAAATGATTTTTCCATGCGATTTCATTTTACAAATATAACGACATAACTAAGTATGTAAGCATTTTCATTTGCTATTTTACGTACTTAGTGGCATAATGAGGACATAAAGTTACTATAACTTTAAAACAATAATAGAGGTGTTAATAGATGATCTATGCAAACCCTAATACTGCTGGTGCAGTAGTTAACTTTAAAGAAAAATACGATAACTTTATCGGTGGCGAATGGGTAGCTCCTGTAAAAGGACAATACCTGGATGTAAAATCACCTGTAACTGGTAAAGTATTTACTTCAGTTGCACGTTCAACTGAAGAAGATATTGAATTAGCATTAGACGCAGCACATGCAGCTAAAGGTGCCTGGGCACAAACTTCTGTTGCATACCGCGCGAATATTTTAAATAAAATTGCAGACCGCATTGAAGAAAATTTAGAAAAAATTGCTGTTGCTGAAACTTGGGACAACGGTAAAGCAGTACGTGAAACATTAAATGCTGATATTCCTTTAGTAGTGGATCATTTCCGTTACTTTGCTGGTGCGATTCGTGCACAACAAGGCGGAATTTCTGAAATCGACAACGATACAGTAGCATACCACTTCCACGAGCCAATCGGGGTTGTCGGTCAAATTATTCCTTGGAACTTCCCATTATTAATGGCTTCTTGGAAAATTGCTCCGGCATTAGCTGCTGGTAACGTAATCGTGATGAAGCCTGCTGAACAAACACCAGCTTCAATCATGGTATTAATCGAATTAATTCAAGACTTATTACCAAAAGGCGTATTCAACGTTGTTAATGGTTTAGGTATTGAAGTTGGTAAACCACTTGCTACGAACCCACGCATTAACAAAGTGGCGTTCACTGGTTCTACTGGAGTAGGTCGTTTAATTATGCAATACGCTACAGAGAATATTATCCCTGTAACATTAGAGCTTGGCGGTAAATCACCAAACGTCTTCTTCCCAGACGTAATGGATCATGACGATGAGTATTTGGATAAAGCTATCGAAGGTTTAGTAATGTTCGCATTAAACTCAGGCGAAATTTGTACTTGTCCTTCACGTGCATTAGTTCACGAATCTATCTATGACAAATTCATGGAACGTGTATTAGAACGCGTTAAAGCAATCAAAATCGGTAACCCGTTAGATACAGAAGTAATGATGGGTGCTCAAGCTTCAAATGAGCAATTACAAAAAATCTTATCTTACATCGAAATCGGTAAAGAAGAAGGCGCTGAGCTACTTATCGGCGGCTACCAAAACCAATTAGATGCTGACCAAGAAGGCGGCTACTATGTGGCACCAACAGTATTCAAAGGTCACAACAAAATGCGTATCTTCCAAGAAGAGATCTTTGGTCCAGTTCTTTCTGTAACAACTTTCTCTACTTTCGAAGAAGCTATGGAAATCGCCAACGACACTGAATTCGGTCTAGGTGCTGGTGTATGGTCACGTAACATGGATACAGCTTACCGCGCTGTACGTGGTATCCAAGCTGGTCGTGTTTGGACAAACACTTACCACCAATACCCTGCTCACGCTGCATTCGGCGGATATAAAAAATCAGGTATCGGTCGCGAAAACCACTTAATGATGTTAGATCACTACCAACAAACAAAATGTATGTTAGTAAGCTACAACAAAAACGCTCAAGGTTTCTTCTAAGCCCAAGCGGACTATTAGAGGATGTGCTTTTACAGTACATCCTCTTTTTTATAGGAGGATGCTTTATGGAAAAGTTAGTCGCGACTGAAAAAGCGGTTGAGGTTATCGAGCTGTTGAAGGCAAAGCATGGAAACTTGGTGTTTGAGCAGTCTTCCGGTTGCTGCGATGGTACGGTGCCAATGTGTTTTACAAAGGACGGGCACTATATTAGCAGCCAGCTTGTACTTATCGGGGAAATTTCGGATGTTCCGTATTATATTGATAAGCATCAGTCGGAGTATTTGAAGCATATGCAAGTTCTTGTTGATGTAATGGAAGGTCAGGGCGCATCTTTTTCATTGGAGAGTGCAGAAGGATATGCTTTTTTGATGAAATCAAAGGTAATGAAATAATGTAAAACGCCATCCAGCAGCTTAAATAAAGCTTCTGAATGGCGCTTTTTATTAAGATAAAACTGGGGGATAAATTGGGATAGACAATGTCACCAATGCCACACTTAATAATAATAGCGATAATTTAACGTTTTTCTTCATATTCCTCGTCTCCTTTATAATTAAATGAATTGGATTGCTTTTTCAAATTTCTTTTCTTGCCTGTAGTACTCGCCCAGTAAATAAGAAAACTGCTGGTGCATTTCTTTAAACTCTTCACTGTTTGCCGTAAACGGAATTAACCTCCCCTCCAAAAATTCCATTGCTTTCTTTTCTTGTCCACCTAGCAAATATAAATAAAAAGAAGCAAATAAATTAAAACTTAATTTTCTCTTACTTTTTGCTTCTTCCTTTAACATAGTAAAGGTTTTGAAACTTTCTACTTTTTGATCAAGGCGAAATTGCGTCATGCCCAAATTATATAAACAAAATAAATAGTTATCGCTGTTATTTTCCATTAACGAAGCACTTTGCTCAAAATAAACGAGGGCTCTTTCATATTCGCCTCTCATTTGATATAAATCCCCAAGGTTATGATATATAGCAGGCAGTAACTGCTGTTGCTGCATCAGTTCCACATTTCTCAGGAGATGATCATAAATTTCGATTGCTTCATGGAATACTTTCCCCTGCGCGTAATAAAGAGCGAGCGACATGGAAGTATAAATAATCCGCTTAAAATTAAACTGATCCTTATAATAATGCAGTGCTTTTCTCCCATAAAGAATCGCCTGGCTCGGTTCATCCAGCCGGCCTTTTATTAACGAAAAGTGATAGTAAAACTCCCCTTCCAGTGACCCAAGTTCCGAGCTTGTCTTAAGTATATTAGTTAGTTCTCCAGCTGCTTCTGCATACTTACCCCTTGTTATTAAAACTAATGCATAATAGTAAGAATGTAAATATCTCTCATGTTGGGAAAAATTCTGACGGTGGGCATTTAGCCACTTCAACTGAAGCTCCGCCATTTTGTAATCGTTAATAAACACGTAGTAACGTAATTTATAAAGTTCATATAAATAGACTGATTCTGTAAAACCAATGATCTCTTCATAATCTTTTAATAGTCCCATTGTCGCAATAGCTTTTTCATTTTCTAGGTAATTGATCTGTTTTTGTAAGTCTTTCAATAACTTTATGATATGGTGTTCGCTATTTTCTACATCACGGCTATTAATATTTAAACGTTCCAAGAGTAGTCGAATTGTCTCGCAGTTTGCTTCTTTATTGTTATTCTCGATTTTACTTAAATGTGGAATCGAGCAAATTCCCGCTGCAACCTCATTTTGAGTCATTCCAAGCTTTGTACGGTAGTACTTTATTAAAGAACCTATTTTCATTCAATTACCACGCCCCTTTAAATAGTTAGATAGTTTATCTAGTATACTTAATATTTTCCCAATAATCAAAAAACTAGTATTGTGATAAATTCAATATGTAATCCAAAAATATACTTTGAAAAGGGGTCAGGAAAATGAAAAAAGTGAAGAGTACGTTATTCAGTCTTTTGATTGCAGGATCATTAATGAGTCCGGCACATGCAGCAACATTGGATAGTGAAGACAATTCGTTAAACAATGTCGGCCAAGAAAAATTCCGTGTGTATATTGAAGCAAACAACCAATCTGCAAAACAATCTGCAAAAGCACAATATTCTGCACGCTGGGAATTAACAGAGAACGGATTTTCAACAGAAGTAAATGAAAAGCAATTCCAAGCATTGCAAAAGAATAAAAATTTCACAGTCACAAAAGTTCCTGTCGTCTCATTAGATCCGATCAATCTGGAATTGGGCGAGGATTTTACAACAGAAGAAAGAACACCGGATGCATCTGCTTACGCAAGAGCTTCCCAGCAAGTACCATGGGGAATTAAAGCGATTTATAATAATAGTTCATTAACATCTACATCTGGAGGAAGCGGCGTAAATATCGCTGTATTTGATACAGGAGTTAACACTTCCCATCCTGACCTTGCCAATACTGTGGAGCAATGTAAAGACTTTACGACAGCGACAGCCGTTGTAAATAATAGCTGTACTGATAGAAACGGTCATGGTACGCATGTTGCCGGGTCAGCACTGGCTGATGGCGGAAGCGACCGAGGCGGTGTTTATGGTATTGCTCCAGATGCAGATCTTTGGGCATACAAAGTATTAACAGACAGCGGTTCTGGCTACTCGGATGATATTGCTGCTGCGATCCGCCATGCTGCTGATCAAGCAACATCTACTGGTACAAAAACAATCATCAACATGTCATTAGGTTCTTCAGCGAACAACAGCCTAATTTCAAGTGCTGTCAATTATGCATACAGTAAAGGCGTACTTATTGTTGCGGCAGCCGGTAACTCAGGTTATGCACAAGGAACAATTGGCTATCCGGGAGCATTACCGAATGCTATTGCTGTAGCAGCATTAGAAAATGTACAGCAAAACGGAACTTACCGTGTAGCTGACTACTCTTCACGCGGGTATGCTTCAACGGATGGCGATTATGTTATACAGCAAGGTGATATTGAAATTTCAGCTCCCGGTTCAGCAATTTATTCTACATGGTATAACGGTGGCTACAATACAATTAGCGGAACATCGATGGCTACACCTCACGTTTCAGGTTTAGCAGCAAAAATCTGGGCTCAAAACCCGTCTTGGTCTCACACGCAACTGCGCTCAAACTTACAAACACGCGCAAAAGCTGTAGATATTAAAGGCGGATACGGTGCCGCTACAGGCGATGACTACGCTTCAGGATTTGGGTTCGCCCGTGTTCAGTAATATAGAATGTAATAAAAAACGAAACACCGGCCGTGGCTGCTGGTGTTTCGTTTTTTCATTTAATTTGTTCTCCCCCTTTGCTTAACGGTATACACTTTTTAAGGTTGGTCGCAGTGTTCTAATATGTTCAAGAATGTTCTAATATAATTTTATTTATTCTAATAAAGTTGCAATTTTCTAATATAACTGTGAGTTGTGCTAATAAGTATCCGCTTTGTTCTAATATCCCCTTTTGATTAGCTAATATCTCTCGAACTTTTTCTAATATCCGGTCCAATTGTTCTAATAAAAACCTGATCGCATTACAGCTTCGCGAATTCAACCGCATACGAGATTAAAAAATAGATGAAACCGGCGCAACTTCTAATACCCTTCTGATTTCTTCTAATATCGCCTCAAATTCTTCTAATATCCCGCACCATTGTTCTAATAAAAACGCCCAATAAAAAAACAGCTTAAGTAAATATCACTTAAGCTGCTTCACGTATATTATAATTCACAAGCCCAGCCATCTTTATCGCCGTCTCTTGCTGTTGCGTAAGCAGGATGCGATGAGCTGACACCTTTCGGATAATAAACCCGCATTTCTGTACAGTTTTTAAATGCAGTCGGTGCTCCTGGAATGACATATGTCCCAGAATTCACATCACCTTTTGGATTTTCAGGTGTCGTATTCGGCACGATGAACTCTTTCGCACTAATAGAGTAGGATTGACCGTTCGTTGTCACAACAATTGTTCCATCCTGTGCAGTTGCGTAAGCTTTTGTACCAACCGTTTTAATGTTTGAAAGCACTTCTTTATGAGGATGGCCATAGCTGTTGCCTTCTTCATAACTTAAAATAACCGCTTTCGGATTTACTTCTTGTAAAAATCCAAGCGAACTACTTGAACTTGAACCGTGATGACCCGCTTTTAAAATCGTTGCGGAAACATCATATTTCTTCGCAATTTGCTCTTCGATTCCTGCATCCGCATCGCCCATCAATAAGAAAGACATATTTTGATACGTCAGTTTTAATACGATGGAAGCATCATTCATATCACTTGCTTGTGCATTGACAGCTAAAACTTGAGTTTTCACATTTGAATCCAATGAAATCAAGTCTCCCGCTTTCGGCTCTGTATAAGGAATTTTTTTATCGACTACCATCTGCAGTAAATTTTCATATGTTACCGTTGTATGGACTTTCCCGCTGTTAATAAACTCGCCAACCGTAAAGCTTTCCAGTACTGCAGCTAATCCACCGATATGATCGGCATCTGGATGTGTTGCTACTACGTAATCAAGCTTCTTCACATTTTTAGATTTTAAATAAGCAACAACCGTGCTGCCGTATTCTTTCGTCCCTGCATCAATAAGCATTGTTTTTCCATTTGGTGCTTGAACTAAAATCGAGTCTCCTTGTCCAACATCTAAAAAGTGTACGTTCAATTTAGAAGATGTTGAGCCTAAACCTTCCTGATATTTCACTGCACGTGCTAAAAATGCAGAAATATGAGCACGCGTTAAATTATTCGCAGGCTTAAATGTACCATCCTCATAACCAGTTGTAATATTGGCTGCAGCTAATTGGCTCACTGCTTCATATGCCGTATGCCCTTTTTTCACATCTTTAAAGGTTTTCGTGCCATTCGGTAAATCAAATGCACGTGCAATAAATGCAGCCATATGACCACGTGTCACTTTTGTCGTCGGCTTAAATGTACCATCCGTATAGCCGTTAATGATACCGGCTTCCACAGCTGATTGAATATACCCGCTGTTTTTATGAGACTTCGGAACATCTTTAAACTTCGTAGCTCGCTGTGTGCCGTCAAGACCAACAGCCTTTGCGACCATGACAGCCACTTCTTCGCGTGTCACAATGTCCTTTACACCGTATATCTTTTTATCGGCGCTAATAATACCTTTATCCAATAAAAAAGCTATATCCTGATAGTTACTATGCTTTGGCGATACATCGGTAAACACTTGTTCCGCACTTGTTGGTGTAGCATATAACATCGAGGATATAATTAGAAGAAACACTAATAATAGACTAAATACTTTTTTCATTTTCTAACCTCCCTTATTTATTATAGATTTTTTAATAAAGAAAGAAAGTTATTTTTGAATAGTATTTAAATTATCTTTTTGGTAGTAATGGATTGTTCATCCTTTTCATGACCACTCAAAATTATAGTTGGGATTTGTCGCTTCTCCCCTTTTTCACAACAACCTCTATATCGTTAAACTAATATTCTATTTCAAGAAGGACTACGGACTATAAGAAATTTAAAATCCTTTACAAATAAAAAAAGCATGCAGCTTCTGCTACATGCTTAGAAATGACCCGTACGGGATTCGAACCCGTGTTACCGCCGTGAAAGGGCGGTGTCTTAACCACTTGACCAACGGGCCATGGCTCCGAAGGCAGGACTCGAACCTGCGACCTGCCGGTTAACAGCCGGATGCTCTACCAACTGAGCTACTTCGGAATAATTATATATGGTGGGCCTAAATGGACTCGAACCATCGACCTCACGCTTATCAGGCGTGCGCTCTAACCAGCTGAGCTATAGGCCCTATTTAAAAACTGGAGCGGGTGATCGGAATCGAACCGACAACATCAGCTTGGAAGGCTGAGGTTTTACCACTAAACTACACCCGCATATGGTGGGTTTGGACGGAATCGAACCGCCGACACTTAGAGCTTCAATCTAATGCTCTACCAACTGAGCTACAAACCCACAAATGGCGGTCCCGACCGGGATCGAACCGGCGATCTCCTGCGTGACAGGCAGGCATGTTAACCGCTACACCACGGGACCATTTGGTTGCGGGGGCAGGACTTGAACCTGCGACCTTCGGGTTATGAGCCCGACGAGCTACCACTGCTCCACCCCGCGA